>CANSYK010000012.1 GCA_947651225.1 uncultured bacterium | reverse complement strand
TCGTCCAATACGTGCGTATAGGTATCGGCTGTTTCCTTTATGGTCGCATGACCTAAGAATTTCTGCATAACACGCACGTCCACATTATTTTCTGCCCCTCTGGTCGTGAAAGTATGACGCAGGCAATGAGGGTGGATGTCACTGACACCGATTTTCTCACAGATAGAATAACAGGTGCGCCGTATATTGTTCGGGTCAAGAGGTCTGCCTAACTGGGTACAGAAAACAAGGTCATTGTCCTCGTATGCGCTACTGGCTTTTTCCTTATTTTTCTCCTGTTGCTCCCAGACATCAGCAAGTACTTTGATAGCCGTATCATTGAGAGGGATTGTTCGCTCACTGGACAGGGTTTTCGGTGTGCCAAATTCTAAGTGCCAATGTTCGTCTGCATTGTCAGGGTCTTTCACCTTGCGGAGGATTCTCCTGATGTGCAACTGGTTCTGCTCAAAGTCTATGTCCTGCCATTTCAGCCCCAACAATTCCCCAAGCCGCATACCTGTGCAGAGGTCGAAAATATAGACAACTCCCATATAGGTCACTTTCGCCTGTTCCACAAATGCGTTTTGCTGTTCCTGTGTTAAAACATTGATTTGCGGCTTTGTTGTTTTGGGAAGTTTTACCCTGTTAGCGGTGTTACGGACAATCAAGCCGTCATCTACCGCTGTTTCTAAGGCGTTGCTTAACAGCTTGTAAACATCTATTACCGTAGATGGCGCTAACCCCTTATCGGACAGGCTGTTGACAAATTTCTGAATGATGTCCTGTCGGAGTGCCTTTAGCTTATAGTGACCGATAGCTGGTTTGATGTGGTTTTTTACCTTTACCGTATAATTGATATAGGTAGTAGGCTTTACATACCGCTTTTTGTATTCGGACATATAATAGTCAAGCCATTCGGCAAGGGTCATTTCTGTAGGATTGGTGATAATGCCTTTTTGCAGATTATTCAGCAAGTCGGTCATTTTGGCGGATACTTCCTGTCTGGTCTTTCCATACAGGGATTTACGCTGTTGCTTTCCGTCCGCTGAAATGCCAATCGTTACACGGGCTTCCCATGTGCCATCTTTGCGTTTGCGGATAGAGCCTTCATTTTGTCCCCGTTTTGCCATATGAATCAATCCTCCTTATCAAGCATTTCTTTAAACTGTTCCTCAAATTCTGTCATCTTTAATGATTTTTTAGAGCCTGTACGTTGTCCTGCCCTGATACGCAAGGCTTTTTTAGCATTTACAGAAAAGGTAAGAACAGATGAAATACCAGCCCGTCTAATGTCATCTATTATACTGTATATATCATCAAAGCCGCTGATGTGCGCCAGTTTCACAGCTATATCATCTGCGGTTAAACCATTTGTGCTCACTTTTTCAGATAAATACTTTCCATATGACGTTGACATTTCAATATATTCTGCAAATGAATAGAACAACTGTCCCATGCACTCAATAAGATTTCGCCGTTGAGGATTTCCGTTGTTAAGAGACAATGAATTTATGGTATTTGCTATGGAATCAGCTAAAAAGTCTCCTTCATCTTCTGCAACCATATCCAAAGAATGAAGTAAGCGATTTACGCTATCTCGCTTGGAATAGTCCGTAGATGATGGATTCATTTTTTCTGTCAGTCCGTAAAGGTAATCAGCGGTGCATCCGTAATATTTTGCAAGGTCAATGAGGATAGTCTGGTCGGGAAGATGCCTGCCGCTTTCGTAACTGCTTAAAGCCTGTTTGGTAATACCGATTTCGTCAGCAACATCTTTTTGCCCTAAATCTGTTTTTGCCTTGCGGAGTTCTTTTAACCGTTGTCCTACTATGCTTGCTAAATCTTCTTTAGAAGTTTTTCCCATGTTATTTGTATCTCCTTTCCGATGATATTGCTATTATACTCCTTTTTATTCAAAAAGTAAATAGTATAAAGATTATTTCCTGATTAAGAAAAAATAAAAAGTCCATTGACAGGTAGCGGCTCATGTGTTATACTGTCAATAGAAACACGATTCAGACAAGAATAGGAAATAATAAAGAGAGGAGAACGATGTGATGAACTACTGTTCCGAAGAAGATTTACCAATCATTATGCAGGCAAAACATGTTCAGTCGGTTTTGGGGATTTCTAAAGGGAAAACGTATGAACTTATGAATTCCAGTGATTTCCCTACGATTTATCTCAACAAACGTATGGTTGTGCCAAAAGACAAGTTTTTTGAGTGGCTGAATCAAGACAAACGCAAAATCAAAAGGAGGGCAATTTATGTGTCAAGAAAAGGTTGAAAATAAGATTAAGTTTAGCGGCTCATGTATGGATGTAAACACGGGTGCGGAAGTGATTTTTGGAGGATACCGTGAAGGGGACAACTTATTGCTGGAAGCTAAATGTATATCGGATATCTTAAAGAAACAAGCGGTTCTGGGGCAGAAGGCGCAACAATTTCTGGGTGCAGTCAGGTCTGCACTCAAAAAATGTAAGTATCTATCTCTGCTTTCAAGCCCTGAACAGAATGTAAGCTTGTTCTGTGAAATCAGAAGAAAATGTGACGGCGTTAAAATTGGTTATGTAGAGGATACGGATTATTTACTGGACTGTGAGTATTTTTACATGCAGATTTTTAAACCTCCTGTAGAATCTCTTCCTCCTGCTGGAACTTTCTTATTCCCACCAAGTGAGCTTGCATATTATTCAGAATTGTTCCAGTTGGGAGTGCTGAAACCTTATAAGAATGATTCCTCAAAGGAGTTCTATATGATTGAAGACTTTGACAAGCGGTATATTCGTGTTTCCAATGCTCTTGTAAATTTTGATATTACTAAATCAGAAATTCTGTAAATAAAGCATAGCCATAGAAACTGTTATGGTTTCTATGGCTATTATGTTACCCTTTTTTCAAAATTCCCTCGTCAAGCAGACTGGATACCCGTGTAAACTCTTCTTTTGGGTCATGCACATAATATCCACAAGGAGCAGGGGGAGGCACTATATCTTCCCATATACATTCAACGCCCATTCCCTGTAAAGAGCCGAAAAGATAGGGGCAGTCGTCACAACCTTTATATTCTGGAGCCACTTTCCGCACTTTATCCTGTCGCTTACAGAAAATTTGTCCGTTTCTGTCCATATAATTAAAATGATTGACCATTTCCAGACTGGCAGACATTTTTATTCCCCCTCTCCATCAGTATATACATCGGGCAGTTGGATATATGTGCCGTCATATCTCCAAGATTCTGTAGAAGTGATGATTAGTTCATTATCTTGAATAATGGCAGATGTATATACTCTGTCCTCAAATTCCCTGTTGATAAATTCCCATCCGGTATCTGCGCCGTTCCTGTCGAAAACAAAGGTTTCTGCTTCTGGCTCAAAGTACAGTACCAGTGAACCGTTCTGGGTTTCTGCAAATACAAAAGTGTCTGTTTCAAAGCACTGGTATCTGCCATAGGTGGTGTAATCACCGTCCGTATAGAAATCATCAGGCTGTTTATCTTCTGATGGGGTGGCAGATAATTCAGGCTCTTGTGTAGCTTGGGGCTGTTCTTCCTGTGTGACCTCTGGTTGTTCTGTGTTTTGTTCTATTTCCTGTTCTGTCTCATGCTGTAAAACTTGGTCATACACTCCCGAAACTATAGGAGAACCACCGTATTTAGAATCCGTATAAATAACACACTGGTCATCATCTGGGTTATACAATAGTATTGTGTTAGTATCTGACTCTACCTGAAACTGAATGTGGTTATCATCATAGATGGTATAATTATCAGTAGTATTTGGTATTATTCCAATACATGACTCCATAGACAAATCGCCATTGGGGATGCCGCTTACCACCATAAAAAGACTGTTTTCTATCTCTTTTATCCAGAAGTACATGCCTGCCGTTGGCTCTTTATACAACTTGTTTTTCCACCAGTTATCAGATACAGTTAGCTCACTATTTTTTGTGGCAGGTGCTTCTGTTACCTGACTTTCTATAGATGTCGTTACCTGATTGTTTCCACAGCCTGAGAGAAGTGCTGTTGCTATCAAGGTTACTGCGATAAATCTTCGCTTCATAAGATTATCTCCTATTTTTGTGTTTCTCTTCAATTTCCCTATTCCGCTTGATAGTTCTGATAGCTTCATCAATAAACTGTTCCGTTCTGCGTTCCCCATAGTATTTATAGGGGTCTACCGCTTTTTGCGTTTTTTCGTCCATCCACGGATTAACTATGTAATAATCCTTATGGGTAAACTTCACCATATCAGCTGTAGCAGTTCCAGAATTGTCATGCCACATAGCGTCCATCTGCTGCCATGCGAACTCCTTCACCTGTTCAATCGTTATTTTCATAGTTCATCACCCCGATTTTAATCATCTTCAAAATAGCCATATTCAACGTCCTGTTCTATCAATTCTTCCTCTGGTATTTCTGCTACATCTTCCAGAGCCTTATCCATAGCGTCTGCCATTTCTTCAACAGTCATAGTTTCAAAAGGATATTTCTTTTCCATATTGTGTTGCTTCCTTTGCGTTTAGTGCGTGATTTCCATTCCATATCATAGAGTTTTTGGCATACTGTTCTGTATCAATCTGTCCACCCATTCACATAAATTCCGTTCTTGTTTCGGGGTAGAAGCACTTACAACAAATTCCTGTCCTCTGCAAGCAGAATTTAATTCTGTATATCCGTCCTTTAGTGTAGGGCGGTTATCGCCTTGCCATGAAATAGATATGTCACCTTTACCAAAGAACGCAGGCAAAGCCCATAGCCGCCGATTGTCCTGACCCCTCTTTGTAAGTACCAGTGAATCATCATACTGGAATGTGCCGTATGTATCGGGCAGATATAAACGGTTATTCGGGCGGTCTGGGTTTATGCCGTGTGGGTGCCAGGAATAACGCTCAATTTCCTGTTTCTCCCTCAATATTTCTCCCACTTTCATATAGCCGTAGATGATGTGGACAATAGGTGCGTTACGGTCAAAACACAGCGTTTTATCGGTCTGATATATCGTTTTTTGAAACATTCCGTAGAATAAAAATATATCGCCCACGCCTACGCCCAATTTATCCAGATGTACAGCAGATACGCCATGTTGTCCGAATGCGGGTTTCCATTCATCTGTTGCCGTTCTGCCCTCTATATCCTCGTATATGTCGGGGTCAAGGTGACAGGTCTGGTTTTTGCCAAAATCAAATTTAGGGCCTAGCTGACTGATGATTTTCTCTAAACCTTGCCCCTTATAAGTCAAAGCCTTGTATGCCGTTCCTATCGTTTTATCTGGAATAGGGAGTGAAAACAGCGTACCGTCTGGCAAAATAGGGCTTGCCATACCCCCTGATTTACTATCCATGCCTTTTCTGCTCAATATCACTTTCATAATGCCATGCCTCCTACTAAGCACCATCTTAGCACATAGCACAGCAAAAAGCAACTAACAGCATATATAAATAACGCAACCTGCGGATTATCTAAGACATAAGCAATTAGTATCATTTACATATACTATTTGCATTGGAGGGAAACCGCATGGAGCAACAGGCATTAGGAAAGCGTATTCGTGAGGAACGGCTAAAGCTGAACCTGACACAGGAAAGACTGGCAGAAGATGTAAACCTTTCAACCGCCTATATCGGGCAGATTGAGCGTGGGGAACGCAGCTTAACATTAGAAAATCTGGCAGCAGTTGCTAAGCGTCTGGGCGTTACCATAGATTATCTGTTGTCTGATTCCATCGTTTCTGACAGTGACGGTCAATATCGGCTATGGTGTCAACTGATGAATGGCAGGACAGAGGAACAAAAAGCCCTGGCAATCAATATGGTAAAACTCATGTTTGGCTATCTGGACGAAAATTCCTGAATGATACAGTGATGGGGAAGATACCCTTTAACAGAGAATCTTCCCCATTTTAAATGACCAGAAATCACCGCTAACGCATTTTAACCGCTTGACTGAGAATAACCCCACCTACCGCCGAATGAGCCTTAAAACGCAATTTTAGGGCTGTTTCAATCGGTGAAAAGCGACCTATTCGCTTACAAGCCTTATAAAAGTCCTATTTCCGTCCTACAAAGTCTGATAGAAAATCCATATGGCTGAAATGCTGTTCCTCAATCGCTTACAAGACAGATTCCTTACAGCGGTTCACATATCCTTTTATTCTGCATTCCGCTTACAAACCGCCTAAAATCCTTGCCCCTTTGACTGGTATAGTTATAAGCATTTCAGCATAAATCGTATTCCCTCGCTGAATCCCTTACAAAATCCCTCTTTTTCCAGCTCATTATAGAAACGGTTCAATTCTTCTTCAATCTGTAGGTATTCTTCACCAGAGATAAGAGCAGACAACCTTGTATAAAGCTGTTTTTCCATCAACTCAATTTCTGTCGCCTTTTCCGTAACAGTATGGGCGTAAATCATATCTGTGATAAATCGTTCCATGGCACAACCCCCTTGCCTGTAAAATTATTTTAAACTTGGTTCCTATCAATCTGTCTGAACGAAAACAGTGTTTCCAGTCTACTTTAAAATAAGTTTAAAACCATTTTCGCCCATAAACTTCATTTAAAATAAAACCTCAAGTTTAAAATAAATTTTATTTTCGGTGCTTTGTTTTCAGCACGATATACCTTTCATCGCCAGATAGGCGGCTTAACGGCTCATAGGAGCAGACAGGCTTTTCCTCACAGACAAGATAGCTTTCCAACGTCTGGTACTCCTGTTCGGTATAGGCTTCTGTATTCAGTTCTTTTACATTATAGAATACGCCATAGCCTTGTATCTGGCGGATATGGGAGAGGGCAGAATACAAAGTCTTGAAGTTGTCATACCGCATACGACTGTTATCCTCGGAGTACATCTTAGTCATATACCCAAACAGTTTCTTATAGTCCTCTGACTGAAATTTATCCACGATACAGCTATACCGCTGGAGAGAGTTGTTCTCACCTAAGATATTATCAAAGGTAAGCCGCTTTCCATTGACTAAGAGCCACCATATCCTCTGGATAATGGCTTCAAAATCAGAAAACAGGCGGTTTCCAGTACCAGAAAATTGATTAGCAATATGCTTCTCCCCAATTCCGTTGTTCCCCAAAACAACGGCTACATGAAAGTGAGGGTGGTAGACATCTTCTCTGTATGTGACTTCTAAGGAACGGATACAGCCTTGAAATCCATACTGCAAAAGGTCTACTCCCTTCACTTTTTTGTTGCCGTTTAGATACGTTACGAGAGTTTTAAAGCAGTAAGCCATATGTTGTATGGTTTCCCTCAATTCTTCACCATTACAGTCTGGAACGGTCAAAACCATATGATACAGAGAATCCTTATATTGTTCCATATAGGGCAGAAAACGGTTTTGCAGTAACATTTTCTTCACCTGATTACAATTACTGCAAAATTTATCCTTACATAAAAAGGTTCGCAGTAACACTCTTACATGACTGGCTTCATAGGTTTCCATAGACCAAAATCTGTTACAATTCTCCAAACGGTTCTTTCGTTCTCTGATTACATGGGCTTCATAAGGCGACAGGCGTTTTTTTACAATGCCATTTGCGAGTAGTTTCAGATAGTTCATAACCATTTCGTCATTCCGCCTTACGTTTCCATGTACTTTTCCCATATGACGCTGTGTTACTTCCTTTACAACAGGCGTATGTTCCATATTTCCCATGTTTACAATCCCCCCGTTCCCTTTTTTCTATATCCTTTTTGTTTTAGTACGCTTAACTCTAATAGAGAATAGATAATTATTATAGGGGTTCGCCGCCTGTAATTAACAAGGTTTCCCAAACAGGCTTTGAACCCCTACCGTCACCCCTAACCCCTTGACGCAATCTGGATTTTATGGTATATATTGAACTGGTAAAGTAGAAGAAATTCAACATAATGTGAAAGGACGGAATTGTATAGACATGATGAAATTTCGGTTTATAGTGTTCCGGTTTAATGTATAGGGAGAGGAAAAGTTATGGGAGCTGATATTCGTTTTCCTAATCTGGGTATAACACTGGAGCATGTGGGGAAAACAATTTCGATTGGTGGTTTTTCGATTGCCTATTATGGCATGATTATTGCGTTTGGAATGGTGGCGGGCTTTTTGATGGCAAGCTGGGAGGCAAAACGTCTCAATCAGAACGGGGAAATGATTTTGGATCTTGCGTTATGGGACATTATTTTTGCCGTAATTAGTGCGAGACTTTACTATGTCTTGTTTAGCTGGGAGTATTACAGCCAGAATCTGATTGAAATTTTTAATATCCGTGGCGGTGGTATGGCAATTTATGGCGGCATTATCGGTGGAGTGATTACGACGTTTGTGTTTGCCAGAATCAGGAAGCTTTCTTTTTATGAATTATTGGATATTGCCTGTACAGGCCTTTTAATTGGACAGATTTTTGGCAGATGGGGCAATTTTTTTAACAGGGAAGCATTTGGCGGGTATACGAATAACCTGTTTGCGATGCAGATAAGGCGTTCCGATGTCCGTGCTGGTGATGTTACAAAGGAATTGCTAAGTCATATCGTTACATTGGATGGAGTGGAGTATATTCAGGTGCATCCTACTTTTTTATATGAATCCCTTTGGAATATTGTGGTTTTGCTCATTATTTTATGGCACACAAAAAAAAGAAGGTTTCAGGGAGAGTTGTTTTTGATGTATCTGTGTGGCTATGGTCTTGGGAGGCTTTGGATTGAGGGACTTCGGACTGATCAGTTAAAGATATTTGGAACACAGATTCCGGTGTCACAGTTGTTGTCTGGGATATTATGTCTGGGTTCTTTTGGCATTTTGCTTTATCAATGGTGGAAGGGAAAGAAGCGGAAAGCAGAAAAGGCTTAGAGTGTGTTTGAAAATTGATTTTTGCAAGATGTGCTTCCCACTTTGTGGGAGATTTGGCTCAAATTTAAGAGGTGTAGCAGGCTGTATTGGCTAAATTTGGGGCAAATATAGCGAATAGCAGTATTTTTGGAGTGGAAGTTATTAAAAAATTTGGAAAAACGGAAAACAGAACACCATTTTGGAAAAGCAAAATGGTGTTCTGTTTTTGTGCGAATAGTAACCAAAAGTTTTGTAAATTTCGAAAAATTACTTGATAAATTCCCAAAAAAGAGATAGAATAGCATAGTAAGTGGAGGAAAGTGGGTGAAAGTGGAAGAAAAGACCATGAAAGTGGAGAACATTTCTCATGCATAGTCGCAGGTGTCAGGATTTCATCTGCCTGATTTTTGCGACTATGCGTGAATAGTTGGTTCAAAAGGGGAAGAGAGGCAGGTGATGGCCATGTTTATGGGACAATATGAGCATTCTATTGATACCAAGGGCAGGGTCATCATTCCTGCCAAATATCGTGAAGAACTGGGAGAAAACTTTGTTGTAACCAGAGGGCTCGATGGCTGCCTTTTTTTATATCCACAGCAAGAATGGCAAAACTTTGTTGAAAAGCTACAGAAACTTCCTTCCAACCAGAATACACGAAAGATGCAAAGACAATTTTTATCAAAGGCAATGGAAGTTGTTTTGGACAAGCAGGGAAGAATTTTAGTTCCCTCACTGTTGCGGGAGATTGCTGCCTTGGAAAAAGAGGTGGTTTTTGTCGGCATGATGAACCGTGTTGAGGTCTGGGATAAAGAGAGATTAAAACAGCAGGAAATGCAGGAGGATGATGAAGCATTAGAAGAAACAATGGATGAACTGGATATTTCTTTATAGAAGAGTGGTGTGAAAATGGAATTTAATCACAAATCAGTACTGTTAGAGGAAGTGATTGCGAACCTTGCGGTCAAAGAGAATGGCATTTACGTAGATGGGACACTTGGCGGTGCCGGGCATGGAAGTGCAGTGTGTTCTGAACTTGGAAAACATGGCCGTTTTATAGGGATTGACCAGGATGAAGATGCGATTGCCGTCAGCAGAGAGCGGCTGGCGGAGTATGGGGAGAAAGTATCCATTGTACGAAGCAATTATATGCGGACGGCAGAGGTTGTACACAGCCTTGGGATAGAAAAAGTGGATGGCATTACACTGGATTTGGGGGTATCCTCTTTTCAGCTGGATACAGGGGAAAGAGGATTTTCCTATCGTATGGATGCGCCGCTTGATATGAGGATGGACAACCGGGCAGAACTTACAGCAGCAGATGTTGTAAATGAATATACAGAGCAGGAATTGTTTCATATTATCCGTGATTATGGAGAGGATAAGTTTGCAAAGAATATTGCAAAGAATATTGTAATTGAGAGAAAAAAGGAACCGATTCGTACAACTGGAAGGCTTGCTGAAATTGTCAGCTACTCGATTCCGATGAAAGTAAAAAAGAGAGGCGGGCATCCCGCTAAAAGAACATTTCAGGCAATACGGATTGAAGTCAACCATGAACTGGAGGTATTGGAAAACAGCATCAGTGAAATGATTGATTTGCTAAATACGGGAGGAAGGCTTTGTATTATTACCTTTCATTCTTTGGAGGACAGAATTGTAAAACAGGCATTTCGGCAGGCGCAGTTTCCGTGCACCTGTCCACCGGATTTTCCGGTATGTGTCTGTGGAAAAAAGTCTTTGGGGAAGCAGATTACCCGAAAACCGATTTTGCCGTCAGAAAAAGAGATAGAGGAGAATCCACGTTCGAAAAGTGCGAAATTAAGAGTATTTGAGCATATTTAAAAGAAATGGAAGGAGTTGACAGTATGGCTACTGACTGGAAGAATGATGGCAGAGAGAGAAGACAGACAAGGCAGTCCTCTGGCTATTATGCGCATTCCTATGTAGATGGAAATACCGTGCGCAAAGAAAGCGCAGCGCCTAAAAGGCGGGAAAGGATACAAGAACGGCCGGAGCCGCGGCGGTATCCGGTGCGAAAGCCTGCCCGTATGCCGGGAATTAGCGGAAAAGCGTTTGTTTTTTTGACAGCTATGTTATCTGCGGTTACAATCTGCGGCTTTTCTTATCTTTCTACACAATATGAGGTGAGAAATATGAAAAGTCAGATTGTCAGTCTGCAATCAGAAATTTCACAACAGAAAGAAGATAATGATATAGAATATGAAAAGATTATATCTTCTGTTGATTTAGCTGAAATTTATAAAAAAGCGACGAAGAAGTTAAAAATGGTACAGGCAGAAAAGAATCAGATTTATAAATACAACAGTAAAAAGAGTGATATGGTAAAGCAATATGCGGATATACCAGGTGCAGATGACTAAGGGGTAAACGATATGGGCAGAAAAGCGGTAGATACCAGAAAATTTAATAAGGTTGGCACCAGAAAACTGTTTGGCAGGATTTTGATTGTTTTTCTGTTTGTGATGGTTTTTATCGGCGGACTGCTCATAAGGGTTGTTTATCTTGGAAAGGCAAAGGGAACAGAGGCAGAAAAAAAGGTCTTAGCGCAGCAGAGTTACCGGAGCAATGAGATTAAGTATAAAAGAGGTGACATTACAGACCGGAATGGCAATAAGCTGGCAGCCAGCAGAAAGGTGTATGACCTTGCTATAGACCCGGTTCTGATTGCAACACAGGATGAATATATAGAGGCTACTTCGGCAGCCTTGAAGAAAGTATTTGGGATTTCGGAAAAAACGTTAAAAAAGATATTAGAGGAGCAGTCGGAGTTGCAGTATTATCTGATGCAGGATTTTAAAGGGTTAGATAAGGATCAGGTCACGGAATTTGAAGAACTTGTGAAAAAGGATAAAAAGAAAAATATAAAAGGGGTAATCTTTGAAGAGAGGTATGAGAGGTATTATCCTTATTCGACTGTTGCAAGTAAAATTATTGGATTCTGTTCTTCGGAAGATATTGGAATCTGGGGGATTGAGAATCAGTATAACAGTCAGCTTTCGGGAACCAATGGACGCAGGTATGGCTATTTTAATTCCGAGTTAGAATTGGTGGAAACCATCAAAAATCCATTGAATGGAAATAATATTGTTACAACAATTGATGCGAATGTTCAGGGGATTTTAGAGCGTCAGATGAATGAGTTCCAGAAAAAAATTGGTTCTTTAAATATGGGCTGTATTATTATGAATCCGCAAAACGGGGAGATTTATGCAATGTCTTCCTATCCAGAATATGATTTGAATAATCCAAGGGATTTATCGGTTTTATATTCAGAAGAAGAGATTGAAAAAATGTCCGATAAGAAAAAGTCAGAAGAACTCAATAAGCTGTGGAGAAATTTTTGTATTAGTGATGCATTTGAACCGGGTTCTACATTTAAGCCGATTACCGTAGCGGCTTGTCTGGATGAAGGGGTGACGAATCCAAATAAGCTGTATTATTGTGATGGGTTTCAGAAGGTTAATGGAGTACAGATTAAATGTGTTTCTTACGCAGCGGGCGGGCATCAAATGATTAATATCTGCCAGTCGCTAATGGAATCATGCAATGATGTGATGATGCAGCTTGGTGCAAAATTGGGCAGGACAAAGTTTGTGGAGTATGTCAGCGATTTTGGTTTTGGACAGAAAACGGGGATTGATTTGCCAGGAGAAGGCGCAGGCGGTGTGTTTTCCAAAGACAGAATGCGTTCAGTAGAGCTTGCGACTTCCAGTTTTGGACAGGGGCAGACTGTAACGATGATTCAGCTTGCCGCAGCTTTTTCGGCTGTGATTAATGGTGGTAATTATTATGAGCCTCATGTTGTAAAAGAGATTACCAATGCTTCAGGTGCGTTGGTTTCTTCCAAAGAAAATGCGCTGGTACGCAAAGTGATTACAGAGGGGACCAGCGAAAAAATCCGTGATTATCTGTATCAGACAGTAGAAAAAGGAACGGCTAACCCGGCAAGCGTACCTGGCTATCAGATTGGAGGAAAGACGGGTACAGCAGAAAAGCATCCGACGGGAAGAGGAAATTATCTGGTTTCCTTTGCTGGCTTTACACCGATAGACAAGCCGGAGGTTGTGGTTTATGTTATTATTGACGAGCCAAATGTAGACGATCAGGCACATAGTATTTATGCGACTCAGTTTTCCAGCCAGATTATGAAAGAAGTTCTGCCGTTACTTGGGATTTATCAGAGTGATGATACAAAAAAGAAAGATAAGACAAAAGCTACCGATATTAAGATTCCGTCGACAAAGGAGGTTCCAAAGGGAGGCTTTAGCAACAAAGAGTACAATGTTGCTGAAAGTGATTCCGAAGAAGGCCAGGACTAATTTTGGCCAATTTGTTCATTCTTAAAAGTTATTGGAATAAGTTTTGTTTTTGCAAAATAAGGATTGAGTAAGAACTTTTTGCGGAGGCAGAACGAAATGAGAAATTGTAAAACAGCACAACGGCAAAGGATTTTCTTCTCCTTTGCCGTTATATGTCTGTTAACGCTTCTTTTGACGGGAAGGCTGTCCTATCTGATGCTTGCAAAAGCGGATTATTACGGTAAAAAGGCAAAGCAGGTACAGCAAAGAGAGCGTGCAATCAAGGCGGAACGTGGGAAAATATATGACAGGAATGGTGTTGAGATTGCAGGAAATAAACCGGTGTCTACTATATCGGTAATACATAATCAGATTACGGACGAAGAAAAGGTAGTCTGTGTTCTGTCGGACTTACTGGAGCTTGATGAAAAAAAGGTGCGGGAACGTGTGGAAAAGCAGACTTCCCGTGAAAAGATTAAGACAAATGTGGAAAAGGAAATATCAGATCAGATTCGTGAAATGAATCTAGATGGGGTAATGGTGGATGAGGATTACAAGAGATATTATCCGTATAATGAGCTTGCCTCTAAAGTAATAGGATTTGCAGGTGGGGATAATCAGGGGATTTTAGGTCTGGAGGTGAAATATGATGAAAACCTGTCGGGGCAGGATGGGAGTATTTTGACGACAACAAATGCAAGAGGGATTGAGATTGATGGTGCGACAGAAGACAGGATTGAGCCAGTGGCGGGAGATGATCTGTACTGCAGCCTGGATGTGAATTTACAGAAGTTTGCGCAGCAGGCAGCAGAAAAGGTGATGGAGGCAAAAAATGCGAAAAATGTACGTGTCATTATGATGAATCCACAGAATGGAGAAATCTACGCAATGGTCAATGCACCGGAATTTGATTTGAATAACCCATTTGAACTGGATTTAAAAAAGGAAGTGAGTGAAAAAAAGAAACAGGAACTTTTAAATCAGATGTGGCGAAATGCCTGTGTCAGTGATACTTATGAGCCGGGTTCTACGTTCAAGGTGATTACAGCAACTTCCGCATTGGAAGCAAATGTGGTAAAGTTGACGGATACTTTTAGCTGTCCGGGTTATAAAGTTGTAGAGGACCGTAAAATCCGCTGCCATAAGACAGCAGGCCATGGGGCAGAAACCTTTGTACAAGGGGTGCAGAATTCCTGTAATCCGGTATTTATGGAGGTTGGGGCACGCCTTGGTGTAGATGGGATGTTTGAGTATTTGAAAAAGCTTAGGGTTCTGGAAAAGACAGGGGTAGATGTTCCAGGAGAAGCGGCTACAATTATGCATCAGAAGGAAAATGTCGGGGCAGTAGAATTGGCTACAATGACTTTTGGGCAGTCCTTCCAGCTTACACCGCTTCGCCTTTTGACTACGGTAAGTGCCGTTATTAATGGTGGCAGGCTGATAACGCCTCATTTTGGGGTAAAGTTAGAAAGTGCCGACAAAACAGTTGTAAAAAAGTTAAGCTATAAGGAAGAAGAGAATGTTGTCTCGAAAGAAACTTCAGAGAACATGAAAAAGATTTTGGCTTCCGTCGTATCAGAAGGTTCTGGTTCAAAAGCCGCTGTGTCTGGATATGAGGTTGGAGCAAAGACAGGAACTTCGGAAAAGCTGCCGCGAAGCAGTAACAAATATATTGCTTCCACACTTGGATTTGCGCCAGCTGATAACCCAATAGTTCTTGCAATTGTGTTGATTGATGAGCCAGAAGGGATTTATTATGGAGGGCAAATTGCGGCTCCGGTTATTTCGGAACTTTTAGATGATGCTTTACCATATCTTGGTGTCGAACCTCAGAAGAAAAAAGAGGCAAACTGAATTGAGGTGGTGGTTGATTTCCATGGAAGGTTGCATTACAATGGTACAGTATGTGATTTAGGAAGGACTGGAGTAATTGCCATAGAAAAGGCAGTTACGGATTGGAGAGCGTTCGGATGAAATATTTAAACACATTGATACCTGTTGTGGTTGCATTTTCCATTAGTGTTATTTTGTGTCCGATTATCATTCCTTTTCTTAGAATGTTGAAATTTGGACAGTACGTCAGAGAAGATGGTCCTAAAAGCCACCAGAAAAAGGCGGGAACCCCGACAATGGGCGGCGTGATTATTCTGTTGTCTGTTGTATTCACAACACTTTTTTATATGGATGGCCATAAGGAAACACTGCTGGTGCTTTTTGCGACAGTAGGTTTTGGGGTGATTGGTTTTTTAGACGATTATATTAAAATTGTAATGAAGCGTTCCCTTGGGCTGACAGCATGGCAGAAATTTTCTTTGCAGCTTATTATATCAGCGGTTTTTACTGTTTATTATCTGCAGGTTTTAGAGTTAGAACCTGAGATTTTAATTCCATTTACTGGAGGGATGCGAAATGGGTTTTATATAGAGATGCCGCCCTGGATGTTTGTGGTTTTTGCCTTTCTGGTTATGCTTGGTACAGTCAATGGGACTAATTTTACAGATGGCCTGGATGGATTAGCTTCTAGTGTGACATTGCTAGTTGCTGTATTTTTTACGGTGGTGGCAATTGGAACAAACAGTGGGCTTTCTGTTATCACTTCGGCGGTGGCAGGGGCATTGATGGGATTTTTGGTATATAATGTCTATCCGGCAAGGGTTTTTATGGGAGATACTGGTTCGCTGGCACTGGGCGGTTTTGTTTCTTCGGCTGCGCTCGTTTTGAAGCTTCCGGTTTTTATTGTAATTGTCGGGCTGGTCTATCTGATTGAAGTGCTTTCTGTAATGCTTCAGGTGGGATATTATAAAATAAGCCATGGAAAACGTATTTTTAAAATGGCGCCGATTCATCATCATTTTGAGCAGTGTGGATGGTCGGAAATGAGAATTGTTACAGTGTTTGCGATAATAACGGCATTGATGTGCCTGGTAGCGCTTGCTGGGTTATAAGGATTGGAGAGAAGGCTACAAGAGCATCCAAAATGGAGAAAGACGAGGTGTAAAAATGGAACTAAGGGACAAGACTTTTTTAGTGGTGGGAACGGGAATCAGTGGAATTGCGGCGGTAAAGCTTCTGGATAAAATGCAGGCAGAGATTATTTTATTTGACAGTAATGCGGAGTTGGAATACGAAACGATTCAGAAGAAGCTGCCGGAGGGATTAAAATTTAGTCTGATTTTAGGGGAACTTCCACAAGAGGTGATGGATAAAATCCAGATTGTCGTGTTAAGTCCTGGAGTTCCGACAGACCTTCCATTTGTAATAGAATTTGAGGAGCGGAAGGTTCCAGTTTGGGGTGAGGTTGAACTTGCCTGGCTGTGTGGAAAAGGGAAAGTATTTGCGATTACAGGAACGAATGGCAAGACAACAACAACAGCGCTGACAGGTGAAATTATGAAAACATATTTTGACAGCGTTTTTGTTGTGGGAAATATTGGTATGCCTTATACGGAATACTCTCTTTCTATGAAAGAGGATTCGGTTACGGTTGCGGAACTTAGCAGTTTTCAGTTGGAGACGGTACAAAGGTTTTGTCCACAGATTAGTGCGATTTTAAATATTACGCCGGATCATTTGAACCGGCATCATACAATGGAGTGTTATGTGGAGGCGAAGGCAAATATTGCAAAAAATCAGACAAAGGAGCAGATATGCATTTTAAATTATGAAGATGCTTATCTGCAAAAAATTGCGGCAGATTTGCCTGCGGACGTATTTTGGTTCAGCAGTAATCATATATTAGAACGGGGAATCTGGTTAGAAGAGGAACAGATTATATATTGTGATACGGAAAGGATTCCAATTTGCGGGATTCATGATATGGAACTTTTGGGAAAACACAATTATGAAAATGTGATGGCAGCAGTTGCTATTGCTATGCATGCAGGAGTGCCAGTTGACTGTATCAGAAAGGCGGTACGGGAATTTCATGCTGTAGAACACCGCATTGAGTTTGTCCGTGAGTTCAATGGTGTTAAATACTATAATGATTCTAAAGGGACAAATCCCGACGCTGCCATTAAAGCAGTAGAGGCAATGGTATCGCCTACCGTTGTGATTGGAGGCGGCTACGATAAAAAATCTTCTTATGAGGAATGGATTGCTTCTTTTGCGGGAAAGGTAAAATGTCTGGTGCTGATTGGTGAGACAAAGGATGTGATTGCAGAGACGGCAAGGAAGAAAGGATTTACCAATATTATTATGGCAGATAGTTTAGAGGAAGCTGTCAGGGCAGGAAGTAAACAGGCAGAACTGGGTGATGCCGTTTTACTTTCCCCTGCCTGTGCAAGCTGGGATATGTTTAAAAGTTATGAGGAACGTGGAACGCTTTTTAAAGAATATGTAAGGGGATTAAAATAAGAAAGGTCTGATGCAGTGATATGCGCAGAAATGGAGAATATATGGAACGATCAGAATATGCTTACCGTGGTTCTTCTACAAAGAAAAACCGCAGATATTCAGATGCGGAACGCCAATACCCGAATAGTGGGCGCCGATATTCGGATACGGAACGAAAATATTCCGATAGTGGACGCCGATACTCGGATAACAGACCAACAAAAAGGATGACATATACGCGTCAATATGATTTTGTATTGTTTTTTCTTACCATTGGAATTGCACTGTTTGGTGTAGTTATGATTTACAGCGCAGGCGCATATACTGCAGCCTTAAAAAATAATCCGTTTCGTTATGTAAAAACACAGTTATTCTGTTTGCTTCTTGGAACGTTCGGGATGCTTGTTGTTTCCTTGTTTGATTATCAGGTATTAATGCAGAATATTTTTCGTACAAAGATTACGCTGATTAGTGTTTTGTATGTGGCGGCTATGTTTTTACAGGGGATTGTTCTTGTAATTGGAGAAGAGTATAATGGTGCGAAGCGTTGGTTAAAGATTGGCAGCCTGCAGTTCCAGCCTTCTGAGATTTCAAAGATTGCGGCAATTTTATTTATTGCCTATGCGGTGTATCAGCGGAGAAGGGATTTGGACAGCATTGCCGGATTTATCAGGATTCTTATTTATATGTCTCCGTTAATTGGGCTGATTCTGTTGGAAAACTTAAGTTCGGCAATTATCGTTTCCGGGATTACCTTTGGGATGTGTTTTGTGGCAAGTAAAAAGAAAGGTTATTTTTTGCTTATCATTCTTGCAGCAGGCGCCGGGCTTGCGGCAGTGCTGCTTTTGGGAGAGGGATTTCGAATCGAGCGTGTTATGATATGGCTGGATGTGGAAAATCATCCCAAAGCGTTTCAGATCCGGCAGGGTCTTTATGCGATTTCATCTGGTGGCCTTTTTGGAAAAGGACTTGGCCAAAGTATGCAGAAATTGGGATTTATTCCAGAGGCATATAATGATATGATTTTTTCAGTAATTTGTGAGGAACTTGGTGTAGTAGGAGCGTTTCTTGTGATCCTGGCATTTCTGGCATTGTTCTGGCGCATCGTGGTAGTGGCATGCCATGCACCGGATTTATTTGGAACAATGCTTTGTGTTGGTGTTATGATACAACTTGCAATCCAGGTAATTATCAATATTGCTGTGGTTACAAATTCGATGCCTTCTACTGGAATTCCGCTGCCCTTAGTTAGTTATGGAGGAACTTCTGCAATTATTATTATGGTGGAGATGGGACTTGTACTTGGCGTTTCGCGTCAGATTAAACAAAAATAGAGGAATACATAAGTATGCGTTGGCTTAAGAAATTTTTATTTATTATTGCGATAATACTGGGAGTTGCCTGTTTTATCTTTTTTGGGCTGAAGATTGACACGGTAAAGGTGGAGGGGACAGAGATCTATTCAGAAGAAGAGATTAAAAATTCGGTTTTTACCAGAAAATATTCGGATAATCTTTTGTTTTTTTCTCTATATAACAGGTTTTTTGGGATAAATAAGCTTCCCTTTGTGGAGGATATTGAGGTGAGCTGTGAGAATCTCCATACAGTGAAGCTGCATGTCTATGACAAGACGATCAGCGGCTGTATCAACTATATGGGGCAGTATATTTATTTTGACAGAGATGGGGTTGTTCTGCAGAGTATGCAGGAAAAGAAAGAAGGAGTCCCAGTTGTTACAGGAATTAATTTTGTGGCATTTGCAGTAGGGGAGGCGTTTGATGTAAAAGACAACTCCCTGTTTGCGACTATTATGAACTTGTCACAGCTGATCAGCCATTATCAGATACCAGCCAAAAGAATCCATGTTTCTGATGGAGATGTTGTGCTGTATTCTGGCAATATTGATATTATGCTTGGAAAAAAGGAGATGTATGATGATGAAATGTCAGCGCTTTCCAGTGTGCTAAAAACAGCAACAGAGAAAGGCCTTAAAGGGACGATTGATATGAAAAATTTTCAAGAGGGTGATAGGATTATTTTAAATAGTGAAAAAAAGTCGAAAAAAAAGAAAAATAACAAAAAAGAAAAAACAAAAGAGGAATCAACGAAAGAACCTCAATAATACGGGGATTGGGCAGGATGAACAGGAACCGGTGAAAGAAAAAATCAAAAAAAAGAGGAAATATGCTCTTGATTATTAGATGATAAATGAGTATTATATAAGTTAGGGTAAATGTGATTATGATGGAGTTGTAATGATTACCTGCAAGATTAACCGAGAGCAGAAATGGAGGAATAGCGCCTTGTTAGAAATTAAATCAGGAAATGCGGAGTACGCTGCAAAAATTATTGTTGTTGGAGTTGGTGGCGGCGGAAATAATGCAGTCAATCGAATGATAGATGAAGGAATTGCAGGAGTAGAGTTTATTGCTATTAATACGGATAAGCAGCATTTGATGAGTTGCAAGGCATCTACAACGATGCAGATTGGGGAAAAACTGACCAAGGGGCTGGGGGCTGGAGCCAATCCTGAAGTTGGACAGGCTGCGGCAGAAGAAAATAAAGAAGAAATTACAGAGTTGATCAAGGGAGCGGACATGCTTTTTGTCACCTGTGGAATGGGTGGTGGTACCGGAACAGGTGCGGCGCCGGTTGTCGCTGAAATTTCCAAGAGCCTTGGGATTTTGACGGTAGGCGTTGTGACAAAGCCGTTTACTTTTGAAGCAAGGAGTCGTATGAATAACGCTCTTTCTGGAATTGAACATTTAAAAGAGCATGTGGATACATTAATTGTAATTCCTAATGACAAGCTTTTGAATATTGTAGATCGACGTACTTCTATGGAAGATGCCCTGTTAAAGGCGGATGAAGTATTACAGCAGAGTGTACAGGGAATTACCGATTTGATTAATGGGCGTGGTACGATTAACCTTGACTTCGCCGATGTTCAGACGGTTATGAAAGATAAGGGGATTGCCCATATCGGAATTGGTGTTGGAAGCGGCGATGAGAAATGTCTGGATGCCGTACAGCAGGCAATTTCCAGTCCTTTATTGGAGACAACGATCGAGGGCGCTTCCCATGTAATTGTCAACATTTCCGGCTATGTGGCTTTGCAGGAAGCAAGTGAAGCGGTTACCTACATACAGGATTTGACAGGCGAGGATACCAATATTATCTTTGGTGTGGTTGATGGAGATGAAGATGAGGACAAGGTTCAGATTACTGTAATTGCGACAGGACTGATCAATGATGGTGCAGGTCCGGACTTAGCAGCTACTAAGTCCAAGCCTGTTTTTGGAAAAGTACCACAGCCAAAGACGAATTTTCCAACAAGGGAAGGACAGACACCGACGCAAAATGTTGTATCGGCGAGACAGCCAGTCAATGTGTCACCAAAACCTGTACAGGCAGAGCGGGTTGGAGGCAGTAACCTGAGACCTGTTACAACAGGAAGTGCTGCGACTGCGGCGACAGCAGGCAGTGGATACAGCCGTCCGGCTACTGATGACAATGGAATTAAGATTCCAGAGTTTTTACAAAGAAAAAGATAGTTTGGCGGAGTCCAGTTGAAGCTATAAGCCTGAACAGGAAAGATCCTGTTCAGGCTGTTTTTTTCTGAAAAGTGTTGTGCAGAAAAAAGTTTTATTCAAGTTCGTGATAGAAGAAAGGAAGGATATTTTGGAGCAGAGGACAGAAGAAAAGAACTGGCGTATTGTCAGAAACAGGGTGTGTATCCGGGCACTGTTGATTTTTCTGGGGATTATTCTGATGCAGATGCTTGCCTATATGCTCTGTGTGTTCGGAATTATGATTTATGGAGTGGCTGTCGGGCAGCAGACAATGGATTTGTTTGATAATCTTGCAAAGGCAGATATGAGAAATGGGACATTTGTAATTGCTATTTCGCTTGTCAGTGCGCTTTTGTCGGGGATTTGGTGTGGGATTCTCTACCGAAGGTCAGACTGGAGGGAGAGGCCGTTTGATTACCATGCTGCGTTGTGTGGAAAAAATATCCTGTCTGCTGCGGTAACCGGGATTGGTGGGTGTCTGTTTCTCCAGATGTTTTTATCCATGCTTGCTGTATGGATTCCAGAAGCGTTTTACAGCTATAATCAAGTGATGGGGAATCTGACAGACAGCGATATGATGATTACAGTGCTTTATGTTTTGTTTGTTGGGCCGGTGACAGAAGAGTTGATTTTTCGTGGAGCGATTTTAGACCGCTTTTATTTGGCGTTTCCGTTTCTGGCTGCTAATATATTACAGGCAGTTTTGTTTGGTGTGTATCATATGAATTTGATTCAAGGGCTTTATGCGTTTGGCCTTGGTTTTGTTCTTGGCCTTGTGCGCTATGTTTCCGGCAGTATTTTGCTTCCTGCCCTGATTCATATTTTGTTTAACACAACATCTTATATGACAGATTATCTTTTTGATGGGCAGGAATCTTTGCCAATTGGAGCTTTTGCCGTGCTTGCGCTTTTTGGGGCTGTCCTGTTATTTTTGGGATTGCGATATTGGTGGGGCGGATTTCAAAAAAAGGTTATCAATTGACAGGATATATGGTATAATAAAAATAACTATGTGACAAGTCATAGAATCTATCATGGAAAAGGGAGGATACGACACTGGAGAAGAAAAAAATTATTGGAGTTTGTGTGGCAAAGGTGCAGGATAGTACCAGGCAGAAGCAAGTCCGTGCTATTTGTGACGATGCCAGACAGAAAGATTATCAGGTAATGGTATTTAATGTATTTCAGCAGTTAGACAATATGAACAGTTTTTCACAGGGAGAAGCAAGGATTCTTGATATGGTTCCAATGGATAAGTTGTCTGCGCTGATTATTTTTGCGGAATCTTTTTTGAATATGAAAATTGTAAACAGTCTGGTATTGCGGGCTCAAAGGCGCAACCTTCCGGTGATTTGTATCAACCGGCGTGTAGAAAATTGTTACAATGTACTGTTTGCCTATGAGGAATCGTTTGAAAGGCTGGTTCGGCATATTGTGGATTACCATGACTGTAAACGGATTAATTTTATGGTAGGGGTGGAAAATAACGAATTATCTGAAGCGAGAATTCGTATTTTTGAGAAGGTTTTGCAGGAAAATGGAATTCCTTTTGAAGGAGACAGGCTTGCATATGGAGAATTCTGGCAGATGCCTGCAAAGACAGCCTGTGAAAATTGGGTTGCAATGTGGAAGTCTGGAAAACAGGAAATGCCAGATGCTATTATTTGTGAAAATGATATTATGGCGCTGACAGTAGAGTCTGTTTTAAGAAAACATGATATCCATGTTCCAAAAGATATTTTGCTGACGGGCTTTGACGGCATAGAGTTAGGAAAGTATTGTTCTCCTAAACTGACAACATCATGTGAGGATATTGATTTGTTTGGCACAGAGGTTTTTCGGATGATTGATGGCTGTTTTGCCAATGAAAAAGAAAAGCCTTATGACATTAAGATTCAATTTCGAACAAAGATTTCAGAGTCTTGTGGCTGTGAAGAATTTCAGATCTGCAATCAGAATGAACAGATTATGCACTGGTATAACAAATCTGCAGAAATAAGGACGCATTTTGCAGATGTTTTTATGATGATGACAGCTTTAACGGATGGATATTCCACTGTAAATATGGTAGAACAGCTGGAAGTATATCAGGATATGCTGGCTGTAGACTGGATGATGATTTTTATAAACCAGGCGTTTTATAAAGAGTCAGATCTTCCGGTAGAGGATTATGAATGGGGCGCCATGATGCTTTTAGCTAAAATATGGGATGGGATGTATTCGATTCCATTACAGAAGATCCCAAAGAGTGAAGAATATAATACTTTAGAGGAACTTCTAAATGAGGCAGGACAGATTCTCGTATTGCCGCTTCACTGGCAGGAGGAGGTCTATGGCTTTATGGCGGTTGCTTATCAGGATGCGGATAAGGATTTATACTCATTTTATGAGTTTGTCCTCGCTTTTGAGCAGGTACTTGGGACAATACGGAAGCAGTCAGAACTTCACCGGATGTATGAGACAGATTTGCTGACACAGCTTTATAACAGAAGCGGGTTTTATGGATGTGTCAGAAAGAAAATTAAGGAACTTTCCGGGAAGGAGAAGATTCTTTTCCTTGCATCGATTGATATGGACGGAGTAAAGTATATCAATGATAAATACGGCCAGGCAGAAGGAGATTATGCAGTCAAAGGGGTGGCTCGTTGTGTCAGGGAAAGCGTAAAGGGACATATGGGAATCTGCACCCGGTTTGGCGGGGATGAGTATGTTGTTATCATTTTAACAGAAAAAGAAGAAGCAGACATTTCTTTTTACCAGAATTATGAAGCACACCTGCAAAGTATTGTGGAGCAGTTCAGAAAGGATGGCAGAAAGCCATATTATATCGGGATAAGTGTAGGTTCTGTATATGACCGGCTTGATGATATGACAGATATGGACCGTCTGCTGAAAGAGGCAGATACGAAGATGTATCAACAGAAAGAAGAGCATCATCAAAACAGGATGTATTAGCCAGTATGCAGATGATTCATAAATGTGAAGAATTATAGTTTGTGAAACTTTGCCAAAAGGAATAGATAATAGAAAAATAGTGTACAATATATAAGGTGTGTATGTTAGGAGAAGGAGAATAATTTGGCAGAAAGGTGAAAAAATTGATGGCAGACAACATGAAAAATGTACACAAGATTTTGCGAAAGCCGGCAAAGTGTGGATTGGATCTGGGAGATGGGAGTGAACGTGCAGAATATGTCAATCAGGACTATATTCTGAATACATTGGGAAGACCACATCGTAACATTAATATCATGTATACATATTATCCAAAGGACAAGGAGTGGCCGCAGCGAATCAGTGAAGCGTGTAAGGATATGGAAATTCATTTTCAGTGGGATTATCCATATGATGACTATTTTCCTTATGAGGGTGGAATGGATGGCAATATGTCTGGACAGCCCTTTGAGCAGATGCGGGATATCAGACGCCACGGGCAGGATGTTACTCTGACGCTTACCCTTGACTGTTCTTTATCAGAGGAGTATCTCCGGGCGATTGCAAAGGATTTTCGGACTTTTGGCAGGATGAGGCTGCGGATTAACCATGAATGTGACGGAGACTGGTTTACGCATAACCAGCGTTTTTCCTATCAGGAGATTGCAGACTTTTTTGTAAAATTCAGTAAAATTATAAAAGAAGAAGCCCCAAATGTTTCGACAATTTTTTGTGCAGGCGCTGTTTTGGAACCGGATGATCCAGATAGTAAAGTCGGGCATGAGGAGGAGTTTACAAAAGCATATCAGACAGCAGATATCTGGTCGAATGACTGTTATCTGGCACTGCATTATGGCTGGCCATTTGATATCTGTGAAAAAGGTTCCGACACTTATGCGGTTAATCCTGTAGAAAAATTCTACCAGAAATTAAAACAGTCAGCAAAGCACCTTGCTGTTTTAAATGGTGGAAAACAGCAAAAGCTTGTGGTATCAGAATTTAATACAGATGGAGATGTAACCGGGCCGCTTCATCAGGCAGAGGGCATTAGACGTTTTATTGAAAGGCTGAAGGAAGAAAAATCCGAAGAGTGGTTTGACGGGTTTTCAATGTACCAGTTCAGGGACAGGGGAAGGCTTGGGCTGGAGATAGAGGATCCGAATAATTCTTCGGTGGGAATTCCACAGCCGTTGTTAAAAGAATATAAGGAGATTTTAAAGGATGAATATTTTCTGCCTCAGATTGAGCAGATGGCAGAAATATCGCTTCCAATTGTATTACGGTGGGGGAGTGCGGAGGATGCAGAAGGCATTGCGTTTGAAGTGGAGTTAGAAAAAACACCAGAATTTTTTGAATTGGTATTCAAGGAAGAATTGAACCTGATGATTGAGGTGAAAGGACGCTGGTTCTATAAAGCGCCAAAAACAGGGAGAATTGACTTGATGCCACTATTTTTCAAAGAACCGCTTGGGCAGGCTGAAACTGTGTCAATACACATTTTCGCACCTCCGGCATCTGGTGAGAATGACGCTTCACAGGGAGAGGACTGGGTAGAAAATTATTACTGTAAGATGACAATGCTGCCAGAACTTAGGATACGCTATGAAGCCGTAGAACAAGTACAATAATCATTTTGTATTTCCTGTTCCACTATGGGGAGGAAAACAGGAGGAGGCGATTTGGTATGAAAAATATTAGCATCAAGGTTATATTTCCACAGATTGTTTTGGCAGTTCTTTGTATCGTGTCTGCAGTCTGGTCGATTAATTCGACAAAAGGTTTAAAAACAGTTAGTCTGGAGATTTCAGAAGAGAATATCAGCGCAATTCATACATTGGATACCTTATCTGGTGATTTCCAGACAATGCAGAAATTGCTTTTAAAGCATTGTCTGGAAATCACCAGAAGAAGAACTTGCTACCGTGCGTGAAAAGATTGACGCAACAATTTTAGAAGTGGAGCAGGTAACAGAACAGTATAAAGCGTGGATTGCCGATGGGGAAGAGAAAAAGTTGTATGATCAGTTTACAGAGCTGTATGGGCAGTTAAATGCGCTTTATATGCAGTCTGTACAAGATAGCGAAGACCAGGAAAAGGGAGCTGCCATTGAACGTGCTAATGGTGAGATTGCAAATATATCAAATCAGATGGAAGAACTCGTGGATAAAATGGTAGCCCATCGCCAGGAAAGTGCGGAAAATTCTATCAAACAGCAGTCAGAAACCTTTGACCAGAGCATTATGCTGAATTTTTTGATGATTGTACTGGCTGTGGTAATCAGCGTACTGGCATTTGTGTCATGTTATATTACGATTGTTGCTCCAACGAAAAAATCGATTAAAGCGTTACGTGTTTTTATTAAGAAAATGGAGAATAACCAGTGTGACCTGAATGAGAGGATTCCGGTTAAGACAAAGGATGAAATTGGTCAATTAGTAGGTGGAATGAATGCTTTTCTGGATACTCTGCAAAATGTAATTGGCGATATTTCTGATGGTTCTAACAATCTGGAAGAGGCGATTACAGGTGTGACAGAAAGCATAAACAGTGTACATATCAGTTCCAAAGATATTTCTGATGTAATGGATCGGCTTTCTGCATCAATGGAAGAGGTTTCTGTGACAATCTCCAATATCAATCAGAATGTGTCAGAAGTAGGAGAAAGTGTCAGCGGCTTTTCAACAACATGCGGCGAGGTGCTGGATTATTCTAAGACAATGCAGGAACGGGCAGATGGCTTGGAGAAAATGGCAGTTGAAAGCCAGAATGTCACCGAAAAAATGGTTGGTGAAATGCTAGAAGGCTTAAGGCTTGCCATTGAGCATAGTAAGAGTGTAGAGCAGGTGGAAAGCCTTACGAATGACATTTTATCAATTTCCAGCCAGACAAATCTTTTGGCACTGAATGCTTCTATTGAGGCGGCAAGGGCAGGCGAGGCAGGAAAAGGTTTTGCTGTAGTCGCTGATGAAATCCGCCAGCTTGCGGACAGTAGCCGGGAAACAGCAAATAACATACAGAAAATTAATGAAAATGTAATTGCTGCTGTAAATGAGCTGAATGATAATGCCAATAAGATGGTGGAATATATTGATCAGCATATTCTTCCAGATTATGATTCCTTTGTAGGTTCTGGGCGTCAGTACAATCAGGATTCTATTTATGTACATCAGATGATGAATGATTTCTCACAGGAAGCAGAGAATGTATGCAATATTACGGAAGGCCTGATTCAGTCAATTGGAGAAATTGCTGAGGTAATTGAAGACAGCGCCGGAAATGTTGAGGATGCTGCAAGGGGAACAAATGCTTTGAACGAAGAAATTCAAAAGATTCAGGATGATATGAGCATTAGTGAAAGTGTTGCATTGCAGATGAAAAATCAGTGTGACCGTTTTGAAAGTGCTTAGGAACTGTTAAAAAATAACTTGCAGGGGAAGAAAACGGATAGAAAATAGAAGTAAGGGGAATGCGGGTATCTTTTTTGATATTTTTTCATTCCCTTATTTGTATGTAGAACAGCCTGCACGCTGATTTTAGAAAATAATCAACTTCTTATGTGCAAGCACAGCGAGTTTGGCTATTTTCTGAAATCAGCCGTGAATAGTAACTAGTATTATGATATGTTGTGGACACAGGAATAAAATGTTTGCATTTTAGAAGAATATATTATATTCTATAAATAGTGCGCCATAGGCGTTATAGAAAGGAACTGTTGATAGATAATAGTTTTCTGGCAGTATTGCAATTTATATTAGATTGATTGCGAAAGGAAAAGACAACATGGATATTTTTAATGTTTTAACTATGATTGGAGGGTTAGCGCTATTCCTGTATGGAATGAATATTATGGGTGATGGTCTTGCTAAAACTTCTGGTGGAAAGCTGGAGGTGATTTTAGAACGGTTTACTTCTTCGCCGATTCGGGCTGTTCTTCTGGGAGCGGGTGTAACGGCTGTAATCCAGTCTTCCTCTGCTACAACCGTAATGGTGGTGGGATTTGTCAATTCGGGAATTATGAAGTTGTCACAGACAGTTGGCATTATCATGGGGGCAAATGTCGGTACAACAATTACTTCATGGATTTTAAGCCTTACAAGTATTGAGGGAGACAGTATATGGATTAAACTTTTAAAGCCATCTTCTTTTTCTCCGGTTTTGGCTATGATTGGTGTCTCTCTGATTCTTTTTTCTAAAGATATGAAGAAAAAAGATATTGGTACGATTTTGGCAGGCTTTGCGATTCTTATGACAGGAATGGATACCATGAGTGCGGCAGTAGAGCCTTTAGCGGAAATAAAAGAGTTTACCAATCTTTTTCTAATGTTTAGTGATAATCCGTTAATTGGTGTTGTAGTTGGTGCGTTGCTTACCGCATTGATTCAGAGTTCTTCGGCATCTGTTGGTATTTTGCAGGCTCTTTGCCTGACTGGCTCAGTGTCTTATGCGTCGGCGCTTCCAATCATTATGGGACAGAATATCGGTACTTGTGTAACAGCGCTTTTATCGGGAATTGGTGCAAGTAAAAATGCCAGACGGGCATCGTTTGTACATTTCTATTTTAATATTATTGGCACAGTAATTTTTATGGTGCTTTTCTATCTGTTAAATGCAATGATTGGCTTTTCTTTTATGGGGCAGGCTGCCACAGCGGCGGGGATTGCTGTAATTCATAGTTGCTTTAATATTACTTCTACCTTAGTTTTGCTTCCGTTTCGGGATGTTTTGGTAAAAATTGCAACACTTACTGTCCGTGACAGCAAAGTAGAGGAAGAAAGAAATGGCTTAAAGCTTTTAGATGAAAGATTTCTGGAAAAACCTTCTTTTGCGCTTGCTTCTGCAAAAAAAGCTGCTGTTGAGATGGCATATGCTTCTAAAGAGGCTTTAAATGTAGCAATTTCACTGATTGACCATTTTGATAAAGGGAAAGCAAAGCAGGTGGTAGAACTAGAGGATATGGTAGATCGTTATGAAGATGAACTGGGAGTTTATTTGATGAAAATTAACAACGCTGATTTGTCATTGAAGGATTCACAGTCTGTATCTATGATGCTTCACTGCATTGGGGATTTTGAACGGATTACGGATCATGCCTGCAATGTTATGGAAACGGCGACTCAGGCAAATAAAAAAGGTGATGTCTTTTCTGATAAGGCAAAAGAGGAGCTGGCGGTTTATGAAAGTGCCATTCAGGAAATTGTTTCTATGACCTGTGAAGTGTTTGATACAGAAGACACGGTTCTGGCAGTTCAGGTAGAGCCTTTGGAAGAAGTGATTGACACACTCAATGAGGAAATGAAAAAGAAGCATGTGAAGCGTTTGCGGAAAGGAAAATGTACCATTGAAGTTGGATTTGTGCTTTCTGACCTTACAACGAATTTTGAGAGAATTGCGGATCATTGTTCCAATATTGCAATCAGTCTGATTCAGATGAAAGAGGACGGCATGGAGTCACATGGTTATCTGGATAATTTGAGGGAAAATGAAAATCCTGAATTTTTAGCAAAATATAAAGAATATCGCAAGAAGTATAAATTGCCATGATAATGGATTATCTTGTCAGGAACTGTGAAATGAGGAATAGAAAGCGAGGGAATCATGGGTTACGCAATTGTCACCTTGAAAAAGGGAGAGGGCAGGACAGTAAAAAGTGGAGGTATGTGGATTTATGATAATGAGGTTGCCTCGGTTCTGGGAAGCTTTGAAGATGGAGATATTGTTCTGGTACATGACTTTGATGGTTATACCTTAGGAAAAGGTTTTATAAATCGTCATTCCCGGATTCGTGTCCGTCTTTTAACAAGAGATGCCAATCAGGAGATTCAGCGTGAATTTTTACAGATGCGCCTTAAAAATGCGTGGGATTACCGAAAGAAAACGGTAGATACAGAAAGCTGCAGAATTGTGTTTGGGGAAGCTGATTTTCTGCCAGGACTGGTTATTGATAAATTTAGTGATGTACTTGTTGTACAATCGCTGGCACTTGGAATTGATCGCCTAAAAGAAGAGATAATCACCATATTAAAAGAGATTTTAAAGAAAGATGGGATTGTGATTCGTGGTGTATATGAGCGAAGCGATGCGAAAGTACGAAAGCATGAGGGGATGGAGCTTGTAAAGGGATTTCTGGGTGGGGAATTTGATACCAATGTAGAGATTGTAGAAAATGGCGTGAAATATTTGGTAGATGTGGAAAATGGGCAAAAGACGGGTTTCTTTTTAGATCAGAAATATAACCGCATGGCAATCCGCAAGTTTTGTAAAGACGCAAAGGTGCTTGACTGCTTTACCCATACAGGCTCTTTTGCGTTAAATGCCGCTCAGGCGGGAGCGGTCAGCGTTTTGGGACTGGATGCTTCCGAGACAGGCCTGGAACAGGCCAGAAAAAATGCGGAACAAAACGGACTTTCTGATCTTGTGTCTTTTGAATGTGCTGATGTCTTTGAAAAGCTGCCAGAACTGGAGAAAAGTGGTGAAATGTTTGATGTGGTAATCTTAGATCCCCCGGCATTTACAAAATCCCGTAATTCCGTGAAAAATGCGGTAAAAGGATATCGTGAAATTAACCTTCGTGCGATGAAACTGATTCGTGATGGTGGATTCCTTGCAACCTGTTCTTGTTCACATTTTATGACAGAAGAACTCTTTGCAAAGACAATTGGTCAGGCGGCTTCTAATGTACATAAACGTTTGCGCCAGGTAGAATTTCGGACACAGGCACCAGATCATCCAGTTCTCTGGGCGGCAGAGGAATCGTATTATTTGAAATTTTTCATTTTTCAGGTTGTTGAAGAGAAGTAAGAGGAGAAAATGCCGTAAACGCTGTCCTTCTGGGGTTTCTTTTTCTACTTTAATTTCGAAACAATGATTTTTCATGTCACAACCTCCCTAAAATAAAAAAGTGCAAAGCCTTAATAACTGAATAGGCTTTACACTCTTTAGGAGTGATATGATATTTAGTTGTTGTTGGTTATTGGTTACATTTCATATTCTTCAGGCGGTATGCCCAAAGAAGCAAGTTTATTTTTATAAACTTTCAATTGATATTCAAGCTCTGGATTGTTGCCAGTGTCAGCTTTCTTTATACGTTGCAAATTTACATAATAATCAATAGTGACTTGTTTAAGTTCATCAAGAGTCATTTCTTCTACCATCCTTTCACCGCCTTTATGCTTATTTCCGTTGTCCACATATTGTAATTATTATAGCGGATTTGGTGAAGGGTGTAAAGTCTATTCAATTATCAAGGTGTTTCGTACTTTTGTTTGGTGTTTGTTTTTTGATTTGTTGAGATTATCGTACCATAAAGTAACGGTTGCTTCGTATGTGGCAAATAGCACCGATTTTAAGCCTCTTTATTTGTTGTTTTCTCTTTTAGAATATACAAAAGCAATAGCACGAATTCCAAAAGATAATGGGAAATTTACTGCTCATATGGTTCTAAGAATCTGATTCTTTAATACCAAAAGTCAGAAAGTCAAACTGGATTTGTTGAGTTCTTTGACATAAAGAAAATAATACCTTTCCCGCTAAATAGATATCCACCAACATACGCCATATTTATCAATAACGGTAGCACCGCATGCACTCCATGGATACTCATGAATTTCTTCAATAACAACGCCGCCATCACGTAGTATATCAAATGCGTTCTTAACTGCGTCAGCAGTTCCTAATTCAAACGCATTAAAAGTCATTGTTTCCCATCTCATTTTGTGAATGACTTCCACATCATACGGATTTTTTGCTTCAGATAATGCCAAAATACCTTCGCCATCAACTGATAAAACACAATGTTCATAGGCAGTTCCGCTGCTGTTTTTCATCTCCAATGCTATTTCTGCGCCAAATGCTTTACAATATGTTTTTGCCGCCTCAATACTGTTCATAACATATACTTGTGTGTAACATTTCATAACTGTTCTCCTTCCAAATTTTAATTCTCTAAATTCTGTTGTGTATGAGGAATCAATGCACAACAAAATTAGGATTTTATGAGAAAAGCATATCACATGAAATGTGACACCTGTCTGTCACTATTCATATTTTTTTTGCATATTTTTCAGAACATTTGCAAAATTCTGCCGATACTCCATAGGTGCAACGATTTCAGTTCTATCCCCAAATGAAAGAACATACTGATAAAGAGCAGGAACATTCGACCATGTAATGGTAACGATAATATCACCCTTTTCATTATATTTCAGAGAATCCGTGCCAAATTCATCTATGATACGCCATTTGACCGAATCATCGAATTTCACTGTAACCTCAATTCCTCCTGTATTATCCCACTGCTTGTCACAGAGATATTCAGGAACGCTCCTATCGGAAATTTTTTCATCCGTAAGAGTAAGTTCTGTCATCCGTGTGAGTTTGAACATTCTGTAATCCTCACGCTGTGCACAATATCCCCATACATACCAGTCTGACCATTGAAACACAAGATGATACGGCTCAATCATACGTCGCCTTTCACCGTTTTGTGAGAAATAATTAAATGCGATCTTCAAATTCTGCTCCATGGCGGCCTTGATCAGTTCAATCTTATCGGACACCGCCGATTTATCCCAGTTGGATAGATCTATGATGATATGATTGTCCACGTTGATAGCGGCAGAACCATCAATCGAAATTTTCTCCATAAGCTGAAGGTATCGGTTAGTTCCGCTTACACTGTCAAGGCTCTGCAAGCCTGTGAGAATTGCTTTCATATCCTCTGAGGAAAGTACAGTGCGATCCACTTTATAATCCTCCATAATGGAAATACCGCCGCCTTGCCCTTTCTCTGATATGATAGGTATGCCTGCCACACTGAGAGCATCAATATCACGTAGTATCGTCCTGCGAGATACCTCAAATTTATTTGCAAGCTCCTGAGTGGTAATTTTATCTTTTTGCAGAAGTATTGATAGTATACCAATAAGTCTATCTATTTTCACTGTTACATTTCCTTTACTGCTGTCATTATTTTTACATCATTTAACAGACGCCAATCATTTTTCTTTCCTCAAAAAAATAATAACGATTTGTCATTCTTAACAACATAAACAGTATATCATATCGTTTAATATACTTCCACATCTTTTCAACAGACTACGGGACAGCCTAAATTGCTGGTTACTATTCATGGCTAGTTTTTCGCATGATGTTTAGAATAGCCGTGAATAGTAACAAATAGTAACTCCATATGTCAATTAACCATTAGGAAACGCTTGACAGTTTCTGAAAGATAAAGTACACTAAAAACTAGAATAACGATGTTATGTTGAGGGGAGGCGGGCTGGTGGCTGAGGATAAGGAAACAAGAGAAAAGCTTCTTGACAGCGCAAAGCAGGAGTTTCTTGAAAAAGGTTATATGAAAGCCTCCCTGCGTACAATCTGCAGAAATGCCGGAGTAACAACGGGTGCTTTGTACTTTTTTTTTGAAGATAAAGAGGATTTGTTAAAGCAGCTTGTGGAAGAACCACTAAAAGGGTTGATTTCAAGGGTGGAATCACATTTTTTGGAAGAAATGAATATGGAATCAGCGGTTATATCCATATCTGATGATTCTTTAGATATCAGGGCAGCAAGGGAGATTGTATATTTTATGTACCAGAATTATGATATCTTTCAGATTCTTCTGACAAAAAGTCAGGGCAGTATTTATGAGGATATCACGAGTCGTTTTGCCGATGGTATCGAAGAACATTATGATAAGTTAGCAGAGCGGCTGGCTGATGAGTTTGGTATAAAGAAACCAGGGCATTACATGATTCACTGGCTGTCGCATATTCAGATTGATGCGTTTATTCATTTGCTAACCCATGAACAGGATGTAGAGAAGGCGGCCAGGCAGATTGAGGATATTGTTGTTTATCTGTTATCAGGATGGAATGGTCTGTTTTCGCCCAAAAGATAATGGGCTATGCAGCAGGCAATATGCTTGCTTGTATAGCCTGTCATTTATTGTTTAACATAACAATGTTACGTTAAAAACCACGCCAAAAACATAACGGTGTTATGCAAAAAAGAAGAAAGGATAAAATGCAGGCATTATTGCCTGGGGGTTGGTGTTAATTATGTATCTTGAAGTAAAAAATGTAAAAAAGAGTTATGGGGAGGGCGGAAGTTTTGCCCAGGTATTGAATGGAGTTTCTGTTTCTGTCAATCAGGGTGATCTGTGTGTGATTCAGGGTCCTAGTGGTTCTGGGAAGTCCACATTGTTAAATTGTATTGGAGGACTGGATTTGATGGATTCCGGTTCGATACAGGTGGACGGAAAGGAAATATATGGGCTGTCGCAGGAGAAGTTATCTGATTACAGGAGGGAGAACCTCGGTTTCATTTTTCAGTTTTATAACCTCGTACCCAATTTAACTGTCAGGGAAAATATTCAGGTGTGTGAATATCTGACAGACAGTCCTTTGGATTTGGAAGAACTGCTTGATACACTGGGCTTGATGGAACATCAGAATAAATTTCCGTCGCAGCTTTCCGGTGGACAGCAGCAGAGATGTGCCATTGCGAGGGCATTGATCAAGAACCCGAAATTATTGCTCTGTGATGAGCCAACAGGGGCGTTGGATTCTGCAACATCAAGGGATATATTAATTTTGCTTGAGGAAGTAAACCGTAAATACGGCACAACAATGCTGATTGTTACCCACAATAATTCCATCAAAAATATGGTGGATCAGGTTATTATTTTAAAGGATGGAATGATTAAACAGGATTACCGGAATGATAAAAAGGTACTTGCGGCAGAATTGGAGGATTTATAATGCAGAAAATACTTAGAAAACGAATTTTTCGGGATTTGAGAGAAAATGGATTCCGCTATCTGGCATTGGGATTTCTGATTATAATGGGGATGTATATTGTGATCAGCATGGTGGGAGCGGCAGATACGATTATGACAGGTACGGCGGATGCAGCAAAGGAAAACAGGGTAGAGGATGGGCAGTTTAGTCTGTTTGTGCCCTTGACAGCGAAGGAAAAATATGCATTGGAGGAGGATGGAATTACACTGGAGTCCCATTTTTATTTGGATTATTCCCTTGAGGATAATTCAGTACTGCGTATATTTTCAGAGCGAAAAGAAATTGATTTGTTACAGCCAGAGTCTGGAAGGCTGCCTAAGGATACAGGTGAAATTTTTTTGGAGAAAAGATTTAGTGAAGAGCATGCGGTTTCCATTCATGATGAAATCTGGGTTGGTGGACGTCTTTTTCATGTATGTGGTATTGGTATTTCACCAGATTATGATACGCCTTACCATGATTTATCAGATAGTGCCGTAGACAGTAGCTTGTTTGGTGTGGGATTTGTGACAGAAGAAACATATAGGGGCTTGAAGGAGGAAGGGAAAAGCGCCTGCTCTGAGGAATATGTTTATGCATATTTGTTGAATGGAAAGCTGACAGAGCAGGAGCTGAAGGAAAAACTGCAGGAATTAGGCATTGATGCAGAAAATATTGATGATAGCTATTTTCAGGAGTATTGGGAACGTAGAAAAGGCAAGCTGGATGATTTTAGGGAGACACTTGATGAGTTGAAGGATGGTGCAGAAAAGCTAAAGGAGGGGCTAGATAATATTGACGGCAGCAGTGATAAACTGAAGGACGGGGCATCGGAAATCTTTGACTCTTATCTTGCAGAGGCATCTGAGAGTCTTTCTGAGTTTGGTGTTTCTGAACTGACAAGAGAGAATTACAAAAAGGTTTTGGAGAGGCTGATTGCAGGCAGCGATAGTGCAATCATGCGGCTGAGTTTGGAATCCGCATTGGAGCAGTTAGATGAGTTGTCTTCCTTTGACAAGGGGATGAAAGAATACACAAAAGGAGTATCCAGGGCAGCAGATGGGACAGAAAGGCTTTCGGATGGTCTTTCGGATTTTTCCGGGAAAACAAAGGATTTTCTAGATGAAAGTTTTGAGGTACAGCTCTCAAAATTGACGCAGTTTCTTCCAGCGGATAACAATCCGAGAATTGGAGGCGCTGCAGATGATAAGTTCATTGATAAAGCAGCAGGACTGGCGGCAGGTGTGATTATACTGATTTTATTTGCCTATGTGATATCGGTTTTTGTGGTACATAGTATTGAGCGGGAAGCAGGCGTCATTGGAACTTTGTATGCCATGGGTGTCAGAAGGAGTGAGCTTTTGCGGCATTATCTGGCGTTTCCAGTACTGATTACTCTGATTGCGGGCATCATTGGAACGGTTCTGGGTTACAGTGAGTTTGGCGTCAGGATGCAGATGCGGGAATGTTATGGTTATTTCTCGATTCCTACTCTAAATACCATCTATGAGCCGTATCTGTTAGCATATGGAATCGTTATGCCTCCACTTGCAGCAGCTTTTACAAACTTTTTGGTTATCCGTAAAAGGCTGGAGATGCCAGCACTTTCTTTGATTCGGAATGGGCAGAAGAACAGAAAGGCGCAGAATATCAGGCTTCATAGTGGCAGTTTTGCACATATTTTTCAAATCCGGCAGTTACTCAGGGAGAGGCGTACTGCTTTTACCGTATTCTTTGGGATGTTCATTTCTCTACTGGTTGTCATGCTTTCGCTGAATTGTTATGTGCTTTGCCAGCATATAGAAACAGAGAGTAGCCAAGATACGAAGTTTGCCTATATGTATACATACAAATATCCAGAGGAGCAGGTGCCGAAGGAGGGAGAAGCTGCTTATGGCATTACGTTGAAAAAAGAAGTGCTGGGGCATAACTTGGATGTAACACTTTTAGGGATTGACAGGGACAATCCATATTTTGATATTGAAAAAGGCAAAGGGGAGAAGTTTTGTGGGAGAAATAAGGTACAGATTTCTTCTGCAATGGCACAGAAATACCAATTGAGTACAGGGGATGATTTTGTTTTAAAAGATGGGGAAAATGACCAAAATTATGCATTTGAAATTGAAGGGATTGTGCCATATTCTGCCAGTTTCTTTGCCTTTATGGATATTGATAGCATGCGGCAGCTAATGGGAGAGGATGAGGATTATTATAACATTGTGTTTTCAGAACATGCCCTTGATATTGATAGTGGCAGGCTTTATGCTGTTACCTCAAGGGAAGAAATTGAAGAGAGCTCTTCCATCTTTGTGGAAAAAATGATGCCGATGGTGTTTACGCTGACAACTGCCTCTGCACTGGTTTTTGTAGTAGTTATGTACTTGATGATGAAGGTGATGATTGACCGTTCAGCAATGTCTATTTCTTTGATGAAGGTTTTTGGGTATCGGAAAAAGGACGTCAGAAAATTGTATTTGGATAGTAACTTATTGATTGTTGCAGCAAGTGCCCTGCTTGGGATTCCGTTATCTAAGGCTGTAATGGACAGTATGTATCCGTATTTGGTATCGAATATTGCCTGTGGAATCAATCTTGTTTTTTCATGGCAGATGTATACAGGGCTTTTTGGGGCAATTTTGATTTTGTATTTTATTATTAACCGGATTCTGATGCGGCGTGTAAATAGAATTCTGCCAGCCGAAGTGTTAAAAAACAGGGAATAACTTCAATTTCAGTGACAGAATTAACCGTCTTATATAATTGTATTGTAACTTTGTTTCGTTACGATTCACACATTGGCCAAATTCGAGGATTTTTGGCATGTTTTATGCCAAAAGTACGAGTTTTGTGGCGCCATTTTGCATGAATTTTGCAATATGTGTGCATACAGCGTTGAAAACGCTGCTGTTACTGGTAACGGAGTGGACAGTAACCTTTGTTTCTTTTATTGAACTGGTGCAAAAGATAAAAAGTTGAACATCAGTGGAAGATATGGTAGAATAGGAAAATCTTTAATGGTTTGTTTACTGATTTTTGGTGTAGGAAAGAGATGCTAATATAAGTTTAAATGAGGTGAAACGTGGGAGGAATATTATATGGAGTTGGGGTGGGGCCAGGAGATCCAGAGTTATTGACAGTAAAGGCAGTAAAGAAAATTACAGAATGTGATATGATTGGGATTCCAGCAAAGGAGGCAGCTTCCAGCACAGCATATCAGATAGTAAAAGAGGCGGTTGCAGGTTTGGAAGAAAAACCGATCATTGCGGTTCCGATTCCAATGACTTCAGATGTAGAAAAGCTTTCTGTAATCTATGATGAGGGAAGTGAAAGGATTTTAAAGGAACTGAGAACAGGAAAGAAGATTGCGTTTTTAAATCTGGGTGATCCTACTGTCTATGGAAGTTATATGGAGATTCATGAGAGGGTTTTAAGGGCAGGCTGCCAGGCAGAAATTATCAGTGGTGTTCCGTCTTTTTGTGCAGTAGCGGCAGCGCTTTCGATACCACTTGGAAGCAGAAAAGAAAGGATTCATATTTTACCAGGGCTGCATTGCGCACAGGAATTAGAAGGGTATGCTGGAACCAGAATATTGATGAAATCAGGAGAACGGACAGCCGAAATAAAAGAGAAGTTATTAGAGTTAGAAGAGAATGGTAAAGCAAAAGCATCTGCGGTAATGAATTGTGGTATGAAAAATCAGAAAGTTTTTCAGAAGATGGAAGAACTGCCAGAGGATGCAGGATATTTTACAACGATTCTTGTGAAGGAAATGTGAATACGATGGATTTTTATGTGATGAAAAATCAAAAAAAACTCCGTTGTGGAATTACAACAGGGACATGTGCGGCTGCTGCTGCGAAAGCCGCCACAGAGCTGCTGCTGTTTGGAAGACATGAGGAGGCTGTTTTGGTACATACGCCCAGAGGAGTTGATGTATCTGTACCAGTTTTTTTGTCTGTGGACACCAAAGATAAAGCAGAGTATTGTGTAGAAAAGGACAGTGGAGATGATCCTGATGTGACGGATCATGCTGAAATTTTTGTCAGCGTGAGAAGAATGAAAAAGGATTGCGTTGCTCCGAAAGAGGCTTTTTCCAGTGAGCAGTACCCGAATCTTTTTTTAGATGGCGGTTTTGGAGTGGGCAGGGTACGCAGAGAGGGAATGGAACAGAGAAAGGGACAGGCGGCAATTAATGTGGTTCCACGCAGGATGATTTTTCAGGCTGTTGATGAAGTGTGCAAACTGGCAGAATATCAGGAGAAGCTTTTGATACTGGTACGGGTGCCGCAAGGGGAAGCGCTTGCGAAGCGGACGTTTAATCCAAGGCTTGGGATAGAAGGCGGGATTTCGATTCTTGGTACAAGCGGGATTATAGAACCGATGAGCGAAAAAGCAATTATTGATACAATTGAGGTACAGATCCGCCAGTTACAGGCACAGGGGGAAAGGAACCTGCTGGTTACGCCAGGAAATTATGGACAGGGCTATGCTTCTTCTTTTCTTCATTTAGATTTGGAAAAAAGTATTAAATGCAGTAACTATATAGGGGATACCCTGGATCTTGCAGTAGCCTATGGAATGCAGAATTTTCTTCTTGTAGGAAATATTGGAAAATTGGTAAAACTTGCCGCAGGGATTATGAACACACACTCGAAAGTGGCAGATGGACGATGTGAGATTTTTGCTGTTCATGCTGTGTTGTGTGGCGGAGATGGAAAGCTTGTATCAGAAATTATGAAATGTATGAATACAGAAGAAATATTGCAATTAGTGGAAAAGTGTGGATTGCGGGAACAGATAATAAAAAGCTTGTGTGAAAAGATAGAGGAACATCTTTGCTATCGGGCAGGGGACAGGATGAGGGCAGGCGTTATTTTATTTTCGGAAAAATTTGGTCATTTGGGCGGGACAGAAAAGGCGCAGGAGATTTTGTGTTCGTTTCCATAATTTTGTGCCAATGATAATAATAGAATGTGTTTGTAAATTCATTCTCACAATCAATATAATAGAAAAGAGGCAGGCTATGGTTTATTTTGTTGGGGCAGGTCCGGGAGCGGAGGATTTGATTACAATCCGGGGACAGCGTTATCTGGAAAATGCGGACGTAATTATTTATGCCGGTTCTCTGGTAAATACAGCGCTTTTAAAATCAGCAAAGGAAGGCTGTAAAATTTATAATAGCGCATATATGACTTTGGAAGAAGTCATTGCAGTTATGGAGGAAGCGGAAGCAAAAGGACTTTCCACAGTACGGCTGCATACAGGTGATCCTTCCATTTATGGTGCAATCCGGGAACAGATGGATGAATTGCGAAAAAGAGAAATTGCGTTTTCAGTATGTCCAGGCGTTAGTTCTTTTTGTGGGGCTGCCGCATCATTGCAGATTGAATATACGCTTCCTGATGTTTCTCAGAGCGTTATTATTTCCAGGGCAGAGGGAAGGACTTCTGTTCCTGAAAAGGAAAGGTTACAAAAGCTTGCCATGCATCAGTCTACCATGGTACTCTTTTTGTCATCGGGGCTTGCAAAAAAAGTAAAGGAAGAATTACTTGCCGGGGGATATCCGGCAGATACGCCTGTGGCAGTTGTCTATAAGGCTACCTGGGAGGAGGAAAAAACTCTTTATACAACGATAGAAACTCTTCCAGAGGATATGGAAACGGCAGGGATTGATAAGACAGCACTCATTATTGTGGGAAATGTTCTGGGAGGGGAATATCAGAAATCAAAATTATATGATGCTTCTTTTACAACGGGATTTCGCAAAGGATTGTCAGATTGATGAGAGTAGTTATTTTTGCCTGTAGCAAGAAAGCATATCTGCTGCAGAAGAAATTGGAAAAGAAATGGAAAGAAGAGCAGACGGATAGTACAGTTCGTTGTATCATAAAGTGTAAGAGTTTGCCGGAACTTTCTGAGAAAAAAAGCCTGTCAGAATGCACAGCGGAATATTTCAACAAGGCAGATGCACTTGTATTTATTGGTGCGGCAGGAATTGCCGTGCGCTCTATTGCCCCTTTTTTACAGCATAAATCGAAAGATCCGGCAGTTGTGGTACTGGATGAACAGGGAACTTTTTGTATCTCTGTTTTATCAGGTCATGCAGGTGGCGCCAATGAACTGACAAAACAGATTGCAGAATGGATAGGAGCTGTCCCGGTGATTACGACAGCTACAGACAGAGAAGGTGTATTTGCTGTAGATGAGTTTGCAAGAAAGAATGCACTTATAGTAACAGACTGGAATATGGCAAAGCAGATTTCTGTAAAAATTCTGGAAGGGAAACGGGTTGGGATTTACTCAGAATTTACGTGGAAGGGAGAACTTCCTAAAGAGCTTTATTGGTATCAGGGAGAGTTTGAGAAAAAGCCGCCAGAAGAAACGGTTATTTTTATTTCTTACCGAAAGATTTCTGCTGTATTTTCGAAAAATACATTATGCCTTGTACCAAGGGCAATCGTGGTTGGAGTTGGATGCAGGAAAGGGACTGCAAAAGATAAAATAGGCACTGCCATAAGGCAGTGTCTTTTGGAAGAAGAAATTTTGATAGAAGCGGTCAAAACAGTTGCAAGTATTGATTTAAAAAAAGAGGAAGAAGGGATCTGTGCATATTGCAAAGAGAATAAGCTTCCTTTTGTGACATTTTCGGCAGAGCAATTACAGATGGCGGAGGGGAAATTCAGCGTTTCTCCTTTTGTAAAAGAGGTGACAGGAGTTTCTTGTGTCTGTGAAAGGAGCGCAGTGCTAGCGTCAGGGGGAGAACTACTCTGTCATAAAAAAATATACGATGGGGTGACTGTGGCATTGGCGGTAAAACGGTTAGATTTGTTGATTTGATAAAATATAGCCAGATGGTTTTTCGCATGATGTTTAGAATAGCCTTGTATAGTAACAAAGCAGAAAGGAAAGACAACTTTTGAATCAGTTATATGTTGTGGGCATAGGGCCTGGTGATGATAAAAGGATAACAGCAGAAGCGAAGCATACGTTGGCAGGCAGCGATCTGATTGTCGGATATACCGTATATACAGAACTGGTAGAAAAGCAGTTTCCAGAGAAAACATATCTTGCGACGGGAATGCGGCAGGAAACAGAGCGGTGTAAAAAAGCGCTGGAAGCTGCGGATTCGGGAAAGAAGGTTAGTGTTGTATGCAGTGGAGATGCTGGAGTATACGGCATGGCAGGACTTTTGATGGAACTGGGGGCTTCTTATCCAGAAGTGGAAATTGTGGTAGTGGCAGGAATTACAGCGGCGTTATCTGGGGCAGCGATGCTTGGTGCGCCGCTTGGGCATGATTTTGCAGTAATCAGCCTAAGTGATTTAATGACACCCTGGGAACAGATTGAGCGCCGGTTAAGAGGGGCGGCGATGGCTGATTTTTGTATCTGTCTTTACAATCCGTCCAGCAGAAAACGGAAAGACTATTTAAAAAGGTCATGTGAGCTTTTGTTGGAATACCGTTTGCCAGGGACAGTATGTGGACTGGCACGAAATATTGGCAGGGAGGGAGAGTATACTTCTATTTTATCTCTGGAAGAGTTAGCGGACACAACAGTTGATATGTTTACAACCGTTTTTATTGGAAATTCCTGTACAAAACAGATTAAGGGGCAAATGGTAACACCAAGGGGGTATCATTTGCGGAAATGAGGGAAAATGGCATCTATTGTTGTATTTGGAGGAACGGTGGAAGGAAGGCTTTTGGCGGAAGCTTTTCAAAATACTGCTTTGGAAGTCCACATTTGTGTGGCAACGGAATACGGAGCATCCCTGTTGCCGGATTGTTTTAATATAAAAATTTATACAGAGCGTATGGATGCAGATCAGATGGCAGAATTTTTTTCAGAAAAAGAGCCAGAGTATTGCCTGGACGCAACGCATCCTTATGCAATGGCAGTGACAGAAAATATTAGAAAGGCATGCCAAAAAAAATCAATAGCCTATATCAGAGTGCTGCGGGAAGGAGCAGACAGGTTTTTGGAAGAAAAAGAATCTGTGATTTATAGAGAAAGTATTGAGGAAGCGGCAGAATATTTGCGTCATACAACAGGTAACATTTTGCTTACCACAGGAAGTAAGGAACTGGAAAAATATACAGTGATTGAGGATTATAAAGAAAGATGTTATGCAAGGGTGCTTCCCATTGCTTCTGTTGTGGAAAAATGCAGGCAGCTTGGATTTGAGGGAAAAAACCTGATTGGGATGCAGGGGCCTTTTATGGAAGAGCTGAATTATTGGATGATGAAACAGTTTCAGATATCCTATCTGGTGACAAAGGATTCTGGAAAAGAAGGCGGTTATGCGGAAAAACAGAATGCTGCGCTGCGGGCGGGTGTCTGTGTTTTGGTAGTTGGAAGAAAGCAGGAAAAGGATTCTGATACGGGTTTATCTGGAAAAGTATTTTGGCTTGAACAGGCAATCCGGTTTATTCGTATGCAGTATCATATAGAAGAGAAAAGAAAAGTCTATTTGATTGGTATGGGACCGGGGAGTAAAAAGCAGTTGACAAAAGAAGCAGTAACATGTTTAAAAGAGAGTGATGCAATAATCGGGGCAGGACGGATTTTAGAGCTTTGTTCTGATTATGCAGATAAGCCGCTTTATTCCTGTTATAAAAAAGAAGAAATATTGGAAATACTAGAAAAAAATTCCTGTTATCAGAAAACAGCGATTGTATATTCTGGCGATATCGGGTTTTATTCTGGGGCAAAGGGAATGAAAGAGCTTTTAAAGGGCTATGAGGTGCATCCTGTTTCAGGAATTTCTTCTGTGATTTATTTTTTAAATCTTCTGTCTGTTCCCTGGGAGCAAACAGAGCTTATCAGTTGTCATGGAAAGCAGGCAAATTTTATTTCCCGAATGAAATACCATCGTTATGTATGTATCCTGCTTGGAAAAAAAGATACGGCAAAGCAGATTTGCCAGACACTTTTGAGGTATCATATGGAACGGATTAAAATTACGATTGGGGAGCGGCTTTCCTACCCAGAAGAAAGAATACTTTGCGGTTTACCAAAGCAGCTTCAAAATATTGAAGTGGATTCCCTTTCTGTTATGCTGCTGGAAAATACAAATCCATTGGAAAAAAGTGTGGTTTTTGGTATCAGGGATTCTTTGTTTGTAAGGGGCAATGTGCCCATGACAAAACAGGAAATACGGATCTTATCCCTGGCAAAGCTTTCGCTGACAGAACAATCGGTGGTATATGATATTGGGGCGGGGACAGGTTCTGTTTCTATTGAGGCGGCTTTACACTGTAAAGATGGACAGGTATTTGCCATAGAGAAAAAGAAAGAGGGAATCCGTCTGATTCAGGAAAATAAAATTCGTTTTGGAGTAGATAATCTAAATGTGATAGAAGGAATTGCACCAGAATGTTTAAAGGAACTGCCGCCGCCAACCCATGCATTTATTGGAGGAAGCAGCAGGGCTTTGATAGACATTGTACATGCTATTCGTAAAAAGAATGAAAAGGTGCGTTTTGTAATGAATGTGGTGACATTAGAAACACTTGCACAGCTTGAGAAAGTCAAAGAAGTTTTTCCAGAGTACCAGAAGATGGAAGTGATTCAGGTGAATGTTGCAAGAGGAAAAGAGCTTGGCAGCTATCATTTGATGGAAGCACAAAATCCTGTTTTTATTGTTTGCTTTGATTGAGGAAAGGAAGAGGACAGATGGAAAGGAAGATGCCACGTATATTGTTTGCCGCACCCAAAAGCGGAAGTGGAAAGACAACCGTTGTGTGCGGAATGTTAGAAATCTGTAACAGAAGGAATTATCGCACAGCTTCCTTTAAATGCGGGCCTGATTATATTGATCCGATGTTTCACAGGAAGGTGCTTGGGGCAGAATCAGGGAATCTGGATACCTTTTTTACAGATGCAAAAATGGTGCGGTATTTACTAAAGAGTAAGGCAGAAAATGCTGATATCACAATTTTAGAAGGAGTGATGGGATATTATGACGGCTTAGGGGGGACGACGGAGCGTGGAAGTACCTATGAGATTGCAAAGGTTACAGATACTCCTGTGATACTGGTTGTGGATGCAAAAGGAGCAAGTGTTTCTCTGGCAGCCGTGATCAGAGGGATGGCAGAATACCGGAAAGACAGCCGGATTTGTGGTGTTATTTTAAACAGGGTATCGGAAGGATATTATCAAAGGTTAAAGGAAGTTATTGAAAAAGAATGTCCATTAGATGTTTTAGGATATGTGCCGGAACTTTCAGAACTTGCGGTATCTTCAAGACATCTTGGGCTTTTTGCTCCAGAAGAAATTACATCTTTTCAGAAATGGGCGGGCAGGATTGCAGATGTCTTAGAAAAGACGATAGATCTTTCTAAGATTTTCGAAATCGCAGAAGCGGCAGAATATTGTACAGGTAAGGAACCACAGCTTCCTGCATTATCTGGCAGGGTGCGCCTTGCAGTGGCAAGGGATGAAGCATTTTCTTTTTATTATGCAGAAAATATGGAGTTGTTAGAAAAACTTGGGGCAGAGCTTGTCTATTTTTCGCCGCTCCATGATAAGGCGTTGCCTGAAAGAATTGACGGGATTTTGCTTTCAGGCGGCTATCCTGAAAATTTTGTGGAAGAGTTAGAAATCGCTTCAGAAATGAGAGAATCCATTCGGATGGCATGCTGTAAAGGAATTCCCTGTCTGGCAGAATGCGGCGGTTTTCTTTATCTGCAAAAGGAGCTGGAAGGAGCAAAAGGAAATACCGGGGAGATGGCAGGAGTGTTTTCCGGCAGAGGCGTTCGCACCAAAAAGCTGTGCCGGTTTGGTTATATTGAATTGGAAAGTAAAAAGGCGGGCGTGTTTGGTGAGGCTGGGCAGAAAATAAAAGGACATGAATTTCATTATTGGGATTGTACAGAAAATGGAGAGGCATTTCTTGCGAGAAAGCCTGTTACCCCAAAAGAGTATTCCTGTATGGTATATACAGAAGTGATGGCGGCAGGATTTCCTCATCTGTATTATTACAGTAATCCTTTGATGCTTTTTGAATTTCTGTTGTCATGCCAGAGCTATCAGGCAGGCAGGGCTGCAAAGGAACACTGGGATAGTATTGCAAAACCGCTTGACAGCCTGGGGCTTTTAGAAGATAGTATTGTCCGTCTTTGCTGTATTATGGGAGATGCCAGTAATGTTGATATAAAAAAGCGTGCGCTTGTTATTTTATGTGGTGACCATAAAGTAGTGGAGGAAGGTGTGACACAGACTGGCAAAGAGGTGACAAAAGTAGTAAGTGATAATTTTGCAAAGGGCTGTTCAACAGTAAATTATATGGCAAAATCTGCAAAGGTTGACGTATATGCCATTGATGCGGGAATGGATACTTTACCTTATTCGGAAAAGCGGCTGGTACAAAATGCTGTGGTTGACCGGAAGATAAAAAGGGGAAGTGGAAATATTGCAAAGGAACCTGCAATGACAATAAAAGAGTGTAGCCAGGCATTGGAGATGGGGAAAGAGATTGTAAGGGAGTTAAAGGAAAAAGGATATAAGGTTCTTGCGACCGGGGAAATGGGAATTGGCAATACAACGCCTACCAGTGCGCTTGCGGCGGTATTTTTGGAGAAGGCAGCAAAGGAAGTGACCGGAAAAGGAGCTGGACTGTCAAATGAAGGATTGCAGCGAAAGCAAAGTGTAGTAAAAGCAGCCGTAGACAGAATTCGAAAAAAAGGACTGACAGAAAATAAGAAAGACCACGCTCTGGAAATTCTGGCAGAAGCGGGAGGGTGTGAAATTGCTATGATGGCAGGTGTTTTTCTTGGAGGGGTGAAATATCATCTTCCAGTAGTAATAGATGGGGCGATTTCTGCGGTGGCGGCATTAACTGCGATGTATTTGGATCAAAGAGTAAAAGAGATTGTTTTTGCTTCCCACGAACCAGAAGAACGGGCGGGAAAAATGGCGTTAAAAGCTCTTGCTGTAAAACCGTTGGTGCATGGGCGGCTCTGTCTGGGAGAGGGAACTGGTGCAATAACATTGTTTCCGTTGTTGGATATGGCAGCAGAGGTCTATCAGAACATGGGGACATTTGCGTCATATGAAATTGAGCCGTATATCCGTTATCAAAAGGAAGAGTGAGAACAAAAAACAGCTGTGAAGAGTAATAATCGAAACAATTTTTGATACAATGAATCATTATTGTTTTCAAACACGCTCTAGGCTAAAATTTCAGGAGAAAAGAAAATGTTATACTTGGTAACAGGTGGAAGTGGCAGTGGAAAATCAGAGTATGCGGAGAAACTTGCTGTTTTAAATCATCAGAAGGAGCAGGGCTCATTGTACTATATTGCAACGATGGTTTCTTATGATGAAGAATGCCAGGAGCGTATCCGCAGACACCGTGTTATGAGAAAAGATAAGGGATTTCAGACCTTGGAGTGTTTTTGCCATTTAGGGCAAATCTACGTTAAAAAAAATGATGTCGTTTTGTTGGAATGTATGTCGAATCTTCTGGCAAATGAAATGTATCAGGCGGATGGATCGATTAAGAAAAGAGGCAAAGAGGCAGATATACAGCTTATGGCTTCCATTTTAGAGCCGGTTTTGCAATTAAAGCGGCAGGCAGGATGTCTCGTTGTTGTTACAAATGAAGTTTTCTCAGATGGTGTGCTATATGAGGAGGAGACGAAAGAATATATAAGATTGCTGGGAAAGGCCAATGCTTTTCTGGCGAATCATGCAGAGGCTGTTACAGAGGTGGTTTGTTCTATTCCAGTATATTTGAAAGCTTCTGTATAGTTCTGTTTTAGAGTGTGTTTGAAAATTGCTTTTTGCAAGATGTGCTTCTCACTTTGTGGGAGATTTGGCTCAAATTTAGGAGGTGAAACGGGGAATTTGTTAAAATCAATAATCATAGCTTTTTCTACATATTCCCGAATCCCCATGCCTGAGATTTCATGGGAAAAACAAAGTATGAAGTACAGCCTGTGTTTTTTTCCATTGGTTGGCTTTGTGATTGGGCTTTGCTGTATGGGGATTTTTACAGGTATGGGAGCAGCCGGAGTTACAAAGACTTTGACGGCATCCGTTCTAACAGCTCTTCCAATTTTACTGACCGGCGGGATTCATATGGATGGTTTTTTAGATACGGTGGATGCGAAAAGTTCTTATCAGTCAAAAGAAGTTAAATTAGAAATCTTAAAAGACCCTCATACAGGGGCATTTGCCATTATTTATGGAATTGTCTACCTGCTGCTTTCTTTTGGGCTGTTCAGTGAAGTCCATTCTAAAGCAGTTCCATTTATCGCTTTGGGATATGTTTTTTCCAGAATTTTAAGCGGGCTGTCGGTTACTGTTTTTAAAAAGGCAAAAAAAGAGGGAATGGCAGCTTCTTCTGCGGATGCGGCAGGAAATCAGGTAAAATGGATTTTGATTGCGGAACTTTTGTGCTGTATGATAGGATACCTTTTGCTCAATCCCTTTTATGGGGGAAGCTGTATTGTTGCCGGACTGGGCTGCTTTTATTATTATAAAAGGATGGCATATCGCACATTTGGCGGTATCACCGGGGATTTGGCGGGATATTTTTTACAGCTTTGCGAACTTTTGATTCTTGCTATTGTGGTATTGGAGGATTGCCTTGTAGGATAATGCTTGAAGTATTGTTTTTTATTTTGTATAATGAAATAGTAGAGGGCAGGAGATGGCAGAAGAATAATTTAGATGCCAAAAGAGAAAGGTATTGTAGATGAATCAAAGGGAGATACAGTGGCATCCGCCATATATAGCAGCAATGAATCTTGAATTGGAGGATGATCGGGATACTCTTGTATTTATACCAGAGTATACTTTAAATACAGGAACGTTAAAAATAGATCTTTTTATGGAGAACACAGGGGAGCGTTCTGTTAAAAATGAGATAGGGAAAATTTTTTGCAGGTATAATGTCATAGAGTATAAAAGTCCAGGTGACAGGTTGGGAATTGATGCATTTATCAAGACACAGGGGTATGCATGTCTTTTTAAATCCTATGGAGAAAAAGCAGACAGTAGAAAAATGGATGAGATTACCGTGTCCTTGATACGTAGGGCAAAGCCAGAGAAGCTTTTTTTGTATTTTAAAGAACATGGCGTGAAGGTGGAAAATCCTTATCAAGGAATATATTATATAATGGATATGGTATTGTTTCCTACACAGATTATTGTTACAAAAGATTTAGACAGTGAAAAACACAGATGGCTTTGTGCATTGTCAGGACAGTTAAAGGAGAAAGATTTAAGGGGACTTCTTACCAGTATAAGCTGTCTGAAAGGAAAGATGGAAAAAGAGTATGCAGATTCTGTATTGGAAGCAGCACTAAAGGCAAATAGAGAATTAGCAGAACAATTAAGGAGTGATGATAAGATGAGTAAAACATTAATGGAGATTATGGAACCTGTATTGACAGAGGTAAAACAAGAGTATATGAGGGAAGGCATGAAGGAAGGCATGAAGGAAGGTATGAGGGAAGGCAGAAGGGAAGGCAGAAGGGAAGGCATGGTTTATGCTTATTATGAAATGAATCTTTCTACGAATGAGATTGCTAAAAAATTACAGTTGTCAGAAAAAGAGGTGCTGGAAATTATTCAGAAAAAGGATGGACAGTCAGAGGAGTAACGCTTTTTGTTAGAAACAGGGCAAATCCTTATAAAATGGGGTTTGCTCATTTTTTAATCATTTTTAATACGGGAATTGTTTTGGTGATTGAGAAAAAAAGAGGACAAGAAAGATGATATTAATTGTTGGAGGCGCTTATCAGGGAAAGACAGAATATGCCAGGGAGCATTTTAAAGGATATGAAATAGAGAATCATTACCATGAAATAGTTCGGACACAGTTAACGGAGGGAAAAAATCCACTTGAAGAAGCAGAGAACTATTTGGATGGCAGGGAAAAGCTGGTCATCATTAGTGATGAAACCGGATATGGACTGGTGCCGGTTGATGCGTTTGAGCGGAGGTGCCGGGAGGAAACAGGGCGAGTGAACTGTTTTCTGGCAAAAAAGGCAGAAAAGGTGATACGGGTGGTCTGTGGGATTGGGACACAGATTAAATAAGGGATTGTTGTAATAATATCAGGGAGATTGTGATGAAGATTTATATGATTCGCCATGGTGCAACAAAGGGAAATAAAGAGCATCGTTATGTGGGGGTGACAGATGAGCCATTGCTGCAGGAGTCAAAACAGATTCTCGCAAAAAAGAATCTGCCACCTGTTACAAGAGTATATACCAGCCCAAAGAAACGATGTCTGGAAACAACGGCTATCTTATATCCAGATCGTTTTCCCATTGTAAAAGAAAGTTTGTCAGAATGTGATTTTGGGGAATTTGAATATTGTAATTATGAAGAATTAAACGGAAATCCTTTCTATCAGAAGTTTATTGATAGTATGGGAATGAGCGGCTTTCCAAAAGGAGAGGACAGATTGACCTTTCAAAAACGTGTGGTCAGCGGTTTTCTGGAAATTATGGAAGAAGAAAAACTTCATAAAAGTGAAGATATTGCCTTTGTCATTCATGGCGGTACGATTATGGCAATCCTGGATTTTTGTCAGAGAATAGAAAACTGCTCAAAATGTCAGCATAAAGAGTGCCGTTTTTTTTGTATTTCTGGGGTTGACGCAGTTTCTTTTAACATGGAGTTTTCCTGTATCAGAGAAACTTCAAATTATTTTTACAAATGGCAAGTTGGAAATGGAGAAGGATATATGGCAGAGGCTGTCTGGAAAAAGGATGGGTTTTGCCTGAAAAATATTAAGGAGATAGGTTGAAATTGTTAAGTCAAAAACGGTGGAATGGAGATTACGATGAGCAGGAGAATGTTAATTCTCAGTATTGGTTTTTTATTGGATATTTTATTGGGAGACCCACGCTGGCTTTACCATCCGGTACGGGCAATCGGCTTTCTTATAAGCAGTACAGAAAAAATTTTGCGCCGCTTGTTTCGAATTTGTCCTGACAGGGAAAAAGATCAGACAAAAAAGAGGGCAGCAGGTTTTTTCCTTGTAATTTTGGTTCTTCTTTTTTCGACAGGAATTCCCTTTTTGGTTCTTTTTATCATAGGGCAGATTCATCCGGGAGTGCGATTTGGAATAGAGTGTTTTTGGTGTTATCAGCTTCTTGCTATGAGGTCTTTAAAGAAAGAAAGCATGAAAGTATATACAGCTCTCAAGGCGGGGGATATAGAAGCATCGCGATATGCTGTTTCTATGATTGTGGGAAGGGATACCAAGTGTTTGACAGAGGAAGGGATTACAAAAGCAGCAGTAGAAACGGTAGCAGAAAATACTTCAGATGGTGTGGTTGCGCCGATGCTTTTTATGATGTTTTTTGGCGTTTTAGGCGGCTTTTTTTATAAAGCAGTAAATACAATGGATTCTATGGTTGGCTATAAAAATGATGTTTATTGTGATTTTGGTAAATGCGCTGCAAAGTTAGATGATGCATTGAATTTTATTCCGGCAAGGGTGTCTGCTTTTTGTATGATAGCTGCCAGTTTTTTGTGCGGGCTGGATTGGAAGGATGCCATTCGTATTTTTAGGAGAGACCGCTATTGCCATGCAAGCCCGAATTCCGCCCAGACAGAAGCGGTATGTGCCGGGGCGCTGGAACTACAGCTTGCAGGAGATGCTTATTATTTTGGAAAGTTATATCATAAGCCAGTGATTGGCGATGCAGTGCGTAAGCCAGAAGCAGAAGATATCCGTCTTGCAAACCGGCTGTTGTATGGAACCTCATTTTTGGCCTGGGGGATTGGGATGTTGTGCCAACTGTTTTTCTACAGTTCCTAGAGCGTGTTTGAAAATTCATTCTCACAGTCTGTACTCCCCACTTTGCGCTGTATTTGGCTCTTCAAACACGCTCTAAGATTGACAATTTTGAGGAATGGAGGAGTTGTATGGAATATACGCATGGAGGAGATATTTACCAGTATCCGGCAAAGCTTGACTTTTCAGTGAATATCAATCCTTTGGGAATGCCTTCTGGCAGTATAGAGGCGGCAAAAGAGGGAGTGCTGCTTTCTGCCGTTCATTATCCAGATACCCATAGCAGAGCTCTTTGCAGAGCGCTTGCAGAATGTTATGGAATCAGGGAGGGACAGATTGTGGCAGGAAATGGCGCAGCAGAGTTACTATTTGCTCTTTGTCAGTTTTTGCGTCCAAAAAAGGGATTGGTCTTAGCCCCTTCCTTTCAGGGATATGAGGAGGCATTAAAAGGGGCGGGAGCAGAAACGGTGGTCTGGAAATTGCAGGAAACTATGGATTTTGCGGTGACAGAGAATTTAATAGACGATATAAACGGAACAGAAGAAATTTTATTTTTATCTAATCCAAACAATCCGACTGGCATTTTAGTTGAGGAGGAGCTTCTTTTTCGCATCGCCAGACGATGCGAGGAAACAAATACCTGGCTTTGTCTGGATGAATGTTTTCTTCCATTTTTGGGGCAGTCAGAAGAACAAAAGCGTACCATGATGAAAAATTTAGAACGTTATCCTCATATCATTGTGTTACGTGCTTTTACCAAAATATATGGGATGCCAGGACTCAGGCTTGGATATGTCTGTAGTGCAAATGAAGAACTTTTACAGGGAATTCGAAGCGTATTACAGCCATGGAATGTTTCAATACCGGCGCAGATGGCAGGAATTGCGGCATTGCAGGATAAAGAGTATCTGGAAAAGACTTTTCAAATGATTTTGGAAGAAAGAAAGTATCTGATTTCTGAATTGGCAGATGGACTTGTTTCTAAAATTTATCCTTCTACTGCAAATTTTCTGTTTTTTTGTGCGCATGGAGGGTTAAAGGAGCAATTATTAGAGGAAGGTATATTGATTCGTGGCTGTGGAGATTTTAGAAATTTGTATAAGGAGTATTACAGAATTGCAATAAAAACACATCAGGAAAATGAAGAACTGATTGGTAAGTGGAGAAATAAAAAACAGGAATGGGAACGTAAAATGTAGGTGAGGAAATAAAAAGCGGGGACGGGAAATATAAGCAGGGAAATGGAAAAGCAGGAATGTGAAGTTTGGGAAAGGACAGGATATGGCAAAGTCAATTATGATACAGGGGACAATGTCCAATGCGGGAAAAAGTATGATTGCTGCCGGATTGTGCCGGATTTTTTTTCAGGATGGGTATAAAACAGCTCCTTTTAAATCGCAGAATATGGCACTAAATTCTTTTATTACAAAGCAACATCTGGAGATGGGGAGAGCGCAGGCAGTTCAGGCAGATGCCTGCAGGATTGAACCCGATGTACGGATGAACCCGATTCTTTTAAAACCAACTACAGATATGGGTTCTCAGGTTATTGTCAATGGGGAAGTGCTTGGAAATATGCGTGCCATAGATTATTTCAAAAAGAAAAAGGAATATATTCCAGTGATTCGTAAGGCATATGAATCCCTGGCAGAAGAATATGATTTGATTGTCATTGAGGGGGCGGGCAGTCCAGCAGAGATCAATTTAAAACAGGATGACATTGTGAATATGGGAATGGCAGAAATTGCAAATGCTCCAGTTCTTTTAGTCGGGGATATTGACAGAGGAGGCGTTTTTGCCCAACTCATTGGAACGGTAATGCTTTTAGAAAAAAGGGAGCAGGAACGGATTAAAGGGCTGGTCATTAACAAATTCCGGGGCGATAAAAAAATATTGGAGACAGGGCTTTGGATGCTTGAAGAACGGTGCAAAAAAGAGGTGGTCGGAGTGGTTCCCTATCTGGATGTGGATATCGAGGAGGAGGATTCACTGGCAGAGAGCCTGAACCGTAAAAGCAAGGGAGCTGGAATTGACCTGGCAGTCATTCATTTGCCACGAATTTCAAACTTTACTGATTTGCAGGCATTTACCCTGGAACCGGATGTATCTGTGCGGTATGTCAAAAAGGCGGCAGAGCTTTGTGAGCCAGATGTAATCCTTCTTCCAGGGACGAAAAGTACAATAAAAGATATGAGATGGCTTCGGGAGTCTGGCTTGGAAGCAGCAATTTTAAAGTGCCATCAGAAGGGAAGTGTTATTTTTGGCATTTGTGGAGGGTTTCAGATGCTTGGGGAGAGCATACAGGATGCCTGTGGAGTAGAAGATTATGGTATGATCAGTGGGATGAACCTGCTTCCAATGGCTACTGTATTTGAAGAGGAAAAGACAAGGACAAGGGTACAGGGAAAGATTGGGTGTCTGAAAGGCTGTTTTGAGGAATTGTCTGAAAAAAAGGTTGATGGCTATGAAATTCATATGGGACAAACGATTCTAAAAGAGGGGACAAAGCCTTTGGTCAATCTGAAAGTTTCTTATGGAAATAGTGAAAAAAAAGAGGATGGCTGTTATCAGGAATCAGTATTTGGAACCTATCTGCATGGGATTTTTGATGAAGAAGAATTTCGCAGTACCTTTGTCCGTATATTGTGTGATAGAAAAGGGATTTCTTATCAGAGCGGCCAGAAAATGACCTATCAGGAATATAAAGAAAAGCAGTTTGACAAGCTGGCAAAGGAATTGCGGGATAGCCTGGATATGGACAAAATATATCATATAATCCACGGATAAAAAGGAATCGTAACGCAGATTGTAATAAAGAACTGTAAATAATGAAAGGGACAAGGTCCTAAGGAACATAGGAAGGAAAATATGCGAAAATTATTACCAGAAGAAATTGAGAAGAAAAGCTTTGAAATGATTACGAAAGAGCTTGGGGATATTATACTGGATAAAGAACAGGAACCAGTGATTAAGAGGGTAATCCACACAACGGCAGATTTTGACTATGTAAAAAATTTATGCTTTTCCAGGAATGCGGTTGGTAGAATGCAGGAAGCGATTAGAAATGGAGCATGTATTGTGACTGATACGCAGATGGCAAAGTCAGGAATTAATAAAAAAGAGCTTTCAAAATATGGAGGGGAAGTTTATTGCTTTATGGCAGATGAGGATGTGGCGGTTATGGCGAGGGAGAAGGGAAGTACCAGAGCGGCCGCAAGCATGGAAAAAGCCGCATTGCTAAAAAGAGAGCTTATTTTTGTGGTCGGAAATGCACCTACAGCATTAGTTCAGCTTTATGAACTAATACAGGAGGGCAAAATATCTCCCAAAGGAATTATTGGCGTTCCAGTGGGGTTTGTTAATGTAGTAGAGGCAAAGGAACTGATTTTAGAAACAAAAGAGCCGTATATTGTAGCAAGGGGCAGGAAGGGTGGAAGTAATGTGGCGGCGGCTATCTGCAATGCTCTTTTGTATGGAATGAGGGAACAATGATTCAAAAAAATCTGATGGTTACTCTGGAAACAGAGGATTTCAAAAATATGATGTTAAAGTATCATTTCAGGAAAGAGGATTTTGCCTCTTTGCAGTCACTAAGCTGTATGCTTGTCCCTCTTTTGCGGGCAAAAGCATATTATGTCTGGAAAGAAAAAGGAGTCGTTATTTCTTATGAAAGATATGCGGTTGTTTTTCTGACATTAGGCGATGGACCAGATGCCCTGCAGGAAATCTATCTTTCCAGAAACTGTCTGTCTGAGGCATATATGGTAGAATGTATCGCTTTAGAACTGCTTACAAAGGCATATGAAGAATTTGTGAAAATAATGCAGCAAGAAACCGGAATGTGGGCAGTAAAGATTGATTTTTTAGGGGATACCTATCCAATAGAAATTTTACCAAAATTGTATCAGGAATTTGGTCAGATGGATATTTCGTATAATGAAAAGTTGGTGCTGTCGCCAGGAAAAAGCGTGGTTTTTTTGCTTCCTGTGTCGGAAAAGAAGGCAGAATATCCCTGTGATATCTGTAAAAATTGTGGAAATCAGGACTGTCTGTTCCGACAAAAAGATTTGAAAGAGGAAAGGAAGGACAAAACAGAAAAGTTGATGCATTTGTATTATGGGGATGGAAAGGGAAAGACAACAGCGGCAATCGGGCTGGCAATTCGTGCGGCAGGAACCGGGAAAAGAGTCCTTTTTACGCAGTTTATGAAAGGCAGCAGAACGGGAGAATTAGAGGAACTGCAAAGAATTGGCAATATCACTGTACTCCGCAGTGAAAAGCAGTTTCCGTTTTACCATGATATGACACCAGAGCAAAAAAGGGAGCAGACAGATATCCATAACCAGATGCTGGATATGATTTTTACAGCCATAAGAAAGGGGGAATATGACTTAATCGTTCTGGATGAAATCACTTATCCATATCAATGGAAACTGATTGACGAAAGGAAGCTTCAGGAAATGGTGTTAGCGGCGAAGGGGGTTGCAGAGCTTGTATGTACTGGGAGAAGCCCAGATACATTTTTCTTGGGGCAGGCTGACTATGTGTCAGAAATGAAGTGTGTCAGACATCCATTTGAGAAAGGAATCAGGGCACGGGAAGGCATTGAATATTAAAATTTTACGAAAGCATCTCAAGCCGGACAAATCTTCTTGCATTAAATGTTTCGATGGAAGCAGAACGAATTGATCTAAAGCAATCGGTTTAATAGATCTATTGCGACAGGGATCTGTTCCAATGTCAGGCCGGAGTAGTTCAGGACAAGGGTATGTTCTGGGATTTCTGGTGTTGCTTTAAAGTAATATTGTGACAGACAGGCAAGGTGTATGCTGTGCTGGATATCGGTTTGCAAAAGTTCAGAGTCTGTCATAGAGGTATCAATGTCCATCAAAAAATGAAGTCCGGCGTCTTCCTCATGGATTTTTATGTGGGAGGCGAACGGGCTTTTTTGTAATGCATGAAGAAAGGCATCACGGACATTTTTATAGTGGGTGCGCATTCGGTTAATATGTTTTTCAAAATATCCGTCAGACAAAAAGCGGGCAAGCGTATATTGCTCAAAGTTAGAAACCGTACAGGAATAAAAGTGGAAACGGCGGTAAAATTCTTCTAAAAGGTGCTTTGGAAGAATCATATAGCTTAAACGGACGGTCGAGGAAAGGCTTTTCGTAAAGGTGTTGATATAAATCACTTTTTCTGACTGGTCAATACTTTGCAGGGTAGGGATTGGCTGCCCGGAAAGACGGAATTCTGAGTCATAATCGTCCTCAATAATATAGCGGTTCTTTTTTCGGGAGGCCCATGCAAGCAATTCATAACGGCGGCTGATAGAGGTAACGATTCCGGTCGGGTAATGGTGGGAAGGTGTGATATGGGCAATATTAGCACAGGAGGCTTCTAAAGCGTCAATATCCATTCCGTAGTGGTCAAGAGGAATGGCATGGTAGCAAACCTGGTGGCATTCATAGATTTTTGCCAGCTTCTGATATCCCGGATTTTCAACAGCATATGCTTTGTCGAAACCAAGCAGTTGAATCAGAAGCCCATATAAATATTCCGTTCCAGCACCGATAATCACCTGCTCTGGTGTAATATCCATATTGCGAAAGGCTTTTAAATGGCTGCAGATGGCATAGCGCAGTTCCATAATGCCGCCGCATGGAGGCGCCGCCATCAGTTCTTCACTTTTTTCGGAAATGGTTTCCCGGATTAGTTTTGCCCAGATGGAAAAGGGGAAGTTATCTGGATTGGTCTGGTTGCTGACAAGGTCAATTTGATAGCCAGAGGGCCTGGTAATTTGAAAATTGTCAGAGGAAACAGCAGGGGCTGTTGCGGAGGGAGTTGTGATTTCCATGACATAAAAGCCCTTTTTGGGCAGGGAATAGACATATCCTTCCGATTGTAGCTGCGCATAGGCATTTTCGACTGTAATTGTACTTATACCCAGATTTTTTGCAAAGCTGCGTTTGGACGGGAGCTTTGTTCCGGCAGGCAGTTTTCCGGATAAAATATCGTTTTTAATGCATTTATATAGATGGATATAGAGACAATCTGACCCTGTATCAGTAAAAGAATATGTAAGCATTTTCAATTTCACTCCTTTTCTGACCATACTGACTATATTTGAATTGGCTATTTCAATATGGTCAAATGCTATTATAATAAAATGCATGGGTTTTGTAAACAGAAACAGTTGTTTTTGCTGTATTTTACAGCAGAATAGGATAGAGCTTTGGATGGCAATAGCAATAAATAGAAAAGGAGCAAAAAATGAGTAAACAATATGAATTAAATAAGGAATTGGCACAGATGTTAAAGGGCGGCGTAATTATGGATGTTACGACACCTGAGCAGGCAGAGATTGCCCAGAATGCAGGGGCATGCGCTGTTATGGCGTTAGAGAGGATTCCAGCCGATATCCGTGCAGCAGGTGGCGTGTCGCGTATGAGTGATCCAAAGATGATCCGTGGGATTCAGGAGGCAGTTTCGATTCCTGTTATGGCAAAATGCCGTATTGGCCACTTTGTAGAGGCACAGATTTTAGAGGCAATTGAGATTGACTATATTGATGAAAGTGAAGTGCTTTCCCCGGCAGATGATGTGTATCATATTGATAAGACACAATTTAAAGTGCCGTTTGTCTGTGGGGCGAAAGATTTGGGAGAAGCATTGCGCAGAATTAATGAAGGAGCATCCATGATCCGTACAAAGGGAGAACCGGGAACAGGTGATGTAGTGCAGGCGGTACGCCATATGCGTATGATGAACAGTGCAATTGCACGTATTTCTTCTATGCGTGAGGATGAACTTTTTAACGAAGCAAAGGAGCTTTGTGTACCATATGAGCTGGTAAAATATGTTCATGACAATAACAGGCTTCCTGTTGTAAACTTTGCAGCAGGTGGTGTTGCAACTCCGGCAGATGCGGCACTGATGATGCAGCTTGGTGCAGAAGGTGTGTTTGTCGGTTCTGGAATTTTTAAATCCGGCAATCCGGCAAAACGTGCAGATGCTATTGTAAAAGCAGTAACAAATTATCAGGATTCTGCTTTGATTGCAGATCTTTCTGCTGATTTGGGGGAAGCAATGGTTGGCATAAATGAAGATGAAATAGAACTTTTAATGGCAGAGCGTGGGAAATAAAAGGTTTGAAGTTCTTCTAACGTATGGAAGAACCATGCTAAAAGGAACTAAATTCAAACTTGGGAAGAACGCAAAAGCAGCGTTTTTCGATATAAAATTGACAAGGAGAAAGTGGTAAAATGACAGTTGCGGTGTTGGCAGTACAGGGAGCCTTTGAAGAGCATAAGAAGATGCTTTTGGGACTTGGTGCTAAAGTAATTGAGCTTCGGAAGGCAGAGGATCTAAAAAAGGATTTTAACAGACTGGTGCTTCCCGGTGGGGAGAGTACCGTACAGGGAAAGCTTTTGCGGGAGCTGGGTATGTTTGAATCGCTTCAGAAGCGGATTGAAGAAGGGATGCCGGTACTTGCTACCTGCGCTGGTCTGATTCTTCTTGCGAAAGAGATTTCTAATGATGCTGGAAGGTGTTTTCAGACACTTCCGGTTACAGTAAAAAGAAATGCCTATGGAAGGCAGCTTGGCAGTTTTTTTTATGAGGGAGAGATAAAGGGAATCGGACAGTATCCAATGGAGTTTATCAGGGCACCATATATAGAGAAAGCTGACGAGGAAGTTTCTGTTCTGGCAGAGGTTAAAGGCAATATTGTAGCCGTACAGTACAAAAATCAGCTTGCTATGTCTTTTCATCCAGAGCTGACAGAAGATACCAGAATCCATGAACAATTTCTTTCCATGATAGATTAAAATATACTAAAGTAATATTATTACATATGTAATGCGTTTGATTTGATTAACCATATGGAGAATATAATTTGCCTTTACTGCTGTAAGAGTTTTTTAACCTGTTCCTCAGAAATGTTCAATCTGCCTGCAATTTCTGAAACAGAATAATTCATTTCATATAATAATTCTATTTTGCCCTCAAGTTTGCCCTCAATTCTGCCCTTTTGGATTCCCTCAGAGATTAATGCATCAGCTACTGCACACATAGTCACTGCACCTCCTTCTTTTTTCGCATTTTTCAGATATGGTATGCCATCCAGATATCTTTTATCCTGTGTGAATACAGAAATAAACTCCATAATTTCTTCTGGATGCATTAATTCATTCTGGCTGGTAAGGATCTGTAAATAATTAAATGAAACACTTGCTTGCCTGTTTTTTCGATTGCTGCATCAAAAAGCCTCGCCGTAGCCCGCTACGCCTACGTTTTTTTCTTTGCACTCGGAAAAACATTCTTTGCAACTTGTTCCTTTAATTTATTTACAGTTCCTAAGTGGATTTTCGCCCAGCCTTTTTTATCGCTGGTGAATGATTCTATGATAGTATCGTCTGGGAATGCAATATCAAATACGTTGATGGGCGTGATATAATAGGGACAAATCAGAGGAAACCCAGTAAAATCAAGGGGTTGCAGATGATTTAGTCCTATTATTTTTTGCAACGAAATGGAGCAGACGGTATAGGGCAGGCCTGTTATATATCAAAATACCTCATATTGCATACGAAGTCAAAGAAATCATTTTGATGTTGGTTTCGTATTGCCTAAAAGGAGTGATAACTGAATATTGATTTTTAGGTAGGACTAAATTGACTGATTGGAACACGGTGTTTCGCTGTCGGTTTAGTCCTTTTGTATTTTTATGGCAAAGGAGGAACAAGATGTGACCTTTAAGGAGTTAGAGGATTTTGATGACTTTGATACAGAAAGTATTTATTGGGCGGCTGTTTCCGGGATTCCAGAAAGGTTTGTGAATGAGGCAAAGAGGATAGATGGAAGTGATTATTCTGGTGAATGCTTTGGCGTGTGCATACAGTATGACAAAAAAACTGAAGAATTTGCCGCCATAGAGGATAGTCCAGGGCACAGCCTCTATTATGTTGACAATCTTGGGTAAAGGCATTAGCTTGATTACAGGCTGTCAGGGCAGAAACTGGAAAAGATAATCGGCAAAATCCGTATGCTCATTGAGGAAGAATGTGGGGAAAAGTAGCGGGTGTGTTACAGAACTGAATAAAGAGAAGGAGCTGGTTGCATGAAAAGGAGGAAATGCAAAATGGATGACAAAATAGAAGTGATCGGGATTGACCACGGCTGGTCCGGGATGAAAACGGTGCATGAGGTATTTACATCGGGATGCAGGGAAATCAGTACGGAGCCGGCATTTACAGAGAATTTACTGGAGTATGGAGGGAAATATTACAAGATTGGCAGCAGGCGTCTTGAAGTAAAGGACACAAAGGTAACGGATGAAAATTACTACATGCTGACACTGGCAGCGGTGGCAAAAGAACTGAAAATCAGGGGAAAGAAAACAGCCCATGTGCTGTTGGCGGTAGGGCTTCCGCTGACAAGGTTTGGGGACGAGAAGAAAGATTTTGTTTCTTACCTGTCAAAGAAAAAGGAAGTTGTCTTTACCTTTGAGAAAGAGAAGTACCATATTTTTATTGAAAATGTGTGCGTCTACCCTCAGTGTTATGCAGCGGTCATTAACCGGATTGATAAATTCCCGGAAAAGCAGCTTGTGGTGGATATTGGCTCATGGACGGTGGATATTATGCCTATTATTAACCATCTGCCGGGTGAATCGGTGTGCGTGACACAGCCGCATGGGATCATCACCTGCATACAGCAGATTAACAAGGAGTGTGTCAGACAGCTAAATGCAGAGGTGGACGAGTATGATATTCAGAAAGTCATGGTAAACGGCGGTGGGGACCTGCCGGAGAAGTACCAGGAAATTATCATTAAGGAAATTCGTGGTTACTGCCAGCAGATTTACCACAACATCCGGGAGCTTGGCTATAACATGGACCTGACGCAGATTATCTTTGTGGGCGGAGGCGCCGGGGTGATGAAACGCTTTGGTAACTTTGGGCAGAAGAATATCCAGTATATTGAGGATGTGAAAGCAAACGCAAAGGGATATGAGATGCTGGGGAATGCCTATGTGGCACAGGCACAGAAACGTAAGATTGGATAGGGGGATTACAGTGGCAAGTGGTGATTTATTCCGGGGGTTCCCGGTGCGGTTCTCAATGAAAAAAACACAGCATGTAAAAATGCTGGAAAAATTTGAGGACAGGCGTCTCAATGGTGGGAAAGCAAAAAACCAGATTATTATGGATGCACTGGAAATGTACTATAATGCACTGGAAAGCGGGAGTGATACCGGCGGGGATGGAGCAGTCACGGTACAGTTTCTGGAGCAGAGACTGTTACAGTTTAAGCAGGAGTTTCGGGAAGAAATGATGCAGGAACTTCTCCGTTTCTTTGTTACCGGCGGTATAACAGGGCAGCCGGTTGTGGTATCTGCCCCAGTTGGGGAACCAGAAACAGAGGATATGGAGGAAGATGGAGTGGCAGACCTTAACGGGATGCCGGACATTATGGATAAGATAATAGGCTGGAGTGAGAGTTAGGAGGAACTGGTATGGTAAAGCAGGGAATCAGGGGAATTGCCCACTTTATGGGGTGGATGTTAAAAGGCACAGCATGGGTTTTGGTACACATTTTGAAACTGGCGCTGGCAGTATTGGAGATTGCCCTGCTTTTGGCCGGGAATGTATTGAAAATAATGCTGCTTATGTTTCATGCAGGAAGATGTTAGGGGGCGTTTATGAAAAGGAATAAATGTTCTGTCTTTATCCGTGGCAGGATGGCAATGGAATAAGGGAAAGCCAGGTTTGTGGATCGGCTTTATGGGTTGAAAAGGCACGCTGAAATATGGCGTGTCTTTTTTCTGCACAAATGCCGGGGGATGCCCGGTGTCTGTGCCGGCAGGGAATATCCGCAGGGAACAGATTACTATGTATGAATGGAGGATGTATATGACAAAAAAGAGATTGAAAAGGGCAACGGCTCTGGCGATGGCTCTTGTCCTGATGATGGGGGCTGTCCTTCCCACTGCCGTTTATGCCAATGCAACCGGATTTGCTGCGGCGGGAGACAGCAGCAGAGGCGGACATGCGGAGGCGGCAGTCGGCAGTAGTTCAGCAGAGGAGGAACAGGAGCCGCTACTTTATAATGAAACAGATAGGCCGGATTTGGAACTGGCAGAGATTGTAACGGCAGAGGACATTATCGTGGCTGCCGGCTATGGCTTTGACGTGGAGAAGTCTTTTGACGGGCTTTCCTATGATGAAAAGGCTGTCAGGGTCAGTTACTATGTAGAAAAAGGCTCCTTTGATGGGAATAAGCCGGGGGATTACAGTACCTATTACAAGGCAGAGCCGGCAAGCGGCAAAAATCCTTATCTTATCTGTCGGACCATTTCCGTGCGTGAACCAGAGACGGCGGTGGAGGAAAGCCGGGAATCCGGGAACGGAAAGCAGGAAACAGGGGAAGGGGAAGATGATGATGGTAACGGAGAGGGGGAAAGGCAGGTTACCCCATCGGATGGGGAAGAACAGGAAGAAACTTCGCCAGGAGAGGCTGGCAGCCAGGCTTTATTGTCAGAAGGGGAGCTGGAGGCTCTTGGCGAAGGGGAGACCATGGTGATTCAGATGGCGTCTGCCCCGGTGTTAAAGGCAGCGGCAAAATCTTCGGACAGCATGAAGGTGTCGTGCAGCGGCTATGCCAAATACTGCGGCCACAGCATGGGGATTAAGTATATCTCGGAATCAGGCAAATACCACAACCATTTGGTTTACTGCCTGAACCTGAATAAAAACACAACAAGCGGGGATGTTTCCACTTCTGCCGGCAAGAGCAGCATCAAGCCGGAGATTACGTTCTGCATGGTGAACGGTGCAAGGACACTGAACGGTACCTACCATAACAGCAAGTATTCTGCGGGTTCTGCGTCAGCGGATTACTTCATTACTGGTGCGTCAATCCATGTGCTGAACGGGGAAGTAAAGCTAAACTACTATAATAACGGCAGCAGTATTTACAGCAAAATAGCGGCAATGGTAGCGGATGCGAAAAATTATGATGAGGACAAATATGATGCGGCAACCGGGATTACAAAGTCCATCACTTATAAGATTTCACCAAAAAAGACAGAGTGGCAGGACATGGGGGACGGGCTGTTCCGTTCCAAAGAAAAATTTGTCCGCACAAAGACGGGGACGATTACCAATGTAACCTATAAAATCACAGGGCAGCCGGGCGGGCTGACCGTAGGCGAGTTAAAAACGGATGCCAGTGACATTGAGGATGATTCCGATTTGAAGAAATATGACATCTGTGTGGCACGGACGGATGCGGACAAGCCGTTCTCCAACTTTTACCTGTACTGCAATCAGGAGGCGATGGAAAAGATTGTTGCAGCAGACAGCACCATCAAGCTGACGGCAACTGCAAAGTCAAAGGAGAACGGCGGGAGGAAGTGGACGCCAACGGCAGTGTCGCAACAGAAGATTACTTTTCTGGAGGAGTTTGAGCCGGGAACTGTGACCGCCAGTGTAAAAGTGACCTCCAAATTTAAGGAGGGCCGGTTTGAACTGCACAAGACAAATGTGTATGACGGAAGGCCGGTGTCAGGTGCGACCTATTATTTATATGAGGATGCGGAGTGTACTGACCTGCTATGCAAACTTGACAGGACGGATAATAATGGTTTGTCGCATACAGGAAAGGAAACGCTGACACAAAACACCTATTATCTGAAGGAAGTTAAAGAGGCACAAGGGTATTAGCGTGATGAAACGGTTTACTCGGTGGGGCTGGAATACTTTACTCTCTATGACAGCAGCGGGAAAGTGACACAGCAGGGAAAAAGGATGGAAGTAGTTGAGATTCCGGATACGGTGGGGGTCATGGTAAAAAAGACAGATTCGGAATCTGGGAATTTCGTGAAAGGCGCCGGATTTGCCGTGTTTACGGATGCCGGCTGTACGCATCGTGTTTCTGTTGAGGGCGACGGAAAGACAGAAGTGCCGATTTTCTACTATGATGAGGACCTGGATGTTGCCGCCTCTGAAAAGTTTGTGAAAATGCAGGATAAATACTATGTGAAAGAGGTTGTCATTCTGGACGGCTACCGTGACGATGGAACAGTGTGGGAGGCAATACCGGATTATGGGGAGATTTCTGATTTGAGTGCCGAAAACACACCGATCCGCTGTGATGTGGCAGCAAAAAAAGAGGATAAGGAAATCGGGGCAGAGCCGCAGGGGGATGCCAAACTGTCCGGTGCCACTTACGGGCTGTATGCGGCGGAAACCATTGTCTACCCGGACGGCAGGGGAACCGTAACCTATGTGGGGGATGACAACATTACCAGTTCGCAGGGGACGGATTTTGTGTCAACGGGCGTGCCGGCGGAGAAGGATGCCCTGCTTGCCACGGTAAAGACAGGGGAGCAGGCGGAGTTCAATTTTGGGAACCTGTACTTTGGAAATTATTATGTCAGGGAGATTGAGCCAAGCGAGGGGTATCTGTTAGACGAAACCATTTACCCAGTCAACTTCCGTGAGGCGCAGGACGTCCACCACGATATTTCCCTCAACACGAAAGTTGTGGAGACGGTAAAGAAGCAGGCATTTGAGATTATCAAGGTGTCTACCGACGGGGCAAGCACGGAGACGGATTATGTCAAGGGTGCGGAGTTTACCATAAAATTACAGTCGGATATTGATAAGAACGGATGGGAGAATGCCAAAACCCATGACGTGCTTGTAACCGATGAAAAGGGTTACGCACTTTCCAAAGAGCTGCCTTATGGAACCTATCTGGTAAAGGAAACAAAGGTGCCGAAGGATTTATATAAAACAAAAGATTTTACCGTAACAGTTACGGAGGATTCCAGGGTGCCGCAGCAGTGGCGGGTGTTCAATGACGGGCCGTTCAAAGCCTATATCCGCATTGTGAAAAAGGATGCGGAAAACGGGAATACGGTTCTTATCCCCGGCGTCACGTTTAAGATTAAGAATACCGATACGGATGAATATGTGGTGCAGAAGGTGGGGGATAAGAAAATCAGTGAGTTTACCACGGATGAAACCGGAACCATCACCACACCGCTGCAGTTAAAATACGGGAATTATGCGGTGGAGGAAATCACAGCGCCGGAGGGCTATGTCATTACGGAGGAAAGTTACCCGCTGGAAGTTACCACGGACGGGATGCTGAAAGTTTCGGAAGATATAGACGGCGATCCGGTCATTGAGGTGGAGATTGAAAACAAGCCGGTCAAGGGCAGCATTTCCATCCATAAGTCCGGGGAGGTATTGGCTTCGGTCGTATATGACACGATTGTTGACCGTATTCTCAGTGAAATTACGGATGAAAACAGGAGCGTGGATTTTGGTTATGAGGAACAGCCGCTTGCCGGGGCAGTATTCAATATTATTGCGGCAGAGGATATTTATACCCCGGACCACCAGACGGACGAAACCGGGAACCGCACACTGGAGGTGATCGGCGGTGTCCCTGCAGGCAAGGGGGCGGTTGTTGCAACGCTTACTACGGATGAAAAGGGGGAGGCTGCCATTGATAACCTGCCGCTTGGGAAATACCAGGTAGTGGAGGTGCAGCCGCCGTCCGGATTTGCCATCTGTGAGGAACCTGTAGAAGTCAGCCTTTTTTATGAAGATGAGCATACGGAAGTGGTGTATGGGGAGGCAGAGTTTGTCGATGCAAGGGTAAAGCCGGAGCTGTCGTTAATCAAGACGGACGGCGTAAGCACTTACCCGGTAGCAGGCGCCACTTATGGCATTTATACAAAAGAAGATATTGTAAGCGTATCAGGAGAGGTCCTTGTAAAAGCGGATGATTTGGTGGATATGGCTGTGACGGATGAAAATGGCAAGGCGAAATTTGAGGCAGACCTGCCGCTTGGGCTTTATTATGTGAAAGAGGTGGAGTCCCCGGCGGGGTATCTGTTAGACGAAACGGTGTATGACGTGGATTTCTCCTATACGCAGGAAATGGCTGCCACGCCAACCGTGGCAAAGGAATTGGAGATGAAGGACACGCCGATTATTGTGGAGGTGTCAAAAACGGATATTACGACAGGGAAAGAGCTGCCGGGGGCAACGCTGGAAATCATTGATTCCGACGGGGAGGTATATGCCTCATGGAAAACGGATGGGAAACCGTACCGGCTGGAGGCAGTCCCGGCAGGAAAGTACATGTTGAGGGAGACGGCGGCGCCATACGGCTACCTGATTGCAAATGAAGTGGAATTTACAGTGGAGGAAACCGGAGAAATACAAAAGGTTGCCATGACCGATGAAAGGGTAAAGGGAAAGATTGCCCTTTACAAATTCTGCAGCAAGACAAAAAAGCCGTTAAAGGGCGTCACGTTTGAGCTCCGGGATAAAAAGGGGAAAAAGCTGGAAACGCTGGTAACAGACAAAACAGGCTATGCGGAAACAGGGCTGCTTGACATCTGTACTTACAACAAAGACGGCAGCTTTGGGGAGGATATACCGTATTATATCGTGGAAACAAAGGCGGCAGACGGCTATATCCTTGACGGCACCCCGCATGAGGTTCTGTTACAGTATGATGACAGTGCGACGGAGACGGTGGTTTATACACTGAAGCTGAAGAATAAGCCGGAAAAGCCGAAACTGCCGCAGACGGGCGGGAATTACCATCCGTGGATGTTTATCGCTCTGGGAGGTGCGTGCATTGCCGGCGGTGTGGTATATGGCAGGAGGCGAAAAAGAATGAAAATTCGTTCTTAGAAAAGTGCGTAAAGGATTTCATAAAGCATGAAATAGTCCCGCCAAAGGCGGGCCATTGCAAGTCTGCCAAAGACAAACTTGCATAATGCGAAAAAGAGTTCGCAAAACAGATGGAAGAACCATGTCTAAGAAATTCAACGATTATGCATTACCGTAATTTTATATGAGATTTGGGAGAGAGGCCATACTGGTTTCTCTCCTGTTTTATTTAGCAGGAGGTAAATGTGAAAAATAAATTTTTCACATGGCACTTTGTGTCTGCGCACTGCCTGACACAAAGTTGCTTCATGCGCAAAAGGCAGCGCAGAAATGAGGAATTTTATAATGATGGATTATGAGGTATTTAAGGCAGTTGTAAAGGAGAACTTTTTACGATACCTGCCGGAGGAATACAGGGATGCGGAAATTAGTGTTGCTGCCCATTTTTTTGGCTTAAAATTGCTCTGATTGCCTGTCATAGAATTAACCGATATAATGACATGAGAATAGAGAAAGGAAAAGGTTCCAGGACACTAATCTTTTGCAGAGAACTGAGTCCTGAAACCATTACTAAAAACATGGTTATTATATCAAAGTATGAAGTGGAATACAAGGAGGATGAGGATATATTTAATAACCAGTAAAGAAGAAAGCGTCTGCCCATGCTGTGGAAGTCCCCTTAAGTACAGGGACAGCAGACGACGCATGCATAAGACTGCGGGAGGAGGGAAGGAATGGTGCCTGATCCGGCGGTTGAAATGCAGCAATGACAGATGCAGGAGGCTCCATAATGAACTGCCTGGCTGTATGTGCCCCTACAAGCATTATGACGCAGGGCTGATCGAGGATGTTGTGGACGGTGTGGTCGGCGAAGAGGATATTGAAACCGAGGATTACCCCTGTAGCGGGACGATGAAGCATTGGAGATGGTGGTCACAAATGAATGAAAAGAACATGGAGGGACAGATCCGACAGGCGGCGCACCGCTTCCTGGGTTTAGATGGGAAGTTCCTGGAATCCAGGGAACCTTTACTGGAAAAACTAAAGGAACGGATAAGCCCTGGCTGGCTTAAGGCGGCAGTGAGGGCTATATATAATTCCGGGGGTCGTATAGAGCCGTATCCGGGACCTGCGTAAAGATGCACCTACTTTTGTTCGCTGTCAATTTTTAACGGGTATATACTCCTTTTTGAAAGGAGGCTCATGAAGATGGAAGCAAAAGAAGTGAAAAAATGGCAGGATGAAGAAGCATTAAAA
>CANSYK010000011.1 GCA_947651225.1 uncultured bacterium | reverse complement strand
AATGTAGAGTAAAATCTTGTTATTTTTGTCTGATTTTTGAAGGTAATAGCATATAGCAATCCTGTGTCAATTGGTTTGGAAAGATGTCCATCCATACCAGCAGCATTTGACTTTTCCCTGTCTTCATCATAAGCATTTGCTGTCATCGCAATAATCGGAACCACCCTGGCGTCTTCCCTGTTCAAACGGCGAATCATTTTTGCCGCAAGAAGCCCGTCCATAACCGGCATTCTTACATCCATCAGTATTGCATGGATACTATTTTCCTCGCCAGCCATAAAATAGTCGACTGCTGCCTTTCCATTATCAGCAATAATCACCTTTGCCCCCTTATTTATTAATAGTTTTTTAATAATGCGCTGATTCAATTCATGGTCTTCTGCCACCAGAATGGTCTTTCCGGTAAAATCAACATTATCATGGAAGTCCTCCTTCTCTAAAAAAGAATCCTTCTCTTTTACGATTGGTGCCGTAATACGAATACAAAATTCTGTTCCCTTTCCCAATTCACTTTTAACAGTCAGTTCCCCATTCATTTTATCAATAATGCCTTTTACAATAGAAAGCCCCAGACCTGTTCCCTGCATAGAAGCCACCACCTGATTATTTTCCTGGACAAATGGCTTATACATCTCTTTCTGGAATTCCTTGCTCATTCCAATTCCATTATCTTTCACAATAATCTCTGCCTTGACATTTTCCCCATAAAGCTTTGTACGGTAAATCAACTGAATTTCTCCGCCAACATCTGTATATTTGACCGCATTATTTAACAGGTTAAATACCACCTGATGAAGCCGCATTTTATCTATCATCATTTTCTGGTCTGCAAAATCCCTGACTTCAAAGTGAATCTGCTTTCTGTCACACATTGGCATAAAAAGCGCTGTCGCATTCCTTTTCAGATCATCAAAAGAATACCGTTGTGGATGCAGAGAAAACTCGCCGCTTTCAATTTTTGACATATCTAACACATTATTTAACAGATTCAACAAATATCTGCTTGAAGTACCAATCTCATCAATATACTCCATTACCGCATCATGGTTATCTTTTTCCTCCTTTGCAAGCTGTACCATCCCCATAATCACATTCATTGGTGTTCGGATTTCATGGCTTACCGTTGTCAGAAATTCTGTCTTTGCACTATTTGCCTTTTCTGCTTCATTTAACGCCCCTTCTAACTGATGCTGCTTTTCCATCTCTGTTTGTACCACGTCATCAATATCAATGCGGGTTGCCAAAATCAAATGCATCGTATTGCTGATATAATTAAATCGGAGCAGTTTTCTTCGGGTCACGCCATCCTCTTTCATATCAAATTCCACACTATACTGTGATTTTTCCTGCAGCTCCTGATAGACCTTTTCGAAACATACCATCTTTATCAGCCTGTCTGCCTCTTCTTTCTCAGCACAAACATAAAAATTCTTAAGTTCTTCATCATAATCCACAACTGGCAGATCATTTCCAGGCAGATTCCCCATCTCTGTAATCACCCGATACTGTGCCGTATCCGCATAAATAACACCCGCCATTTCATAATCCCGCTCCAGAACCGCCTTCATCGTCAGACGGTTAATATAAGAAAGTGTATCATCCCTGTTGTAGAAAAAGACCATCACATCTCCGCTTCTTGGATTCTCCAATATCCTTCCATTTACTTTAACACATATATAACGCTTCTCCCCTTTACGCCTTGCAATATAGTACTTTTCTATTTCCTGTATACCTGATTTATATAGTTCATTTAACCCCTCCACTGAAAGCTCATAATTATCCTCATCTGTCAAAAGAATATCATCAAAATAACACTGAGCCCTCTTTCTAAAATCCAGAGAATCTGAAGTATTTTCAAACACAACCTCCTTTCCTTTGGCTATCCGTTTTTCCACAATATTCTTTGTTAAATTGATACGGCTAAAAGAAATCATGGAATCATCTGCCTCTAAAAGAATCTTCTGTTCTTCTTCATAAAGCTGCTCAACTCTTTTCTGGTAGGAAATATCCCGGCTTGTACCAATCGCACGCACTGGAACTCCATTTTTCTTTTCTATAATAGAAAAATTATATTCATACCAGACATAGTCCTGCGCCTTATTTGACCAAGTACGGCATTGCACCCGTGTATTCTCTTTTTTTCCACTATACAATTCCTTGAACATCTCCTGGCATTTTTCCCAGTCCTCTTCCAGAATCATCTCCCCTTCAAATAATGCTTCTGGTACATTCTCAATATCCTTTTTTGACATTTCTATCAGGTTTTTTCCGCCAAAACTATTCATGCCCTCCATTCTGCGCCCTGTCATATCTAACTCCCAGAACCGCATACCATTCTGGCGCATTACCTGACTCATATAATCCTCTAGCTTCTTTACCTCGCCCTTTGTCTGATTATTCAAAGACGACGTATTTTCTTTTGACATTCCGTCTCACCCTTTCCTGCTAAGTTCATATCTTTAGATTTTTTTCCTTGATATAATAGCACTTTACAGCAATACAAACAAGTCTGATATAAATAGATATGGACTGTTCTGTTACTATTCATGGCTGATTTCAGAAAAATCCAAACTGGTTGTGCTTGCACATAAGAGGTTGATTATTTTCTAAAATCAGCGTATAGTTGTTCTAAATATCATAAGAAAAACAAAAGTTGCTGGTTTTGCAGCGCCAGGCGGCATAAAACAAAAACGATCCATAATTATCTCATAAAAAGATTGCTTAAATCCAATACTATATGCTAAAATTTTTTACAGGGATCTGTCAATAAATTTTTAGGGGGTTATGCCATGGCACGAACAGTCGGTATTGGGTACCAAAATTATCAGGAAATTATAGAGGATAACGCATTTTATATTGATAAGACGTTGTTTATTAAAGAATGGTGGGAAAGCCTTGACCGGGTAACACTGATTACACGCCCAAGGCGGTTTGGGAAAACACTAAACATAAGCATGGTCGAACATTTCTTTTCATTTGACTATGCAGGCCGGGGCGATTTGTTTGAAGGGATGAACCTTTGGAAGGATGCAAAATACCACAGCCTTCAGGGAAAATTTCCAGTAATCAGCCTGAGCTTTGCAGGGGTAAAAGGAACCAGTGATTTTTTGGAAATGCGGAAAATGATGTGCCGTCTGATTTATGAACAGTATAATAACTTTAAGTTTCTTCTGGATGTAGAGGGGCTAATGGATGAAAAGGAAAAGGAACTTTTTCATGCAGCTTCCTGGGAAATGGCAGATAATATTGCAGCAATGTCGCTAAATATGCTTTCTAGGCTTTTGATGCGGCATTATGGGAAAAAAGTTATTATACTCCTTGATGAGTATGACACCCCAATGCAGGAAGCCTATGTGAATGGATACTGGGACGAAGTGGTATCATTTATGAGGAATCTGTTCCATTCAACCTTTAAGACAAACCCTTATCTGAACAGGGCAATTATGACAGGGATTACAAGGGTTAGCAAAGAAAGCATTTTTTCCGACTTAAACAACCTTGCAGTAGTAACTACCACCTCGAATAAATATGCGGATTCTTTTGGCTTTACCCAAGAAGAGGTATCAGAAGCACTAAAGGAATTTGGGCTGGAAGATATGGAAGAAAGCGTTAAAAACTGGTATGACGGTTTTACTTTTGGAAATAAAACAGATATTTATAACCCATGGTCAATTATTAATTTTCTTGCAGAAAAAAAACTATCAACATATTGGGTAAATACCAGCAGCAACAGCCTTGCCGGGAAACTAATCCGGGAAGGGAGCAAAGATATCAAGATTATTATGGAAGATTTGATAAACGGAGGCATCCTCCATACAAGGATTGACGAGCAGATTGTCTTTAACCAGCTTGACCACAACGAATATGCCATTTGGAGCCTTCTGCTTGCAAGCGGTTATTTAAAGGTGGAAAAATATACTCTGGAAGAAGGCATTGAAGAATATGACCTAAAGCTTACCAATAAAGAAGTCCGGCTGATGTTCCAGGGTATGATTAAAGGCTGGTTTAAAAATTATTCGCCAGAGTACAATGACTTTATCAAAGCATTGTTAGAAGGTGATATTGATGCAATGAATGAATACATGAACCAGATTGCTCTTGACACATTCAGTTACTTTGATACGGGCAGAAGACCTTCCGGAAAAGCACAGCCAGAGCGTTTTTATCATGGGTTTGTTTTGGGACTGATGGTAGATTTATCTGGCCGATATACCATTACTTCCAACCGTGAAAGTGGCTTTGGACGCTATGATGTAATGCTTGAGCCATTAAAAAACAATGAAAAAGATGATGCTATTATTATAGAATTTAAAATTCATCGCCCTCAAAAAGAAAAGGATTTGAAAGATACCGTAAAAGCAGCACTTTTACAGATTGAAGAAAAACGCTATGCAGCAGCTTTAGAGTCAAAAGGAATTCCAGCAGAACGCATCAAAACATATGGGTTTGCATTTGAGGGGAAAAATGTGCTGATTGGGTGATTGGAACAAAACAGTCACCTGTCATCAAGCCAGATTGAATTAATGTATCCAGAAGAAATTATACATCTTTGAAAAGAGGACACCTATGAAACTTTCACCAAAAAATTTATCCACAACACAAATTATTGCACTTGGCTTTTTATGTGCAATCATAATCGGTACACTGCTTTTATCGCTTCCTATCGCTTCAGCAAATGGTAAAATGACATCTCCTGTTGATGCTCTTTTTACTGCAACAACCTCTGTCTGTGTGACTGGTCTGGTTGTTGTCCCTACTTATCTGCACTGGAGTCTTTTTGGAAAGATTGTTATCTTAATCCTGATACAGCTTGGAGGCCTGGGGATTATTTCCTTTACTACTGGCATTATGATGATTATTGGCAGAAAAATCACGCTGCGCGACCGTCTTTTATTGGGAGATGCGTTAAATCTGGACACTTTAAGCGGCCTTGTTGCTTTCCTGCGAAAAATTTTCCGTCGGACATTTATTGTAGAAGGAATTGGTACTGTCTGCTATGCCCTTGTATTTATACCGGAATACGGCATACTGCGTGGAATATGGTACTCTGTCTTCCACTGCATTTCTGCCTTTTGTAACGCCGGCATTGATCTTTTTGGCGACAGCAGCCTTTCTTTATATCTGACGAATCCATGGATCAATCTTGTTACTATGGTTTTGATTATTCTTGGTGGAATCGGATACATCGTCTGGGATGACCTGCTCCGCATTTTTTCGGAAATCCTCCAGAACAGAATACGTCCTTCCCAATGTTTTCAAAAGCTCCATCTTCACACAAAGCTTGTCCTTTTGACAACCGGATTTTTAATTCTGTTTGGTACTGTCTGCATCTTTTGTATGGAGTATACAAACACCCATACAATCGGCAACCTGAATTTTTTTGAAAAGCTTCTTGCCAGTATGTTCCAGTCTGTAACAACAAGGACTGCAGGATTTTTAACCTTTTCCCAGACGGATATGCGAGGAACTACTATTTTAATCTGTATGTTTCTGATGTTCATTGGCGGTTCCTCCATCGGAACGGCAGGAGGCATCAAAACAACTACTTTTGCAATTCTCGCCTTGAGTACGCTCTCAACGGTAAAAGGACAAAAGCATCTGGTTGCATTCCATAAAACAGTTCCACATAAAACAGTGCAAAAAGCGCTGGCTGTAACGTCTGTCAGCTTTCTTGTCCTGTGTATTGCCATTTTGACATTGGCAGTTGCTGAAAATGGCTCCCTGACCGATATCGCCTATGAAGCAACCAGCGCCATTGCAACGGTGGGCCTTTCCAGGGATTACACTGCAAAACTGCACCTTGCTGGAAAAATCATTATTATCCTGTGCATGTATCTTGGCAGAATCGGCCCGATTTCTATGGCAATCGCTATCAGTAACCGTGAAAAGCCTTCCTTACTTTCCTACCCACATGAAGATGTTACCGTTGGCTAAAATACGATTAAAAATTTATTCCCGCAAAGTATGAAGCGAATCCCACTTGAAAAATAATATAGTGTCTTGCGGATTTCATTAGATAAGCGTATAATCTTCAATATTACTTATAAGCAATTGTTTAGTCATACGGAGGGAAATCAGATGAAAAAATCATTTGTTGTATTTGGACTTGGGAAATTCGGAAGCAGTGTAGTAACGGAACTTTCAAACGCTGGCGCAGATGTTCTTGCAATTGATATTGACAAAGAGCGTGTACAGGCACTGTCCGATATTGCTACTTGCGCTGTCTGTGCTGACATCTGTGACAATGAAACCATGAATACGCTTGGCATTTCCAATATGGATGCTGCAATTGTTGCCATTACAAACAGCCTAAACGCCAGTATCCTTGCCACCATTTTTTGCAAGGAAGCCAAAGTCCCCCTTGTCTTTGCAAAATCGAAGGATGAGACCCACACAAAAATTCTGAAAAAAGTCGGTGCTGATAAAATTGTAACACCTGAACATGAATCCGGGATTCGTATTGCAAGGCATCTGGTTACTGGCAATATCCTGGACTTTATTGAGATTTCTAAAAACATCCGCATGGTAGAAATTGCTGTTCGCCCGGAGTGGGCAAACCACACCTTGCGCGAACTGGATTTACGGCAAAGGGAAAATATCAATGTGATTGCTGTAAGGCAGGGAGAAAATCTGATTGTCAATATACATCCTGACGAAAAGATCACAGCAGACAGCACACTTTTAATTATCGTTGACCAGAAGGATTTGAAAAAACTGATTGGACGCAATTAGAAGGGCTGCCGTTTTCCTATCGCATAAAAAAGAACCGCCTGAATATCTTTCCTTGCGGAAACCACTCAGGTGGTTCTTTTTTAACGGTTCACAATACAGCTCTAATCAAAAAATCTTCTTTAATATCCTAAAGCAAGCTTTCATAAAGCTTTGTAATATCCTCTACGGAAGTTTCCTTTGGATTTCCTGGTCTGCATGCATCATCATAAGCAGACTGTGCAAGGAAAGGAATATCTTCTTTCTTTACAATCTCCTTTAAATCAGATGGAATTCCAACGTCAGAAGAAAGCTGCTTCACTGCATCAACTGCCGCTTTCCTGTATTCTTCCTGGGACATTGTCTCTGTACCTTCAACACCCATTGCCTTTGCAATATCACGGTATTTCTCTCCTGTTGCCTCTGCATTATACTCCATAACCGTAGGAAGAATAATTGCATTGGCAATTCCATGAGGCGTATCATAAAGCGCTCCTAAAGGATGTGCCATAGAATGAACGATACCAAGCCCTACATTAGAGAATCCCATTCCAGCCACATACTGCCCAAGAGCCATTCCCTCACGGCCTTCTGCTGTGTTATCCACTGCCCCCCTTAAGGAACGGGCAATAATCTCAATTGCCTTTAAGTGGAACATATCTGACAATTCCCATGCACCTGCTGTAATATAGCCCTCAATTGCATGTGTCAGGGCATCCATACCAGTTGCTGCTGTCAGCCCCTTTGGCATAGATGACATCATATCTGGATCAATAAATGCTACAACCGGAATATCATGTGGATCTACACAAACCATTTTTCGGTTCTTTTCTGCATCTGTTATAACATAGTTTATCGTAACCTCTGCTGCTGTTCCCGCTGTTGTCGGAACAGCAAAAATCGGAACGGATTTATTCTTTGTATCAGCAACCCCCTCCAGGCTGCGGACATCTGCAAAATCTGGATTATTGATAATAATACCGATTGCCTTTGCTGTATCCATGGAAGAACCGCCGCCAATAGCAATCAGATAATCAGTGCCTGCACCTTTAAATGCTTCCACACCCGTCTGGACATTCTCAATCGTTGGATTTGGCTTGATATTCGAATACAATTCATAATCTAACCCATTCTTTTCCAACACATCCAGTACCTTTTTGGTAACCCCAAATTTTACAAGATCTGGATCTGAGCATACAAATGCTTTCTTAAATCCCCTTGCTTTTGCCTCATCTGCAATGCTTGCAATAGCATTTGCCCCATGATACGATGTTTCATTCAAAATAAATCTGTTGACCATAAAAAATAACCTCTCCTTTATAATAAAATACAGGGAAATAACAAAACATCTGGCACAGCCTGTTTTCATTATTTCCCTGTAACTCTTTTGTCCTGCTTTTTCTATTATAATATTTCCATCTTCAAAAAGCAATGATATCCGCAGAGTTTTGCACGCAAAACTCTTAGATGGTTACTATTCACGGCTATTCATCCCATCATGCGATAGTAACTCAGATATATTTCTTTATCTCACCCAGAAGATATTCCACTGACTCTTCTACCGTCTGGCCTGTTGTATCAACAATAATTTCCGGATTTTCCGGCACTTCATATGGGCTTGAAATTCCTGAAAAGTTCGGAATCTCTCCTGTCCTTGCTTTCTGGTACAGCCCCTTTACATCTCTTTTTTCGCATTCCTCTAAAGAAGTTGCAACGTAAACTTCAATAAAGTTATCCTGGCCAACAGCCTCCCTTGCACAACGGCGGTCACGCATATATGGCGAAATAAACGAGGTCAGTACAATCAGTCCGGCATCATTCATAAGCTTTGCTACCTCTGCAATACGGCGGATATTTTCAATACGGTCAGACTCCTTAAAGCCAAGGTCTTTATTCAGACCCATACGCACGTTATCCCCATCCAGTATCATCGTATGTCTTCCCTCTGCAAAAAGACGTTTTTCCAGTTCGTTTACCAGAGTCGACTTTCCCGCACCGGAAAGTCCTGTCAGCCAGATTGTCTTTGGTGTCTGGTCCTTCTGCTTTGCACGAATCTCTCTTGTAATATCCATCTCATGCCATGTAAGGTTTCCTTCACGTCTTAACGAATGTTCTACCACGCCACATGCCGAAGTCATATTTGTCACACGGTCAACTAGTATAAAGCCGCCAAGCTGCTTATTATTTTTAAACTTGTCAAAAACAATTTTGTCGGAGCAGCTGATATCACAGACAGCAATCTCATTTTTAAAAAGCCGTTCCGCTTTAATCCGCTGCCCGGTATTTACATCTAACTTATATTTGATATGCATGACAACAGCCGGAACAAGCTGCGTCCCAATCTTAAGATAATAATTCTTTCCCTCTACCAGTTTCGAATCATCCATCCAGAGTAACTTTGCCGTAAACATCTTTCCCACATGCAGCTCCATGTCACGAACCATAATACATCCCCTGGAAACATCAATTTCTGAATCAAGCTCCACAGTAACAGCCTGTCCCGCATATGCACTGTCTGTCTTCTCTGTCATGCAGTGTATTGATTTCACTTTTGCAGAAGTCTGGTTTGGCAGAACCATAACTTCATCCCCAACATGCACTTCACCAACCTCAATCTGCCCCTGAAATCCTCTGAAAGTACGGTCTGGACGGCTGACGCGCTGGATTGGAAGCACGAATCCTTCCTGGCTTGTGTGGTCTGTTACGTCAATTTCTTCCAAATACGATAGCAATGTCTGACCCTGATACCAGAGCATTTTTTTAGAAGGATTTGTGATGTTATCCCCTTCTGTAGCGGAAACCGGAATAATGTATAAAGACTCAAATCCATATTCCTGCGTCATTGTCCTTATATCGGTTGAAATCTGCTCAAAACCACCCTGCTCATAGTCAATCAGATCCATTTTATTGACTGCATATACAACATGGCGGATTCCCATCAGCGCACAAATCCGGCTGTGGCGCTTTGTCTGTACCAGTACTCCTTTAGAAGCATCTACCAAAATAACGGCCAAATCAGCAAAAGAAGCGCCAACTGCCATATTTCTTGTATATTCCTCATGTCCCGGCGTATCTGCCACGATAAAACTTCTTTTTTCCGTCGTAAAATAGCGGTATGCAACATCAATCGTAATTCCCTGCTCCCTTTCTGCCATCAGCCCGTCCAGAAGAAGAGAATAATCAATTGCACCGCTGTTACTTCCCACCTTGCTATCCAGCTCTAAAGCTTTCTCCTGATCAGCAAAGAGAAGCTTCGCATCATATAGCATATGGCCGATTAGGGTAGACTTTCCATCGTCTACGCTTCCACAGGTAATAAATTTCAATAAACTTTGCATTAAAAATATCCCTCTCTCTTTCGTCTTTCCATACTTCCAGCAGCTTCATTGTCAATTACACGGCTTGTCCTCTCAGAAGAAACCGCACTTAACGTCTCATCAATAATCTCGTCTAATGTTACCGCTTCCGACTCTACCCCGCCGGTTAATGGATAACATCCCAGTGTCCTGAAGCGGATCATCTTATTTTCCACCGTTTCCCCAGGCAGAAGCTTCATCCTGTCATCATCTACCATGATAATATTGCCGTCTCTGTAGACAACCGGCCGCTCCTTTGCAAAATAAAGCGGAACGATATCAATATTTTCCTGTCTGATATACTGCCAGATATCCTTCTCTGTCCAGTTGGAAAGAGGGAATACCCGGATGCTCTCTCCTTTAAATATCTTTGTATTGTAAAGCTTCCACATTTCCGGCCTCTGGTTTTTCGGATCCCATGCCTGTGCTGCGTTACGGAAAGAAAAAATCCTTTCCTTCGCACGGGATTTTTCCTCATCACGCCTTCCACCGCCAAATGCAGCCGTAAAACCATATTTTGCCAACGCCTGCTTTAATGCCTGCGTCTTCATAATATCCGTATAGGCAGAACCATGGTCAAACGGATTAATTCCCTGACGTACCCCTTCCTCATTTGTATATACAAGCATTTCCAACCCGTATTTTTCCGCTACTTTGTCACGGAACTCAATCATTTCCTTAAACTTCCATGTTGTATCAATGTGCATAAATGGAAATGGCGGCTTTTCTGGATAAAATGCCTTGATTGCCAAATGCAGCATAACAGAACTGTCTTTTCCGATGGAATACAACATAGCGGGCTTCTCACATTCGGCAGCCACTTCACGGATAATATAAATTGCCTCGGCCTCCAATTCCTGTAAATGGGATAACTGCTTCATCTTCTCCTCCAATATTCTGTGGAACTATCGCTTCTGCAAATATTTATGCAAAAACTATACTTCCTGTTCCAATACTCTGATTTCATGTTTCAAACGGTGTACAACGCCCTGACTTTCCACAAAAATATGGTATTCATCCGTGGCAAGTCCTTTCAGGGAAATTGCAAAAGGATATTTTCTTTGATATGTCGTTTTCATCCCCTCATAATCCTGCACATAGGAATGCCTTTTTCCAACCAGATAAATGCGGGACACATATCCCGGCCTCATATGGACTATTAATAATTCACCATAAAGATAGACATTTCCAAAGTATACCCTTGCAAGCCGTTCCTCATCCAGTTCCGGCAAAGTTCCTGTAAATTCTTCCGGCGGTGCAATGTTTCCAATGACAACTTCTGATGTTATTTTTATCGGTTTACAAAAAGAAAGGAGATCTGGTTCAAACAGCCAGACTTTCGTAACAGAACGGTTCAGGCAACGCTTTACCAGAATTTTTCCCGTTTCCTGATTTGTTTCTGTCAGTTCTGTCCTTTCAGAACGTTTGATATCTTCCTCCAGCGTCCCTTCCTTTTTCGCCTTCTTTATCAAATCCACACAGGTAAGCATTACTTTCTTATCATCAGAATAAACGGCTCTTCCCAGCGCCTTCCGCCTGCTTTTTAAATCAATATAATCAAACACTACGTCTTTAGGAAGTGGTGGAATTTTGCTGATTTCTTTCACCCTGCCGCTTTCCAAATCAAACTCCAAAAGCTTTCTTTTTTTCTCTTTGATATACGGAGAAGCCACTAAATACAGAATATTTCTATTTTGCGCAATCGCCCGTACAATTGGATAATCCAGAAGAAAAGTGCGGTATACTCTTCCTAAATAATCCATCTCATGATAGCGGCAGGATATAATCTTTCCATTTTCTCCCATGCGGTTTGCCGTGTGATCCTCATACAAAAAATGCCCATTTGCAAGAGGAATCATGCCAGCCGTTGAAATAGCCATCTGAATGGAATAGCGTACATCACCGTTTCGGTCAACCGCAAAAGGCTGACCAGATACAGTGCTAATCATTATATAGGGAAAATATGGCAAATTATTGCCTTTCTTTTCCATTTTAATGTTACTTATATTTTTTGTACCCTCTGAAACATAGATACGCAGCATCCTGCGCTTTATTACATTCCCCTCTAAATCAATCATTTCCAGTTCTATCTTATTACTCCGTTTCAGATAGAGCCCCATTACCGGAACTCTATGGCGTGTCGTATATTCTGTCTCACCAGCAAAATCTGCCTCTGGTGTATCTCCAAGCACACGATAACAGATTTTTGCCTCTTTCGAAGAATTAAACAAAAGCAGGGCAGATTGTTTCACAACATCATAGGGGTTTGGAATAACCAGAATATGTTGAAAGGTATACATATGATTGTCTAAAATCCGTTCAAAAGCATAATCACGAACCTGCGTCAGATATGCTTGCTGCGGCGCCTTACGAAACGGCGACCAAATTCGCTTTGCCTCTTTTGGAAAAACCTCTTTCTCATATGTCCTGTCTAACTTTCTCAAATCACTTTCACTGTAAGTAATTTTTGTCCCATGCCTGACATCAACAAAATATTTCTGAAATAGTCCCATAAGCAGCCTCCTGTTTAAAGTTTCATAGTAAGCTGTATGCGCTGCTTTTTTAAATCAACGCTCATTACCTTTACATCAACAATATCCCCAACACTGACAACTTCCAACGGATGTTTAACAAATTTTTTATCGGATAATTGTGATATATGCACCAGTCCGTCCTGATGGACGCCAATGTCAACAAAGGCTCCAAAATCAATAACATTGCGAACTGTTCCTTTTAGAATCATCCCTTCTTTTAAATCTTTCATTTCCAATACATCAGTGCGCAAAATCGGTTTTGGCATCTCATCACGAGGATCTCGTGCAGGCTTTTCTAACTCTTTTAAAATATCTTCTAACGTGATTTCACCAATTCCAAGCTCAGACGCCATTGATTTTTTATCTTTTATTTTTTTGGAAAGACGTGTTACTGTATTGGAATCTCCCTTTTTACTATCCCCTTCTAAGGCAATGCCGTTGTCGCCAAATGCTTTTGCAAATGCAGCGCCAAATGCCGTATTGGTATTTCTGACTTTAAACTCTTGTTTCTTATCCTTTTTCTGTGGCTTTGGCTTTAAAGACTGCTTTGCGGCTTCTGCCTGCAGCTTTTTCACATCCTCCATTGTCATTTGAAGCTTCTGTAAAAGTTTTCCTGCAGCTTCATAAGATTCTGGATGGACACTAGTGGCATCCAGCGGATTTTCCCCATCCTGTATCCGCATAAACCCGGCGCACTGTTCAAACGCTTTTGGCCCAAGTTTTGGAACCGCAAGAAGCTCTTTCCGGTTCCGGAACCTGCCATTTTCCTCACGGTATACCACAATATTTTTTGCCACCACTTTTGAAATTCCCGCAATATATTCTAACAAAGAAGCCGATGCCGTATTGACATCTACCCCAACCTTATTTACACAATCCTCTACAACGCCAGACAATGCCTCAGAAAGTTTTTTCTGGTTCATATCATGCTGATACTGCCCTACTCCAATCGACTGCGGATCAATTTTTACCAGTTCCGCAAGCGGGTCCTGCAGTCTTCTGGCAATGGAAGCCGCACTTCTCTGCCCAACATCAAAGTTTGGAAATTCCTCTGTTGCAAGTTTGCTTGCAGAATAGACAGAAGCGCCTGCCTCATTTACAATAATATACTGTACTGGCTTGCTGATTTCTTTTAGCATCTCTGCTATAATCTGTTCTGACTCCCGGGATGCCGTTCCATTTCCTACAGAAATCAGAGAAATATCATATTTGTCAATCAATTCCCTGACCGTCTTTTTCGTTTCTTCCACTTTATTTTGCGGAGCAGTAGGATAGACTACTTTCGTATCTAAAACCTTTCCTGTCGCATCCACGACAGCAAGCTTACAGCCAGTACGAAATGCCGGATCCCAGCCAAGCACATTTTTTCCCGCAATCGGAGGCTGCATTAAAAGCTGCTCCAGATTTTTACCAAATACTTTAATTGCCCCATCTTCTGCCTTTTCGGTCAGATCGTTCCTGATTTCCCGCTCAATTGCCGGTGCAATCAGGCGTTTATAACTGTCTTCTGCTGCTTCCATTAATACAGTTTCTGTATTACTATTTTCTGCTGTAATCACCTGTTTATTCAGATATTGGATAATCCGTTCTTCTGGCGCTTCTAATTTTACAACAAGAAACTTTTCCTTTTCCCCACGGTTTAAAGCAAGTACCCGGTGTCCGGCAATATCTTTTACCGCCTCCTGATAGTCATAATACATTTCATAAACAGACGGTTCCTTTTCATCTTTTGCCGTCGAAAGAATTCTTCCTTCCTCAAATGTCAGATTACGGATATACGTACGGTACTGGGCATTGTCTGAGATTTCCTCTGCAATAATATCCTTTGCGCCCTCGATTGCCGACTGAACATCCTCTACTTCTTTTTCATCGGAAACATACTTTATTGCCTCTTCTTCCACTGGCTTCTTTGTTTCCTGTGCCAGTATAAACTCTGCAAGGCCCTCTAAGCCTTTTTCCTTTGCAATCGTTGCTCTGGTCCTTCTCTTCGGACGATATGGGCGATATAAGTCATCCACCATAACCTGTGTCTGTGCCGCTAAAATCTGCTCTTTTAACTCCTCTGTCAGTTTTCCCTGTTCCTCAATACTTGCCAGGACCTGTTCTTTCTTTTCCTCCAGATTGCGCAGATAGACAAGCCTCTCGTGAAGATTTCTCAACTGTTCGTCATCCAGAGAGCCGTGTGCCTCCTTTCGGTAACGGGCAATAAACGGAATCGTATTTCCTTCATCAATCAACTGTACAACCGCCTCAACCTGCCATAACTTAATTTCCAATTCCTGCGCAATTTGTTCATTTATATTCATAATATCCCCCATACCGCACCTTTTGCGGCTCAAATAGTATAGCGAACAAGTTCGCTTTGGAAAAATACTGTCTTTGCATTTTTCCTGTGTGCAACAGCAATCATTCTTAAACAGAAAAGGGCGGCTACTCCAGGCAGCGCCCTCTCCCAGGAACACTTAAAATAAATTAACCGCTCCTTATCTATTATCCTGCATCGGATTTTATTTTTCCAAAGAAAATGCCTCATGTACTGCCTGTGCAGCATCCTCCGTGTATTTTTCATCAATCAGGACTGTTACACGGATTTCTGATGTAGAAATCTGGCGGATATTGATACCTGCATCATAAAGAGCCTCAAACATCTTTGCGGCAACTCCCGGATTAGACATCATACCTGCACCAACGACAGAAACCTTTGCCACATCTTTTACTATTGTAATTTTATCGCATTTTAAACTGGTATTTCTATGGCGTTCCAATGTTTCTAATGCCACATCTGCCATATCTTCTGTCACGGTAAAGCAGATATCCTGTGTACCGTTATGCTCCACAGATTGTATAATCATATCTACATTCACCTGATGGTTCGCCAGATGCTGGAATAATTTAAAGGCAACACCTGGTCTGTTTTCAAGCCCTTCTACCGCAAACTGGGCAACATTTTTATCTACAGCAACTCCGCTTACTAACATCTTCTCCATTTTACTTTCCTCCTTTACAACTGTTCCTTCACTTGTATTTAAACTTGAACGGACTACCAAAGGTACTCCATGTTTCTTTGCCATCTCTACGGAACGGTTATGGAGTACGCCTGCGCCAAGGCTTGCAAGCTCAAGCATTTCATCATAAGTAATTTCGCTTAACTTGCGTGCAGATGGTACAATACGTGGATCTGCCGTAAATACACCATCAACATCCGTATAAATCTCACAGATATCTGCGTGAAGGGCTGCCGCTAAAGCTACGGCCGTTGTGTCGGAACCGCCACGACCTAATGTTGTATAGTCATCATATTTATTGACTCCCTGAAAACCGGTTACAACCACAATACGTCGATTGTCTAACTCAAAATGGATACGCTGTGTATCAATTCTTTTTAAACGGGCATTGCTATAATTTGTTGTCGTATGCATTGCTACCTGAAAAGCGTTTAAAGAAACTGCAGGAACACCAAGGGAATCCAGTGCCATTGCCATCAGTGCGACAGAAGTCTGCTCCCCTGTCGTTAAAAGCATATCCAGCTCACGCTTAGGAGCTTTCTGGTTAATCTCTTTTGCCATATCCAGTAAAGCATCCGTCTGCTTTCCCATTGCAGAAAGCACGACAACAACCTGATTTCCTTTATGATAATCTTCTATGCATCGTTTTGCCACATTAAAAATACGCTCCGTATTGGCAACAGAAGTACCACCAAATTTTTTAACTATTAACATTTTAAACCATTTCCTCCTATCTATGTCCCGTCTTTCTTTATTTTGAATGCTCTGCTCAAAATAGAGAAAGGATTAATAAATAGTTTGAATGTTTCTTCAAACTTATCCTCCACCGGAATTACTTTTCTAATAGTTTACTCATTAAAGTATAACCCTGTTCCACTACAATCCCATTCTTTTTTGCATCTGCTTCATTATAAAGACAGTCCGATTTTTTATCCTGACTGCTATCATAAAGCATATATGGAACTGGATCGGAAGTGTGGGTACGGCATGCAATCGGTGTCGGATGATCTGGCATAACTAACATCCTGTAGTCCTCACCTGACTCCTCCATTTTATCTACTACAATAGAAAGAACTCTGCTGTCCAGATATTCAATTGCTTTTATCTTCCGCTCCAAACTGCCCTGATGCCCCATTTCATCTGGTGCTTCCATATGGACATAGACAAAATCATAGTTTTCTTCTAACAGTGCCTTTACTGCTGCTTCTGCCTTCCCTTCCCAGTTTGTTTCCAACGTGCCGTTTGCCCCCGGAACTTCAATATTCCCCATGGAAGCTCCTACCGCAATTCCCTTCAATAAATCAACAGCCGAAATCATAGCTCCTTTTTTATGGTATTTCTCTTCAAAGGCATCTAATGCTGGTCTTGTCCCAGCGCCCCAGAACCAGATAGAATTTGCTTTATGCAACCCTTTTTTCGCCCGCTCTATATTCAGCGGATGATTGTTTAAAATTTCATAACTCTTTTTCATCATATCACAAAGTTTTTCATCTTCCGGCAGATAAGAGCCAATCACCTTTCCCAAAATATCATGGGGCGGCGTCAATTCCACCACGCTCCCCTTGTTCCATATTGTCAGATGGCGATAACTTGTTCCAACATAATACTGATAAATCTCATCATTCATTTCTTTTTGAATTGCTTCCATCAATACAGCAGCATCCTCTGTAGAAATCTCGCTGGAACTGTGGTCAAGAATCGTCTTTTCCTCATATGGCAGATTATCATCCGAAACAGTAACAATATTGCAGCGGATTGCAATATCAGTATCCTTTAATGGAACACCGATGCTTAATGCCTCAAGAGGAGAACGCCCCGTATAATATTTTTGCGGATCATAACCTAATACTGCCAGATTTGCCGTATCACTTCCTGGCTTCATTCCATCTGGAATTGTATGTGCAAGACCAATTTCTGATTTTACAGCCAAAGCATCCATAACTGGTGTTTTTGCCGCCATAAGCGGTGTTTTGCCGCCAAGTTCTGCAATTGGTTCATCTGCCATTCCATCACCTAGTATCACAATATATTTCATTTCTATACCCTGTCTTTCTCTTTATCAGTCAAAACGAATCCGGTTAATCACATCGACTTCACCTGCCGCTTTCTCAAAAGCGCTTTCTGTCATCTCTTCTGTAACAAAACCATACTCATCTTCAAAGCCAACATCAACAGGCGTTACCTTGCCAAATGCACACTCTGCCTGCGCTGCTGCCTCTTCTTTTTTCCCATGGATTCGGACAAAGAAACGAAATGACACTTCTTTGGTCGGCATCAGAGCAAGCTTTTCTGAGTCCCAAAGCGTTTTCACATTAATATTGAAATGTTTTGCTTCATCAATCACATCAGAAACAACTGCGCTTGCTGTCGCAAGCTTTCCAGCTCCCTGTCCGTAAAACATCACATCCCCTACCATATTTCCTTTTACTAAAATCGCATTAAATACGCCATCCACACTATACAATGGATGGGAAGAAGTAATCAGCTTTGGCGCTACCATCGCAGACACCTTATCTCCTACTTTTTTACTGGAACCAAAAATCTTAATCTTTGCCCCAAGTTTCTTTGCATACTGAATATCACGATCTGTAATCTTTGTAATTCCCTCTGTATAAATATCTTCAAAGTCAAGCTGCTTTCCATAAGCAAGTGACGTTAAAATAGCAATTTTACGGCATGCATCATACCCTTCTACATCAGCAGTCGGATCTTTTTCCGCATATCCCTTTTCCTGTGCATCCTTTAATACAGAATCAAAATCAGACCCCTTTTCTGTCATCTCTGTCAGAATATAATTTGTCGTTCCATTTAAAATGCCGGAAATCTCTAAAATTTCATCTGGCGCTAACGAAACCTTTAATGGGCGGATAATCGGAATACCGCCACCAACACTTGCTTCAAACAGAAAATTAACATTTTTTTCCTCTGCCAGTTTCAAAAGTCCTGGTCCATATGCCGCTACCAACGCTTTATTGGAAGTGCACACACTTTTTCCGCTTTCTAACGAAGCTTTCACAAATTCATAAGCAGGATGAAGCCCTCCCATAGTTTCGACTACAATCTGTACTTCAGAATCATTCTTAATTTCTTCAAAATCATGAACAATAATATCCTGTACCGGGTCTCCTGGAAAATCCCTCAAATCAAGCACAGACTTTACCTGGATTTTCTCTCCAGTTCTTTTTTCAATTAATTCTGCATTTTCCCTTAAGATTTCAACCACACCAGAACCAACCGTACCATAGCCTAATACACTAACTTTCTTCATGTTTTCCTCCTTTTCAGATGAAAAGCCTTACTTATCGGCTCTTGCGAGTTTAGTAAGACTTTGCATCTTGGCTAATCCACGCCAGATATGCATTAATAAATGGATCCAGATTACCGTCTAACACTCCCTGTGTGTTACTGACTTCTGCATTCGTCCTGTGATCCTTCACCATCGTATAGGGCTGCATCACATAAGAACGAATTTGACTTCCCCAACCGATTTCCTTTGCTTCCCCACGGATACCGTTTGCCTTATCAAGCTGTTCTTGCTGCTTTAGAAGATATAACTTCGCCTTTAACATCTGCATCGCTTTATCTTTATTCATATGCTGTGAACGCTCATTCTGACATTGCACCACAATTCCCGTTGGAAAATGTGTAATACGGATTGCTGACGAAGTTTTATTGATATGCTGGCCGCCTGCACCGCTGGAACGATATGTGTCAATACGGATATCATCTTCGGAAACCTCTACATCCAAATCTTCTTCAATATCCGGCATAACATCACAGGAAACAAAGGAAGTCTGCCTCTTTCCTGCAGCATTAAACGGGGAAATCCGCACCAGACGGTGTACCCCATGTTCTGATTTCAGATACCCGTAAGCATTGCTTCCATTAATCTGTAAAGTCACCGACTTTAGCCCAGCTTCCTCTCCATCCAGAAAGTCAAGCATTTCCACCTGAAATCCCTGCTTTTCTGCCCACCTCTGATACATCCGGCAAAGCATTCCTGCCCAATCACAGCTTTCTGTACCGCCGGCGCCTGCATGAAGCGTCAGAATCGCATTGTCTTTATCATATTCGCCGCTTAAAAGCGTTTCTATACGAAGATTTTCAAACTGCTCCTCAAAATTCTTCAAAGAGGACTGAATTTCCTCCACCAAATCGGCGTCATTTTCTTCTTCGCCAATTTCAATCAGCGTAAGCATATCTTCACGTTCTGCGCAAAGTGCTTCATACCGCTCAATCACTGTCTTTAATTTCCTGCTCTCCTGGACTATCGCTGTAGAAGCCTCTGGGTTATCCCAAAATCCTGGCTCCTCCATCGTCTTGTCAAGCTCTTCAACCCGATCTCTTTTATTTGCCAGGTCAAAGTGAATTCCCCATTTCAAGCAGTGGTTTTTCGTACTCTGATAATGTAAGCTTTATATTATCATACTCTACCATCAACTCACCTCTTTCTATTTATACTTTTGGCAACCGTTAAATACGTTTACCACAGCACATTTTATATTTTTTCCCACTTCCGCAAGGACATGGATCATTTGGCTGAATCTTTTTGCCTTCTCTCTTTTTCGGCGTAGCAGCAACGGATTCATCCTTATTCGTTCCCGTTACTTTTGCTACCTGCTCACGCTGTACATTCTGCTCATTCTGTTCTACCTGAATATGCATCAGCGCCCTTACCGTATCCTCGGCAATTGCATCAATCATTTCGTTAAACATGTCAAAACCGGCAAATTTATATTCTACTACAGGATCTCTCTGTCCAAATGCCTGCAAGCCAATTCCCTGACGAAGCTGATCCATATCATCAATATGATCCATCCACTTATGGTCAATAACCCGCAGCAGGATAATCCGCTCCACCTCACGAATCCGGTCAGGATCTGGAAATTCTGCTTCTTTTGCCTCATACGTTTTAACCGCTTCTTCTTTTAACTGCTGTAACAACTCATCCTTTTTCATATGCTTCAGCTGATCCTCTGTCAGAACCACTTTTTTCATTGGAATAATCGGATGAAGCACCTTATTTAACTGATGTATATCCCACTCTTCCGCAGGCGCATCTGCGTTGATAATGGCATCTACCACATGCTCTACCACATCTGTAATCATCTTATAAATGGTATCACGCATGCTTTCGCCGTCTAATACCATACGGCGTTCTTTATATATTACCTCACGCTGTTCATTGTTGACACGGTCAAACTCCAACAGGTTCTTTCTGATTCCAAAGTTATTTCCTTCAATCTTCTTCTGCGCTCCTTCAATGGCATTTGATAACATCTTATGCTCAATCTGTTCCCCTTCCGGCATTGCCTCAAACAATCCCATCAGACGCTCAGAGCCAAACAGGCGCATCAAATCATCCTCTAAGGAAATATAAAAACGGGACTCACCCGGATCTCCCTGACGCCCAGAACGGCCACGGAGCTGGTTATCAATACGTCTGGACTCATGGCGCTCTGTACCAATAATTTTCAGTCCTCCGATTTCTTTAACACCATCCCCCAGCTTAATATCTGTACCACGTCCTGCCATATTCGTTGCAATCGTTACAGCTCCCATCTGCCCGGCGTCCGCAATAATTTCTGCCTCCAGCTCATGGAACTTGGCATTTAAGACTTTATGCGGAATTCCCTTCTTCTTTAGCTTACTGCTCAAATATTCCGAAGTGTCGATTGCAATTGTACCGACAAGCACAGGCTGCCCTTTTTTATGTGCCTCTGCGATATCTTCTACAACTGCATTAAACTTCTCTTCCTTTGTCTTATAAACCACATCATTGTAATCCACACGGGCAACCGGAAGATTTGTAGGCACTTCTACAACATCCATTCCATAGATTTCACGAAATTCCTTTTCCTCTGTCAATGCAGTACCGGTCATACCAGATTTCTTTTCATATTTATTAAAGAAGTTCTGGAACGTAATGGTCGCAAGCGTCTTACTTTCACGCTTTACCTTTACATGCTCTTTCGCCTCAATCGCCTGATGAAGACCATCAGAAAAACGGCGTCCTGGCATAATACGTCCCGTAAACTCATCTACAATTAAAACTTCATCATCTTTTACCACATAATCTTTATCTTTTGCCATTAAGGAATGCGCACGCAGGGCAAGGTTGATATTATGCTGCAATTCAAGGTTGCTTGGATCAGCAAGATTGTCCACACGGAAGAAACGCTCTGCCTTTCGCACACCTTCTTCTGTCAGGTTGACATTCTTATCCTTTTCATCTACAACATAGTCACCCGTTTCCTGTTCCTCTTCATTCATCAGAATATCCATCTTGGAAAGTTCTTTTGCGGTACCTCTTTCCAACTGTCTGGCAAATATATCACACGCATCATATAATTTGGTAGACTTTCCACTCTGCCCGGAAATAATAAGCGGTGTTCTCGCTTCATCAATCAGGACAGAATCGACCTCATCAATAATGGCATAGTGAAGGGAACGCTGTACCAGTTCTTCTTTATATACCACCATATTGTCACGCAGATAATCAAAGCCCAGTTCATTATTTGTCGCATAGGTAATATCACATCCGTATGCTTCCCTTCTTTCATCATTATCCATGGAGTTTAAAATCACGCCAACCGTAAGGCCTAAAAACTCATGTACCTTACCCATCCACTCCGCATCACGCTTTGCAAGGTAGTCATTGACGGTTACGATATGGACTCCTTTTTCCTCTAAAGCATTCAAATATGCCGGAAGAGTAGATACAAGTGTCTTTCCTTCACCAGTACGCATCTCGGTAATTCGTCCCTGGTGCAAGATAACACCACCAATTAACTGGACACGGTAATGGCGCATTCCAAGCACACGTGTTGCTGCCTCACGCACTGTTGCATATGCTTCTGGAAGCAGATCATCCAACGTCTCTCCCTTTGCAAGCCTTTCCTTAAATTCTGGTGTCTTTGCTTGCAGTTCCGTATCTGTCAGCTTCTCATATTCCGGCCCTAGTGCCTCGATTTTATCCACAATCGGCAGAATTCTTTTTACCTCATGCTGGCTGTGGGTTCCAAAAATCTTACTAAATACACTCATGAACATCGCTCCTATTTATCTGTATATTTATCTGTTCTAAAACGAAATCACAGTAAAGTATAGCATTAAACCGGACAGGAAGCAACATTTTTTTCGTTTCCGCTCAATTTCCGCTCAATTTCTTGCAATTCTAATGCAAAAAAAGAACTGTCAGGTAATTTGACAGTTCCTTTCTTTCTAAACATCTTCAATTTGCCAGTCAATCGGCTCTGCCCCATTCTGCTCTAAGAAAGCGTTTGCCTGACTGAAATGTTTGCATCCAAAAAATCCACGGTAAGCTGATAAAGGACTTGGATGTGGTGCCTTTAAAATCAAATGTTTTGGATTATTTAGCATTGAAGCCTTACTCTGCGCCGGTTTTCCCCACAAAAGGTAGACAATTGGGCGTTCCTGCATATTTACCGCCTGAATAACCGCATCAGTAAACTTCTCCCAACCCTTTCCCTGATGAGAATTTGCCTGATGGGCGCGGACTGTTAAAACCGTATTTAATAAAAGGACTCCCTGGTCTGCCCATTTTTTCAGATAACCGTTGTTTGGGATCTGACATCCCAAATCCTCCTGCAGCTCCTTATAAATATTTTGAAGAGAAGGCGGAATATCTTTCTGATCATCCGGCACAGAAAAACTCAGTCCATGTGCTTGATGTACATTGTGATAAGGGTCCTGCCCTAAAATCAATACCTTTACCTTTGACAATGGCGTAAAGTGAAACGCATTAAAAATATCATCCGCCGGAGGATAAACAACCACACGGCTGTACTCTTCCTTTACAAACTCAAACAGTTCCTTATAATATGGCTTGGAAAATTCCGGGCGAATTGCATCAATCCAGTCATTCGTAATCATAGCCATACTCTCATCCCCTTTCTGTAACTACAATCTTACACTAATTCCTTCTTTTCGAAGATATTCCTTTACCTCTTTTATTGTAAGTTCTTTATAATGGAATAAAGAAGCAGCTAAAACAGCATCTGCATTTCCTTCCAACAAAGCTTCCTTGAAATGCCCTAATGTTCCGGCTCCCCCAGAGGCAATCACAGGAACAGAAACCTGTTCTGATACCATTTTTGTCAACTCAATATCATACCCATCCTTTGTTCCATCACAATCCATACTGGTCAGAAGAATTTCTCCTGCCCCCAGTTCATTTGCCTTCCTTGCCCATTCTACCGCATCAATTCCCATATCAATGCGCCCGCCGTTTTTATAGATATTCCAACCGCTGCCATCCGTACGCCGTTTCGCATCAATCGCCACCACAACACACTGGCTTCCAAACTTCATTGCCGCTTCGGAAATCAGCTCCGGGTTCTGGATTGCCGCAGAATTAACCGCCACCTTGTCTGCCCCTTCCCGAAGCACCAATTTAAAATCATCAATTGTACGGATTCCACCCCCTACCGTAAAGGGAATAAACACCGTTTCTGCCACACGGCGCACCATATCAATTTTGGTTGCCCTCGCATCGGAAGAAGCGGTAATATCCAGAAAAACAAGTTCATCCGCCCCCGCTTCTCCATAGGCCTTTCCTACCTCCACCGGATCTCCGGCATCCCGTAAATCCACAAAATTAATCCCTTTTACTACCCTTCCGTTATTTACATCCAGACATGGAATAATTCTTTTTGTAAACATTTCCTCTTTACCCTTTCTTTTGCTAAAACAGCAGCATAACTTCCTATGTGTATCCGTGCGCATCCATTATAGTAAACGCATGTATTTTATGCGTTTACTATAACAACATCTTACAACGCACAGAAGTTTTTCAACATCTTAAGGCCTGTCTCCCCACTCTTTTCTGGATGAAACTGGCAGGCAAAAAGATTTCCATGCTCTACAGAAGCATGTACCTGGGTAATATATTCTGTTGTTGCCATTACATCAGACTTTTCTTCTGCCTCCAGATAAAAGGAGTGCACAAAATAGACATAAGGATTTTCTTCCACTCCCTGAAACAGTCTGGCTCCCTGCTTTACCACAAGGGAATTCCATCCCATATGTGGAATCTTATATCCCTCTTTTTCTGGAAATGCCACAATTTTCCCCGGCAGCAAAGATAGCCCCTGAACTCCAGGCGCCTCATCGCTGCTTTCAAACATAAGCTGCAAGCCCAGACAGATTCCCAGAAACGGCTTACTCTCCTTTACCACCCTTTGAATCACATCCACCAGGCCAAAATTTTCAAGCTTTTCCATCGCATCACCAAAAGCCCCTACTCCTGGCAAAATCACTTTATCTGCCTTTAAAATTTCCTGTGCATCCCGTGTACACTTACATTCTTCTCCAAGATACTGTAATGCCTTTTCCACACTTTTTAAATTTCCTGCATCATAATCAATAATCGCAATCATCTTTATATATTCCTTTCCAGCCTGACCTACTACAAATATCGCTTCCTTCCCAATAGAAATAGCCCACCAATGCTGCCACCGGCGGGCTACCCTCTATCTTTTCTTTAATCCAAGTTCTACGACCTTTTTCTGATACTTCTCTGAATCCAGCGCTAAAATCGAATAGGCATCTGATTCGGAAAGATTAAAATCTGCTTGAAGCAGTGTTAAAATCTGCTTACGGCAGGACATCATATCACTATCCACTTCCAACTCAATTCCCCTATCAATATTGGCATCATAACGCTTTAATCCACGCAGTAGTGCATCAAGAGCCTCCGGATAATAACTAACCCTGTCATAATTCTGATACGCATTCAAAGACTGCTGTACCTTCATCACAACCTTAATTTTATCGTATTCTTCCTTATCTTTTTCTGACATATTTGTTCCGATTGCTTCCTGATATGCCTGTGTGTACTTGCCCATTTCAAAGTAATCAACCGCCTTATTCTTGGTACTTATGTAGCCAAATACATTTGTTCCAGCAATCTCAACGGTCAAAAACAGAATGGTTGCAATCACAATAATGGAAACACCAACTTTATTCAGTTTTCCAACTACTTCTAATTCTGCAGCTTCCGCAGCAGCTTCTTCCTCTTTCTGCTTCTTCTTTTCTTCTTTCGCAGCTGCCTTTTCTGCTTTCTTTGCTTCCTTTAACTTCTTCTTTTCTTCCTTCTTCGCAGCTTTTTCTGCTTGTTTCTCCGCTTTTTTAGCTTCTGCCTCTTCTTTTGCCTTTGCTTCTTCCTCTTCCCTCTTTGCAGCCTCTTCTTCTTCTTGCTGTGCTGCCATGCGCTCCTGTTCTGCAATCTCATCTGTCACAACATTGCCAAACATGCGCTTCAAAAGCCCAGGCTCTTTTTCTGCCTTCTGTTCTTCTGGAACCATTCCTGATATATCCAGCATATCTTCCGTATCTGCGGACAAGTCGCTCAAATCTTCCATAGAAACTGCTGCGTCATCTAACCCTAAAGGATTATCTTCTGCTAAAGAATCATTCATGTCCAAATTATCCAACAAACCGCCTAACATCGAATCAAGACCGCTTCCACTGTTCTCTTCCACAGCGGGCGCACCCTCTTCTCCATCTGAAAAGCCCAGGTCTAAATTGTCCATGCCGCCTTCTCCTGCAAGAATATCACTTACAGCATCATCAAGAATCGGTCCATCATCCGATGCACCAAATTCATCGCCCATAGAAACATCTGGAAAATCCGTTGTCTCATCGCCGATAGCATCTGCCATTCCACTGCCCAAATCCATATCTGGAACAATCATAGTCTCTTCCGCATCCTGGTCTGGTGCCGCATCGCTTTCCATACTAGCTGTGGCATCTGATTCTGCTGTTGGCACATCATCTCCCAGATCGGACAGTTCATCCAGTCCTAGGAGCATGCCACCTTCGGCATCTGGCATTTCATCCAATCCTGGCAATATATCACTTTCCGTATCCGACATTTCGTCCAGTCCTGGCATTGCTGTATCTTCATCTGATAATAAATCTGGTATCGAATCCTTTTCTTCCTCCATCAAATCAGGAATGGAAAGATTCTCTTCCGGTTCCACAGTATGAAATGGAGATTCTTCCGGTTCCTCTGCCGTCAAATCCGGCACCGAAATCTCTTCTTCCATCTCTGAACCATCACCCTCTGCCAGATTATCTAACGATAAATCCGGCATCTCCCCTAGGTCACCAATATTGCCCAAATCACCAAATATATCCTGATTATCCGTATATTCTAACTCATCTAAATCTGCAAAATCCACAAAGGAAGATAAATCCTCCATTCCTTCATCAGCAGTTATATCCTCTTCCTGCAGATCTTTTTCCTCGTTCAATTGCTTCTCCTCCACCTTTTATCTTTTCACGCAAGCTAGTACAGTATAACCGATTTCATTAACCATACCTTTTGCTCACCAAAAGATAAGGTAATTAAATTGAATTATACTAGTTAGCTTCTGCGGCTGCCGCTTCCTCTAACAATCTGTCAATCGCATTGACAAGCTCACCGATTTCCGGCTTTGACAACTGGGCGTTTGCGCCAAGCTGCTCGCCCTTTCTACGCATTTCATCATTGACCAAAGAAGAAAAGATAACAACTGGAATTTTTTTCAATTCATCATCTGCCTTAATTAACTTTGTCAAACGATGACCATCCATCTGCGGCATCTCAATATCTGTAATGACACAGGAAACCTTTTCATCCACAACGCCCTGCCTCTGGTATTTACGGAGTGTATTCCAACATTCCTGTCCATTATCCGTTGTTATAATATTGGTATAACCTGCCTGTTCCAGACAATTCACAATCATCTTACTAAGCAGTGCAGAATCTTCCGCAATCAAAATCGGCGATTCATTTCTTCCCCTTCCACGCATATGTGCTACATCAGAAAGCTTTAGTCCACTCTCCGGATTAATTTCTGAAACAATCTTCTCAAAATCCAGAACAATAATCAGCTTGTCATCAATCCGCACAATTCCTGTTGCCATACCCGCTCCCGCAGCATTCATTGTGGAATCCGGCTTAATAATCTCACTCCAGGAAACTCTGTGAATTCCCTGTACCGCATTTACATGAAATGCCACATTCAGCATATTAAAATTTGTAACAATATACATATCTGTCGCAGTCGCTTCCACTGGTGCTGTACTTAGCTTTAAACACTCTGCCAGATTAATCACAGAAATAACCTCATCACGTGGCATAAAGATCCCTTCAATCCTCGGGTCCGCATTTGGTATCGGTGTTGGCTTCACATAGCTTAATATCTCACGAATTTTCGCTACATTAATCCCATAAAAATTATCCCCCACCTTGAATTGAAGTATTTCCAACTCATTTGTTCCGCTCTCTAATAGAATCCCTGTCTCCATGTCTTTCCCTCCAAAATGTGTAATCCCGCCATCAAATAACCACCCACAGGTACTTTAATATCATTCACCTGAAAACTCCCTGAAGGCAAAAAGCCGGTTTATACTTAATAAATATTATAAAACATCTTTAAACAAAAAACAACTAATTAATCACCTGACAGCAGATTGATTGTTACTATTCACGGCTATTCTAAACATCATGCGAAAAACCAGCCGTGAATAGTAACAATTGATTTCCAGTAACCTTTTTAATGTATCGATACGACAGATTCCTTGTTTCCTTTTACAAAACGCACCTCAACATCATTGACTTCAGCCGATTTATCTATCTCAAAAATCAGAACGCCCTGTTTTCTTTTCCCAGCGGCAATCTTGGTACTAAAGGACTGCAAATCCCCATCTACAATAGACAACAGAGGTGCGCCTGCACTTTCTCCGTCTAAAAGAAGCTCTGCCTGTACCCCTGCTTTCTGGAGATTCACTTTCTTTTCTGATTTTGATGTATTCGATATTGTGAAATTCACCACTACCAGTTTTTTACCTTTTTTTGCCATGCAGACAGAATAATCTGTACCATATGACGATGTAACACGGTATGTATTTCCTTTTACTGTAACTCCAGACATTCCATAGATATCAGAAAGCGATACACTCGTTAATTCTGCTGGCGTATCATTCCCCTCCTTTACAGAAGCCCCCTGCCCCTCCTGCCCGCCCGGAGCAGCGCTGCCTGCAGGCGGCAAAGTTGCCGGCGCTGTTGTTGGGACTGGTGTTGGTGTCGGCTGTAACAGTGCATGATCATAGTCAAGCCCTTCATCATAATGCTTGTCATGCCGTAAAAGTGCATCTGCCACATACTGCCCTGCCAGGTCATTATCCACATTAGATAAATCCGGTATGTTATAACTGCATCCGGTAAGAACAACCGTTACAGCGAGTGCTAAAATACATAGTTTTCTTTTCATTTGCTACCTCCCGTGAAATCCTTCTTTTCGTTCCCAGATTCCAAATTCATATTACTATACTACCATAATCAAGGTTATATCGTCAATCAATCGTTTCAATTTTCAGACATGTTCCAGTTCAAACCAGAATTCTACACCATGATCACAGTTTTCTACGCCGCATTCCTGGTTCATGGAATCCATAATTGCTTTAACAATAGAAAGCCCGATACCACTCCCGCCATATTCTCTTGTCCGCGCCTTATCTACCTTATAAAATTTAATCCAGACTTTATCAATATCTTCCTCTGGTATCGGCATGCCGGTATTAAATACCTTGATACGTACCAATTTTTCCCTGTTTTCCAGAGAAACCACAATCTTTTTTTCAAAATCCACATGATTAATTGCGTTGCTGACATAATTGGTCACAATTTCTTCTACCATATATTCATCCGCCCAGACATATACTGGCTCATAGTCCCTGTCAAATCCCAATGCAGCATCTTTCTGCCCTGCAAGAAGCACTGCCGACTGCATTACATTCTGTATTAGATTTACAATATCAAAACGCTCAAACACCACCTGGTCATTTCCAAATTCAATCTGATTCAGCGTCAAAAGTTTTTTGACCATCTTATTCATTTTTTTCGCCTCATCAATGATTACCTCACAGTAAAACTCTCTGCTTTCCGCATCATCGCTGATATTATCCTGCAGCCCTTCCGCATACCCCTGAATCAGGGCAATCGGCGTCTTAAGCTCATGTGACACATTGGAAAGGAACTCTTTGCGCATTTCATCAATCTGCGTCTTTTGCTCAATATCTTTCTGCAGCTCATTGTTAGCTGTTTTTAACTCCGAAATCGTTGTTTCTAAAGTTTCCGACAACGTATTGATGCTGCTACCAAGCACTCCGATTTCATCATGCGTTTTTACTGGATATTTTGCCTCAAAATCCAGTTCTGACATCCTCTTTGCAATATCAGTAATCTGCAAAATGGGCTTTACAAAGCTGTTTCCCCAAAATATCATAATAATAACACTAACCAGAAGGACTCCACTGCCCGCATAACCAATAAATCGGTTAAAGATATCAATACTCTCGTTCATGCTCTGATAATTGGTACGCAGATAAACGTATGATCCAACCTCCATCTTTCCAAAAAGTTCCAGATAATAAGAACCGATCCGCTTATCATATACTTTATAAATCGTATAATCCTCTTTCTCACGAATCATTTGCCTTCCTTTATGCCCGCTGGCGCTCTCCTCACCAGAGCCATAGATATAATTTTCTGTCAGATCTTCAATCATCTTCTGCTGTGCCTGCGTTACCCCTGGATAATCAAACTGGTAAAGTGTTTCTCCCCAGAAATTGATAACCTGGAAAATATAGAGGTTTACCGCACTGTTTTCCCGGATAATCTCAAGTTTCAGCTCACTGTCAGAAGATAGAGTAGCTTCTCCATTTCTGTATGATTCATCCTCATTTGCCACCTCATTTACATCATAATAGGAACCCGCAAGCAAAGAAGCCTTACTATATTCATAATAAGGCGATAAAAGTGTATAATTCATAAACCAGTATGCCAACATCATTATTCCCATAATGCAGACCATAATTAAAATCAGCTTTGTGCGAATTGACTGGGACGCCTTAACGGCATACACTTTCTTTTTCTTTGCCATAAACAGCTCCTTATAATGATTATCCCCTGAAAACAGTAACTGCTACTCATTACCTTTGCCTGTAATAATCCACGGTGCCGGCTGCTGCTTAAAAGCATGGTTACTGCCCAGTCTTGAAACAGCAATCTGAATCGTATCAACATCCGTAATACCATATTTTCCTAAAATGTCTTCCGCTGCCGCCGCAACTTTGAAATCCAAAGTGTAGATAACAACATTAATCCGTGGATTGATTTTAGTCAGATAGGCAAGTTCTTTTTCCATACTTGCCGATGCTACCATAAAAACCAGTGATGGTACGGGACAATCCTTCATATTCTCTTCATCCACACAATCCACAATTGTCACGTTTTGTAATCCAAAATGTTCTACATTATCCTCCATCGTCTCCCTGTCAGCTCGGTTATATTCTACAGCAATTACATTACCCTCCGCAGCAATTAATGCCGCCTCAATCGCAATACTCTCACCACTAATCACACAAATATCATCCTGTGTATCTACCATCATTTTATTCAAAAGCACTGCGCGAATTTCACTGCCCACATAATGAATGGAACCTTTGCGGAACAGCTCATTTCCCATGCCAATCTTAGTTGTATTCCGTGCCTTGGAATTAACGATTAACATACCCGCAGACGCATTAATTCCACGGTCAATCATATCCTTTACCTTTTTGCTGAAAATTTCTCCTTCCGGCTCGGAACCTTCATTGTACCAAACATCACATTCACCAAGCCCCGCATTCCACAGGCGGTAAAAAATATCTTCCATTCCCGCATTGGTAAAGACCATTGTTGTCTTGTGAGATTCTATCGTTGGAATAATATTCTTATTCTTTTTGGTAATATCAATAATTTTTACATGCTCTAAGTCAATCGTTGTATTCCCTGCATAATATTGTAACCAGGACAATATCACTTCATTGGTAAAAATCTGTTTTTCCATAAACTATGCCTCCTCTTATTCTTTCTTTCCCTATACCAGATACTCACCCCAGTCCCACCCCTCAAAAAATCCCTCTGTCACGATTTCAGCAAAATCAGACGCCGAAAATAATGAAAATTTTCTAACTTTTTTCCCTTCTTTAGACTTTGATAATCTTGGTAATGCATTTCCCGGAAATTCCTCCTTCGTACACCCACACAAACCAGATTTCTCCACATAATCTGCAAATCCGTCAAATATATCTTTCGTTTCTTTCCTAGAACCAACAACATTCCTTGCCGCCCGAATTCGTTTCTCCTTTCCATCCTTTCGTATCCAATCCATCACCTTGCTTTTGGACGAATTCTTAAGCTCTGCAAGAATGGATTTTCGTTCTCCATTATAACTATACCACAATGCATCACAAGATTTCCTGTCTTTATCTATAAGTTTTTTCACATTATCCATATCAATAACCGGAACCTTGTCACATAACTCACATATTTCTTTTAACCAACCATTCGACTCAATATATTCCACATATTCCTTTTGATTGTCCTTCACATTTTCAACTGATCTTAAAGGCTTGGACAAAGACACCAGTTAAAGATTTGACATAATCTTTTCATCCTCATATTCCGGCTTCATTTCCAATTCTCTTTTCACATTTTCCAGTACATTTATCATTTATGTTGATTAGAATTCCTTTCTTTCGTTTGCTTATGTCTTATCGCAAATTTCCAAAATGCAGTAAATGCTATACCTTCTATTCCTCTTCCATTCCATATTTATTTGATAACATCTCCTCCAGTTCCTCCAGAGGAGCAGACAAGTCATCATACAACTCTGTCATGCAATATTCACTATAAGATAAATTTTCTACAACACTGTCTCCATCTGTTTGAGTAATCTTATATACATTTAAAAAATCCATTGTGTTGTTCAAATCCGAAAAACACTCTATAGAACGTATGAAATAGGGACTATGTGTGGTCACAATAAGTTTCAGGTCAAATAATTTCTGTAACATAACTAATGCCCTGGCATATTCTTTCTGCCATTCTGGGTGCAGATTAATTTCCGGTTCATCCAGTACCAATATATCTCCCCTCTTTATTGCCCCAATCCTCAATGCATACTCTAATAATGCAATTGACTTCAATCCCGTTGAAACATTCACTGCATGTAAAGGTTCCTTTATCTTTTTATCCTTAAACTCCAAACCAACTTTCTGGAAAAACTCAGCCCTGCCTCCCATAACCTCAGTCAACTCATCAATCACTTCCTGAATTTCCCCTGAACCATCCTCAAAATTTGAAAGTTCTTCTGAATCATCTCTTTTTGTGTAAAAAAAGTCTTTTTTCTTAAAAACATTCGGTGCCATCAGATGGCGTAAATATTCCTTCTGTACATGCCCATATCTGGTATCCGACAGAAAATCATATATCTTTGGCGATTCTATAAAATGTACCTGCTGGGATACTCTCAAAGGAGCAGATAACCTTTCTGCATCATCATTCCATTCCATATATACTTCCCGTTTTTTGTCGTCCAGGAAACTAATCCTGCTTCTGCCTGATTTAATCTTTCTGAACTGTTTTTGAAATACCAGCTGAAAAGACTGATTAATCATATTTTTCTGCATGACAAACTCATACACAGATCTTCCAACACAGTATTTTTACTGTTCAGATAACGAACTATATTGGATTGACATTGTTTTTCATAGATTTCATGCCATGCATCCATATTGTTTAAAAATGCATAAAAACTTTTCCCTATGGTACTCTTTCCAATATTATTTTCTCCTGCAATTATTGTAATACCTTCAATCTCTATATCTGCATCACTCAAACTGCCAATATTCTTAATATGCAAACGCACTGCCATGCCCTCCAAATCTTACCATTCCTAGATTTTCCCGTGCAAAACACCAACACAAGTTATATTATACTTCAAAATGACAATTTGTTCAACATGACACATTCCTTTTTTCCGAAATCAGCGTGTAGGCTGTTCTAAAATCATAAAAAATAGCCACAAACTCTGTAAAGAGCTGTGACTACTTTTATAATGCCGCAGACCGGAATCGAACCGGTACGGGTATCACTACCCACAGGATTTTAAGTCCTGGGCGTCTGCCAGTTCCGCCACTGCGGCATACAATATTCAATTATGTAATATCACAATATGTAATACTACTGAGTGGGACCTACAGGGCTCGAACCTGTGACCCTCTGCTTGTAAGGCAGATGCTCTCCCAGCTGAGCTAAGATCCCGAAACCTTTTTAACTATACCATCTAATTGACAACTTGTCAAGTGGTAACGACCCAGAAGGGACTCGAACCCTCGACCTTCGCCGTGACAGGGCGACGCTCTAACCAACTGAGCCACTGGGCCTTATTCAAATGGACCCTCAGGGACTCGAACCCTGGACCGATCGGTTATGAGCCGATTGCTCTGACCAACTGAGCTAAAGGTCCGAAAATCCATCTAACACGCTTGCTGTATTCAGCAACGATACATATATTACCACATTTCCAAAAACTTTGCAAGCACTTTTTAATTTTTATTGAAAATTTTGAAAGATTATAGTAAAATCGAAAACTGGTATACTTAATTAGGGAGCGTAATTATAGGAGGAACTATGAGCGAATATACAGGAAAGGAAATCGTGGTATTAGAAGGTTTAGAGGCTGTCCGCAAACGCCCTGGCATGTATATCGGGTCAACTGGCAGCCGTGGACTTCACCACTTAATTTGGGAAATTTTAGATAACAGTATTGACGAGCATCTGGCAGGTTACTGCACAGAAATCAACATTACTGTACAAAAAGATGGTGGTATCTGTGTAGAGGACAATGGCCGTGGCGTCCCGATTGACATCCATCCGACAAAAAAGATTCCTACCGTGCGTGTTGTATATACCATTCTCCATGCCGGAGGAAAGTTTGGAAATGGCGCATATAAAGTATCTGGCGGACTGCATGGTGTTGGTTCTTCCGTTGTCAACGCCCTGTCTGCCCATATGATTGTGGAAGTGAAAAAAGATGGCCTGATTTATCGTGACGAATACAAAAATGGCGGCCATCCAACTATACCATTAGAAAAAGGACTCCTTCCTTCCATCGGAAAATGTGCCAAAAGCGCATCAGGAACAAAAGTCACCTTCTATCCAGATGATGAAATTTTTGAAACAGTTGTTTTTAAAGCAGAAGTTATCCGAAAAAAATTAAAGGAAATCGCCTTTTTAAATAAAGGGCTAAAGCTAAACTACAAAAATGAAATCGATGGCGATGAACGTGTTTATATGGAAAAATATGGAATCAAAAGTTTTGTAAACTATATCAACCGTGATGCTTCTGTCCTCCATGAAGAACCTGTATATATTGAGGGAAAAAGCGGCGATATTGAAGTGGAAATCGCTTTCCAGTATACAGCAAATTTTTCAGAGCAGATTAATTCGTACTGCAACCGCATTAATGTTGTAGATGGAGGTACATTAGTAACTGGCTTTAAAACAGCTTTGACAAGAGTTATGAACCAATATGCGAGAGAACTTGGCACTTTAAAAGAAAAGGATGATAATTTTGATGGGAAAGACATCCGAAATGGGCTGGTCGCCATTATTTCCATCAAGCATCCTGACCCACAGTTTGAAGGCCAGACAAAGACAAAACTTGGAAATACAGATGCCAAAAGCGCTGTGGACGAAGTTTTCAGCACCGAAGTACAGCACTATCTGGATAAAAATGTAGAAATCCTGAAAAAGATTCTGGATAATTCTTTGAAATCCTACAATGCCCGCAAAGCCAGCGACAAAGCCAGAACAGCCGTCTTAAAGCAGTTAAATGATATGGACACAAAAAGCAAACTTGCCGCCTGCACTTCCAAAAAGCCGGAAGAATGCGAAGTTTATATTGTCGAAGGAGATTCTGCCGGCGGCACGGTAAAAACGGCACGTAACCGTAAAACACAGGCTGTCCTTCCACTAAGAGGCAAGATTCTGAATGTAGAAAAAGCTTCTCTGGAAAAAATTTTGCAGAACCATGAAATCAAGTCGATGATTGCTTCTTTTGGCTGTGGAATCGGAGAAGAATTTGATATTACCAAGCTCCGCTATGATAAAATCATTATTCTGACAGATGCCGATGTCGACGGAGCACATATCAGCACATTACTTTTGACCTTTTTCTACCGCTTTATGCCAGAACTGATTTATGAAGGAAAGATTTACCGTGGCCTGCCGCCGCTTTACAAAGTAGATTTTGAAAACAAAAAACTGGAAAGCCCAAAAACCGGAAAAAAGGCAAAAAAGAACACAAAACACTCCGAGTACATTTTTAATGACATTGAATTAGAAAAATTCCGCAAGAATAAAGATAACAAAATCATCAGTATTCAGCGTTACAAAGGACTTGGAGAGATGGATGCCGAACAGCTCTGGGAAACGACCTTAAACCCAGAAAGCCGGATTTTGGCACAGGTTTCCATCAGCGACTCTGTAGAAGCCGATGACATCACTACTACATTAATGAGCAGCAACGTCCCGCCAAGACGTGAATTTATTATGGAAGAAGCAAAATACGCAACACTGGATATTTAAGCAGAAATGAAGATTTGCGCCGCAAAAGGTGCGGCATGGAGGATTAACATGGAACAATCAATTATACAACTGGATTTTGCTGACGAGATGAAAAATTCTTACCGTGATTATGCTGTCAGCGTTATTATTTCACGTGCCCTGCCTGATGTAAGAGATGGCTTAAAACCGGTTCAGCGCAGAATTTTATATGCCATGACAGAACTTGGGCTTTCTCCCGAAAAACCTCACAGAAAAAGCGCCCGTATTGTCGGAGATACTATGGGTAAATACCACCCACATGGTGACAGCTCCATTTACGACGCATTGGTTCACATGACAGAGGACTATTCCCTGACACTCCCTCTTGTGGACGGTCATGGAAATTTCGGTTCTATTGACGGAGACAGCGCCGCTGCCATGCGTTACACAGAAGCAAGGCTGTCTTTTGGAGCTATGACGCTCCTTGACAATCTGGACAAAGGCCTTGTACCATTTGGCCCTAACTTTGATGAAAGCGAAAAGGAACCCCTTGTTCTTCCCGCAACGCTTCCAAACCTTCTGATTAACGGAACAACAGGAATCGCTGTGGGTATGGTAACAAATATTCCTCCGCACAATGCCAGTGAAGTGATTGACGGGGTTATTGCCTATATTAAAAACCCGGAAATCACAGTAAAAGGACTGATGAAATATATTAAAGGCCCAGATTTCCCAACCGGGGCAATGATTACCAACGCAGACGAAATTCCATCCATCTATGAAACCGGCGAGGGAAAACTGACTCTGCGTGCTAAAACAGAAATCGAAGAAAGCGATTATGGCAGAAAAAATATTATTATTACGGAAATCCCTTATACTGTTGCCGGAAATAAGTCAAAATTACTGGAAAATCTTGTTTCCCTCGCAAAGGATAAAGTATTTGATGAAATTTATGATGTCCGTGATGAATCCTCCAAAGAGGGAATCCGCCTGATTGTAGAAGTAAAAAAGGACAGAAACATTGATAATCTGTTAAATGGCCTTTATAAAAAAACAGCAATGGAGGACACTTACAGCGTTAATATGCTTGCTGTCAAAGACAAGCAGCCGATTACATTTAATCTAAAACACTTAATTCAAGAATTTGTATCTTTTCAGGAAGAGCTTTACACAAAAGAATATGAGTATCTTCTTGCCAAAGCAAATGACCGGCTGGAAATTGTAGACGGCTTAATAAAGGCAACCGATGTTATCGACCTGATTATTGAAATTCTGCGAGGCAGCGATTCTGTCAAACAGGCAAAAGGCTGCCTAATCCATGGAACGACTGATGGCATTAACTTTAAAAGCAAAAAATCGGCAAAAGAAGCTGCTACTCTCTCTTTTACAGAACGTCAGGCAGAGGCAATCCTTACCATGCCTCTTAGCCGGTTAATCGGTCTGGAACTATTAAAACTCCATCAGGAAGGCGAACAGCTCCGTAGTAATATTGCAGATTATACTAATATTTTAAGTGAAAAAAAAGAACTTCATAAAATTATTATTACACGCTTAAGGGAATACAAGAAAAAATTTGGCAGAAAACGCCTGACACAGTTAGACAACCTGACAAAAGAAAAATATGTGGAAGAAATCAAAGAAGAAGAACTTTATGTTCTGATTGACCGTTTCGGATATGTAAAAACCATCGATTCCACAAGCTATTCCCGCCTTGCCGAAGAAACACTTGCTGAATATGCACATATTATTTCCTTAAAAAATACAGACCGCCTCTGCGTCTTTACCGAAGAAGGCAATATGTATCAGATTAAGGCGATGAACATTCCAAAAGGACGGAGCCGTGACAAAGGGACGCTGATTCAATCCCTCTGCAAATCAAACCAGGAGAACATCATTTTATATATTTCCGCTGAAGCCCTTTTTGAATCACAACTTTTCTTTGCAACTAAAAAAGGCTTTGTTAAACAGGTAGCCGGAATTTCCTTTGATACCAACCGCTCTGTCATTGCCACCACCAAGATAGACAAAGATGACAGTATCGCCGGAATCACACCACTAAACGTTGCGGAAGCAATTAATCCTGATGCCAAAGTTGTATTGATTACGAAAAAGGGACTTTCCCTCGGTTTCCCACTAAATGAAGTCAGCGAACTGAAAAAGACAAGCCGGGGCGTAAAAGGAATCACACTGGATGAAAACGACACAGTCCGGTATGCTTCTGTTGTTATGCCCGACTGTGATGAACTTGTCTTTGACCAGAAAAAATACGATCCGCACAAAATCCATAACCGCAAACGTGCGGCAAAGGGACAGAAGGCAAAAATTAAAAAATAAGATTTTATCACAGCCCCTGCCACTCCACAGAAAAAACCTGCCTTGTCTTAACAGGGCAGGTTTTTATAAAAATATTCAGGAAAGCAGCCGCTTTACAGGCAACTCCTTATTTTATTCCTCTGTTTCTTCTTCCTCTTTTGCTTCTTCCGCAGGCTGATCCTCTGTCTCTTTTTCCTCATTTTCAAGGTCTAAGGTAACATAATCTCTGTCCTCTTCCTCATCATCCTCGAAAACGTCATCAAAATCATCATCATCAAAATCGTCGTACTCATCTTTTTCTTTCTTTTTCTTAAAGAAATACATTGCTCCGGCAATTCCTCCGGCGATAACCCCTACAGCAGCCACTATTTTTGCTAACTTCTTCATAAATGTCCTCCGTTCTATTTTCATATTATTTTTATTTTGTGGTAAGTTTACGGCTGATATGGGACAGATATGGATCTAATCCCTTTTCCATTGCAAGTGCTTCCTGCATATCATAATCCACAAACTCACCATCTTTATATCCTACTACACGGTTTGATTTGCCCTCACATAAGAGCTCAACTGCTTTTGTCCCCAATGCAGAAGCATATACGCGGTCTTTACAGGTCGGGTTTCCCCCACGCTGGATATGGCCAAGTATCGTTGCCCTGGTTTCTACACCTGTCGCAATCTCAATTAACTTTGCCATTTCATTTGAATTGCCAACCCCTTCAGCATTTACAATAATATGGTTCTTTTTACCAAGACGGCGGCGATCCTGTATCTTATTTATGATTCTCTGAATATCCCCATGATATTCCTCTGCTGTCAAAATATACTCTGCTCCACTGGCAATTCCTGTCCACAACGCAATATGTCCTGCTGTACGCCCCATTACTTCCACAATGCTGCAACGCTCATGAGATTCTGACGTATCCCTTAACTTATCAATCGCTTCCATCGCTGTATTAATAGCAGTATCAAAACCAATTGTATATTCTGTACAGGCAATATCCAAATCAATTGTTCCTGGCACGCCAACTGTATTAACGCCAAACTTTGCAAGTTTACTTGCACCATTAAAAGAACCATCTCCACCAATAACAACGATACCATCAATACCATGCTTTTTACATATATCCGCACCCATTCTCTGGAATTGTTCTTTCTTAAACTCAGGACAACGTGCCGTGTATAAAATCGTTCCGCCTGTCTGAATAATATTGGAAACGTCAAGAGTTCCCATATCTACAATATCCTCATCCAGCAAGCCGGCATACCCACAGTGAATTCCTTTTACCTTCAGGCCATTTGCAATGCCGGTACGGACTACTGCACGAATTGCAGCATTCATTCCCGGCGCATCACCACCACTGGTCAATACACCAATCGTTTTTACTGAATCGCTCATAAACGCCCTCCTTTTCCTTCTCAACATTCTACTCACGATTTTACGCTATAATTCATTATTTTTCAATACTCTTTTCTTTAAATTTCCAGGTTTATCTTTTATTTCATTACTACTTAATCAACAACTCTTTAATCGCCACAGAATCTTTCCCCAGATAGGAGAGTGCGCCCTGCCCTGCTAATCTTCTGGCATCCACACTTTTTCCTGCCGAAAGACGTTTGACCTGTTTCTCCTTTTCCGCATAGATACACACACGGTCTTTTCCATCATAGGGAAGCATCGTCTGATAAAGATTTTGCTCTTCTTTCTCAAAAGCGGCAATATCTTTAAACCGAAGCCAAAGCTCACAAGGGATCTCTTCAAAAGGGATAACCTTCTGGCAGATTACTTTATTCCCCCTGTCTTCTTCGATTTTTGCCTTCCCTTTGATAAAAAGTTTGCTGTCTATATTGAGCAGAGCCTTGTTTTTCTCATAATCTCTTGGAAAGACAACAACTTCTGTCGTTCCATACAAATCTTCCAATTTCAGAATTGCCATAATAGAATTTGTCCTGGTTGCCCGAACTGTTTTATCAATCAAAAGCCCACCAATCACAACGTTTTCGCCATCTTGCACATCCGATGCCCCTGTCTGCCCTCCATCTTCTTCCAGCAAAAAATCCTTTGAAATCCTGGTACAATTTTTCTGCATCAGCCCGATATATTCTTCCAGAGGATGGCCACTAATATAGATTCCAAGCATCTCTTTTTCCAGCGCCAGATATTCCTCCCGCTCAAACTCTCCAACATTTGGATAAACAATTTGATTTGCTTTGGAAAGCTCTTCATCTCCCATGTCAAAGAGCGACATCTGCCCTTCCATGCTGTCTTTTTTCTCCCGGGCTATATTGTCAAGCATAATTGGAAGCACCTGCAATTTCTGCTTTCTGGTGCCTTCCAGACAGTCAAAAGCTCCTGACTTAATGAAATTTTCTAAGGTATGTTTATTGACTTCTTTCGTAGAAAGACGCATCATAAAATCTTCCATCGAAGTAAAAAGCCCATTCTTTTCCCGCTCTTCCACAATCGCCTCAATAACAGATGTACCGATTCCTTTAATTGCTGACATACCAAAACGAATTTTACCATTTGATACTGAAAATTCAGAAAATCCTTCATTAATATCCGGCCCTAATATCTCAATACCCATCTGGCGGCATGTCATAGAATACTCTAACACCTTACTATTATGGTCTTTGACAGATGTCATAAGCGCCGCCATAAACTCAATTGGGTAATAATATTTCAACCAGGCTGTCTGATACGCCACAACTGCATAAGCGGCTGCATGGGACTTATTAAAAGCGTATTTGGCAAATTCTGTCATATCATCATAAATTTTATTTGCCACTTCTTCTGGAATCCCATTGGCAATACAGCCTTTTACCCCTTCTTCTTCATTTCCATAAACAAAGTTCCGGCGTTCTGCCGCCATTACCGATGCCTTTTTCTTTGCCATCGCCCTGCGCACCAAATCGCTTCGCCCAAAGCTGTAGCCCGCAAGATTTCGGACAATCTGCATGACCTGTTCCTGATAGACAATACAACCATATGTCGGCTCTAAAATCGGTTCTAACTGCGGACAATCATAAGTAACATTATCCTGATTCGTTTTTCCTGCTACATACTGTGGAATATAATCCATTGGCCCTGGACGGTACAATGAGATTCCCGCAATAATGTCCTCCATATTCTGCGGCTTTAACTCCTTCATAAACTGCTTCATACCGCCGCTTTCTAACTGGAACACACCTTCTGTATGTCCTGATGAAATCATTTCAAATACATTTTTATCTTCAAAATCAATCTGCATCATCCTCTCATCAATATTCATTGTCGCATCGTCAAAAATCCCCGCAAGACGTGCTGCATCCTGAATCACAGTCAATGTCCGAAGCCCCAGAAAATCCATTTTCAATAAACCAAGCTCTTCTAAAGTAGTCATCGTAAACTGTGTCGTAATCGTTCCGTCAGCCGCCTTAGAGAGTGGAATATATTCATCTACCGGCTTGGGGCTGATTAAGACGCCTGCCGCATGGATGGAAATATGCCTTGGAAGCCCTTCAAGCCGCCTTGACATGTCAATCAGCCCTTTTGCCTGTTCATCCGTTTCATAAACAGCTTTTAACTCTGGATTCCTGTCCAACGCCTTGTCAATCGTAATATTAGGTTCTGTTGGAACTGCCTTTGCGACTGTATCTACATAACTATATGGCAAATCCAGTACACGTCCTACATCACGAATCGCATTGCGTGCCGCTAATGTACCAAACGTAACAATCTGCACTACATGGTCTTCCCCATATTTTTGTACTACATAATCAATTACCTCTGGACGGCGTTCATAGCAAAAATCAATATCGATATCAGGCATTGTAACACGCTCTGGATTCAAAAAACGCTCAAACAGCAGATTATAGCGAATCGGATCAATATTAGTAATTCCAAGTGTGTAAGAAACGATACTACCTGCCGCAGAACCACGCCCTGGCCCGACACTGATATTTCTCTCTCTGGCAAAACGGATAAAATCCCAGACAATTAAAAAATAATCCACAAAGCCCATTTTGTAGATAACCTCTAACTCCTGCGCAAGCCGTTTCACATAAAGCGGGGCATCCTTCCCATAACACCGGACAAGCCCTTCCTTGCAAAGCTTCTTCAGATACTCCCAGGAAGTATATCCTTCCGGCACGGCAAAATGCGGCAGCTTATACTCCCCAAAGGTAATTTCCACATGACAGCGTTTTGCAATCTTTTCTGTACTTTCAATGGCTTGCTTCGCATAAGGAAACAGCTTTTCCATCTCCTCGACTGATTTCAGATAATACTGTCCTCCCTCATACCGCATACGGTCCTGATCCTTTGCCAGTTTTTTTGTCTGGATGCAGAGCAAAATATCATGTGCCTCTGCGTCGCTGTCCATAATATAATGCACGTCATTTGTTGCAACTAATTCAATCCCCGTTTCACGGCTCATCCGAAGCAGCCCTTGATTGACTGTCTGCTGATCAGCAATTCCATGATCCTGCAGCTCCAGATAAAAATGGTCTTCTCCAAATATAGAAGAAAGGCGAAGCGCTTCTTGTTTCGCCTGCTCATACAACCCTCTTCTAAGATTTGCCGCAACAGCACCCGCAAGGCAGGCACTCAATGCAATAATTCCCTCATGGTATTTTTCCAAAACTTCATAATCCACACGAGGTTTATAATAAAATCCCTCTGTAAAACCAAGAGACACGATTTTCATTAAATTTGCATAACCTTTGTTATTTTCCGCTAAAAGCACCAAATGGTTATAGCGTTCCTCCCCTTTGGAAACTTCCCTGTCAAAACGTGAGCCGGGAGCCACATACACCTCACATCCAATCACAGGATTTATACCGGCATCTTTTGCCGCACGATAAAAATCAATCACACCATACATATTCCCATGATCTGTAATTGCAATATGCTCCATCCCCAACTCTTTTGCACGCCCGATTAACTCCTTAATCTTGCAGGAACCGTCTAACAGGGAATATTCCGTATGCACATGTAAATGGGCAAAATTCATATTTTCCCTCTTTTCTATTATCAAACGTTACTATTCACGGCTATTCTAAACATCATGCGAAAAACCAAAAAGCTATGCCGTCTGGCGCTGCAAAAACAGCAGCTTTTGTTTTTCTTATAAATCCAAAGAAGGGGCGCTGTATCATTGATACAGTAGCCCCTTATAAACATTATGTTTTACGCTCTAACTGCGCTCAAAAACTTCTCAATATCCGCCATAGCATTTGATTCGTCATCTCCATCTGCCGAAACTACCACCTCTTCTCCAGCATCCAGCCCCAACGCCATCATTCCCATAATACTCTTTGCATTTACCTTCTTATCACCACATTCAACATAAATACTGCTGTCAAACTGACTTGCCACTTGTACAAGAACTGCAACTGGTCTAGCCTCTAATCCATTTTTTATCTGGATTCTGATTCTTTTTGTGATCATCGTTGTAAATTCCTCCTTCTAACTAAGAAATATCACCATTTTTTTCTCTTAACTGTTCAGCAATTTTGCTGATTTTGCGCAGACGGTGGTTCACCCCTGATTTACCGATTGGTTGCGAAAGCATCTGCCCCAACTCCTGCAGAGAGCTGTCTGGATACTCCAACCTTAACTCAGCTGTCTCACGAAGCCTGTCTGCTAACTGGCTAAACCCCATTTTACATTGCAAATACCTGATATCTTCAATCTGCCTGGCGGCTGCTGTAACTGTTTTACTAATATTTGCTGTTTCACAATTTACCTGACGGTTAACGGAATTTCGTACTTCTTTTACAATCCGCACATTTTCTAACTCCATCAATGCAACATGCGCTTCTATTACATTAAGAAAGTCAACAATCTGTGAACCCTCCTTGATATAAAGAACCTGATACTTTTTACGTTCTACTATTTTAGGTTCCATCCCAAAATCCGCAATCAGTTCCTTTAGCTGGAGAGCATACTGCCCTGACAGTACGGCAATTTCCAGATGGTACGCCCTTTCTGGATTTGTAACCGAACCTGCTACCAAAAAACTTCCTCTTAAGTACGCCCTCTTGCAACAGGTGTTTTGCACTAATCTTTGACGAATTTTATGAAAATCTCCCCACAAATTTCCATCTTCATTCATTATTTTAAGTGCCTTAAGAATAAGTATTACGTCCTGATGTCGCTTCACTATTAGAGAAAAACTTACGCCAGAAGATCGAATATTGTGGTTATGTACCGCAACTTCAATCTGTACTCGAAATGTTTTCCTTAATAAGATATAAGATTTTTGCGCAACTGTCAAGTTTTCTGTATCAATTTGCAGATAGTATTTCTTACAGCCACCCTTTCTTATTTTCCCACACAACATAAAAATTGCCGCAAACTCAGCAATACAGCAGTGCCTCCCCTTACTTTCCTGTCTTGCAAGCTCTTCCTTTACTCTACTTGAAAATGACATAACCTTTCCTCTATTTTCCGATATCCCTGTGCTCTGTCTTCAAACCATATGGCAGATCTTGCATCTTTTCTGACAAGGCATTCGCAATTGTTACAGAACGATGCTTCCCGCCAGTACAGCCAATGCTTATAACAATCTGGTTTTTTCCCTCAAGAATATAATTAGGAATTAAAAATTTAATCATTTCATAAAGCTGGTTTAGGAAAATCATTGCCTGTCCAGAGGTCATCACATATTCATAAACTTCTTTATCATTGCCCGTCTGGTGCTTTAATTCTGGTATATAATATGGATTGGGGAGAAAACGGACATCAAACACCAAATCCGAATCTGCCGGAATGCCATATTTAAAACCAAAGGATAGTATGGTTACAAAAAAGCTCCTGTATTCTGATGTATCCAGAAAAATTTTGTCAATTTCCTGTTTCAAGTCACGAATTAACATATGACTGGTATCCAAAATATAATCCGCAAGTTCTTTAATTGGCGCAAGTTCCTTGCGCTCTGCCTCAATTGCCTTGTCCACGCGCCCTTGCAGGGCAAGAGGATGATTTCTCCGCGTTTCCTTATATCTTTTTACCAAAACGCTGCTGTCAGCCTCTAAAAACAAAATCTCAAAACGGTAGCCTGCCTCCTTCATTGCCTCCATCATATCGCCAAGCTCTGATAATCCCTGCAGATTGCGGATGTCAATTCCTAACACAACCTTGTCTATGGATTTGTATTCCCCGATAAATACCTTTGTAAGTTTTGGAACCAGACGCACTGGAAGGTTATCAACACAAAAATATCCCATATCTTCTAACATCTTTAATACGGAACTTCTTCCCGCACCCGACATCCCTGTTACTATAACAAAACGAATCATACACTTCCTCCATTTCTCTGCAGTTACTCTACCATCTTCACTTCTGTTTCCAGCCAGACATTAAACTTTTCCTGAACGGTTTTCTGTACATGCTCAATTACCTGTCTCGCCTCATCATATGTCCCCTCGCCAACATTTACAACAAAGCCGCAATGCTTCTCTGAAACCATCACGTCACCAACACGGTAACCCCTTAATCCAGCATTTTCAATCAACTTTCCGGCAAAATACCCCTCTGGCCTTTTAAAGGTACTGCCTGCACTTGCGTACTGCAGCGGCTGTTTTTCTTTCCGTCTCGCATTCAAATCCTGCATCGTCTGCTCAATTTCGGAAATATCTCCTGTTTCAAAAGCAAAAAGCGCCCATAAAACAATCAGGGATTCCTTTTGGACCAGACTGCTTCGATAGCCAAGTTCCAGTTCCTCTTTCTGATAATAACGCCTTTCCCCGTTTGGCAGTAAAAGCATGGCACCAAGAATCCTGTCCTTGATTTCACCGCCATACGCCCCGGCATTCATTGCCACAGCGCCGCCTAACGTCCCTGGAATCCCACTGGCAAATTCAAAACCAGCCAGTCCCTTCTTTCCTATTATATTCGCAAAACCGGAAAGCATGATACCGCTTCCTGCAAAGACTACTGTTTTCTTTGAAAGTTCTTCCTCAGACAGTGCAAACTGCTTTCTCCGCTCATCTTTCGGAGGCATCATCACAAGCGCATCCATTGCCACTTTCCCCTCACATGCCTCAATTTTCCTGTTTGGCAGATGTGTAGCAAGGATGACGCCGTCATAGCCTTTGTCATATGCCAAAAGGTTGCTCCCATTCCCCAAAATAAAATACGGCTGCTTTTCCTTCCGTACATAGGCAACCGCCTCTACAAAATCCTCTATATAATTCGGGCTTACAAAATATTTGGCCTTTCCTCCAATATGGAATGTTGTATGCTTAGAAAGCAATTCATCACAAATTACGTTCTCTTTCCCGACAATACTGCATAATTCTTCTATCTGAAACAACTTATCACTTCCTTTCCTGCAGATCCTTATATCATATGCTATCTTTTGCAGAAAGCATGCAAAAAATTCTTTTCCTAGAGCGTGTTTGAAAATTGCTTTTTGCAAGATGTGCTTCTCACTTTGTGGGAGATTTGGCTCAAATTTAGGAGGTGTAGCGGGCTACATTGACTAAATTTGAACCAAATATAGCGCAAAGCATAGAGTGCAGATTGTAAGGAACTGAAAGTTCCTGGAATGAATTTTCAAACACGCTCTAACTTTAAGAAAACATTTGAATCTATCATAGCACAGGCAGCTTGTGATTTCAATAACCAGACAACAGGCAGCCCCGTTATCAATAACGTGGCTGCCTGCTTCTAATCTTCTGCCTGTATCCATACCAAATTCTTTTTATCTGTTATATCATTATAGGAAAGACCAATTACTTATAGTCCAGGACATGATAATAGTCACCTTTTACCTGCACCTCACCATCATCTGTATACAGAGCATTGTTTTTATCCAGCAGACGTGCCCTGCCTGCGCCACACAGATAAATATATTTCTCATCCGGATGTTCCCTTAACATCTCTACAAGTGTTCCGTCCTGAGAAAAACTCATGCCTGCTATCTCTTTTCCATCTAACATGACAGTGACCACTGCTGTCTTTTTCAAATCCCTGGAAAAAATGGCAAAATCACTTCCCAGACGCCTTCACACCCTCTTTGTAATCAACCGATAAGCCTGCTATCTCTTCTGCATCCAATACTTCCTTTGCCTCAGGTTGGGAAAGTTCCATGGAAGCTGGACTAAATAAAGTCTTCCCCTTTTCCTCTGAATCACCACATCCTTTCATATAAAAGCCGAAACAGATAAACAAACCACACAATAGCAGACCTATAACTATTTTATGACAATTCCCCGCTTTCACCTAACTCCCCCTTTCTCAATCCTTCAAATAACTATAAATAAAGTATATCCCTTCTCTATCTCAAAATCAAGCATCTCTTCCATTATTCCTGCCTCAGTTCTGAAAGAAATTCTCCTGTATTTTTACACTCGCCACCCGCAATCTGTTGCTCCAAAATCTCTATTATAAAAAACCACAGTCAGCGAAAGCATACCATCAAAAAGCTCAGCAGATACAGTACCTCCTAACATTTCCACAAACTGCTTTACAATAGCAAGTCCCAGTCCGGTATTTCCTTTCGTCCGGGAAATATCTGTAGTATAAAATTCGTCAAAAATATGGTTCATATCAATGTCCGTACTATACAACTTATTCTTAAAAGTAATTTGTATTGTTTCTGTCAGTTCAATGGCAATAACCAAATTGCCTATACCATGTTTCAAGGCATTTCCAATCAGATTATCAAAAATCCGCAACAGCATATTTTTATTGGAATAGAGCATCAGCCTGGGCTGGCTGTACTGAAAAACAATCTCCCTGCCTTTCGCACAATAATCATCAAAATAGTGTGCGATGGATTCTTCCAGAATAGCAATCATATTGCATTCTGATTTCTCAGGTTCTTTTTCACTCGAAATAACCTGAGAGAACTCAAAAAACGAGTTGATCAGCTCCTCAAGGCGGATAAGACGTTTCTCAACAATCGCAAGCTCACGTCTTTTCTCCTCTTCTGTAAGGCCAGCATTTTGTATGATTTGAATATATCCCATGGCAGATGTCAGCGGTGTACGCAGGTCATGGGATATATTTGTCATCATCCGCTCCAGGGCATGGTTTTTCTGCTGATAGCAAACTTTGCTGTGCCGTACTTCCTGAAGCAGGAAGTTAATTTCATTAATCAGGTTCGCAGATATTTTGCCGCTGCCCTTAGAATGAACCAGCACATTTGTGTCTTTCGTTTTGATTTTCCTAAGCTGATTCACGATATTTCTGTTCTCATATTTTTGCAAAAGCAAGAGGAACAACAGAATACTTGATGTTGCTCCCAATATAATTACTGTCAGTAACATTCTGTAATCCCTCCTTTTTGCTTTCTATATGTCTTCTATTTGATTTCTGTCTTTTTAAAGGACAAATACCCTGCCAGATAAAAGGCAACAATAATCACTGCACAGACAAGATAGCTTTTCCATACATAGCTGTCCGATGGGTTACTGGTAAGCTTCACTAACATCTCCTGCAGTTCAAAACCCAGCCATTCTTCTTTTATTTTAAAAAATGTCGCAAACAGGCTCAACAAAAGCTGAAATACTATAATCAGCGGAATAGCAACCGTGTTAAATACTGATGTCTTTTTCAATATAAAGGCAAGCCCAGTCAGAATGCTTACCAGCGCAAGAATTGGCGGTAACTGGAGCAAAGTAACTTCTGTAATGGTTTCCAGGCTGGAAGCAAGATTTTTATTGTTAAACAGGATATTGGCAAAATACATAACATAGGTATTTAAAAAGAAAAGCGCCAGACAACAGATGTTAACAAACACCACCTTTGAGAGAAAACACCTGTGCCGGCTGATCGCAGAAGACAGCGTATTCTTAACGGTATTCCCGGAGAATTCCACTGCTATCACAATTGCCGCTACAAAAATAAAAATATAATACAGGTTTATATTGCAGGCAATGATGTCCCTGTCAAGGGCATAGCCTTTGGTGTTCAACATCATATTGCGCATATCACCCATTGACAGTTCCTGAAGCTCATCTCTTGTCATGTCACTCAGCTCGTTCTCAACAACTGTGCCCGTGTCAATATGCAAGGCAATGCTCCCTGGCGACACACTGTAAATATCAATTCCAATAAACAACAAAAGAATGAGAATAGCAAAATAAATCCCCTTGCTGCGGACAAGCCTGTAAAAATCAGCCTTTAACATATTTATCATGACCGTACCCCCTCTTCCTCTATCAGCGACTTGAAATAATCCTCCAAAGATATCCCCGTTTCATATATGCCGAAAATATTCACACCATTTTCAATCAACAGCCTGTTTAACTCATCGATTTTCAGGTTTTCGTCGTATATGCGGAGCTCTCTGCTGTCAATCACCTTATAATTGGTAATAAAAAGTTCTTGCTCAATCAGGGCAGCAGTATGCTTTGTATCATCCGTTTTCACTACATGGCAGCGCATACATTCCAAATCAAGTTCCTCTTTGGTGATTTCTTTTAAAACCCTGCCTTTCTCTATAAACAGAAAACGGTTTGCCACCATATACAGTTCTGAGAGAATATGACTAGAAATAATAAAAGTAACACCTCTTTCTGAACGGAGTTTTTTAAAGGTATCACGCAGTTCACTGATTCCGATGGGATCAAGTCCATTGATGGGTTCGTCAAGAATAACGAGATCAGGGTTATCCATTACTGCAAGTGCAATTCCCAAACGCTGCTTCATACCAAGAGAAAATTTACGGAACTTCTTGTTTCTGACTTCCGTCAGATTTACAAGGGCAAGCGCCTCATCAATCTGCCTGTTATCCGTAATTCCCTTTTGCAGGGCATAATATTTTAAATTCTGGTAAGCCGTCATACCGCCAAAAAATGCCGGATTCTCAATTAAACATCCAATACGCCCTTTTTCTTTGTCTGCCTCAGCTCCTCTCTTCCCAAAAATCTCATATTCGCCGCCAGACTTATCTGTCAAGCTTGTAACAATCTTCATGATTGTAGTTTTTCCTGCACCATTTCGCCCAATCAGCCCATAGATATCCCCACGGTACACCGTCATATCAGCATGGTCAAGAGCTGTAAAATTTTTATAGTGCTTGGAAATCTGCTTTGTCTGCAACACAATTTCACGCATTACACGATCCTCCTTATCGTTTATTCTAAGAAACGGCACGCCATTCCTTAGCTGATAGTTCTATCGTAGCATGAAATTATAAAAAAACTCTTAAAGCAACCCTTAAAAAAGTCTTAACGGGAATTCTTTTTCAACCGATATCCAATCCCCCACACCGTTTCGATATATTCCTCCTCAGAATTGCACTCTTTTAGTTTTTTTCGCAATTTGCTTATATGTACATTCAATGTGTTGTCATCAGCCGAGTTCTCATCATCCCACACCATATCATAAATCATGCTTTTTGTGCAGGTTCGGTTTTCATTCTCCATTAATAATTGCAGAAGTGCAAATTCATGTTTTGACAGCTCCATCGCTATATTGCTGCACCGAACCGAATAATCTGCCTTATTTAGGACAATATCCTTATATGTAAGAGTTTCGGCAATATCTGCATTTGTGTCTGTCCTAAGCCTTGCTGCAATCCGGGCAAGCAGCTCTTCATTATGAAAAGGCTTCGTAACATAATCATCCGCACCAAGAGAGAATAAATCCACTTTTTTGTCCACAGCATGGATAGCGCTCATTACAATCACCGGAACGTTATGGTTCCGTTTCAGTTCCCGAATGATTTCCTCCCCACTCCGCCCTGGCAGCATAAGGTCAAGGAGAATCAAATCTACCGCTTTATTATGGACAAGCACTCCCTCTGTGCCAGAATAAGCACTGATTGTCTGGTAGCCGTTCTGCTGAAACAGAATCTGCAGCATATAATTGATTTCTGTATCATCCTCTATAATTAAAATTGTCTTACTCATCAAATCATCCTCCCTATTTGACAAGATTATGCCATTTCCCGACAGCCTCTGCTGCCGCTCCCATTGGAACTACAGGTATATAGACCTGACCACATAAAGTTCTGGTCTCGCAAAACTGATATACTCTGTCATTCCTCCATAGAGAGGGGCATACATTCCGTCCCTGTAGCTTAAGGAAGCATCATCGGTAATATAATAGTTTCCCATAGAAATATCATTGATGGTATCTTCAGAATACAACAGATATTTTCCACTTACCATATTAAAACTGTCTTTCCTGTCTTTTCCAACATAATCGTACAGAGCATAATATTTCACACCATCAAAACAGAGATAAGTAAAGCACACCGAACCATCTTCATCAACTTTCGCATCTTCCAGGACATTATGGCCTGCAAGAACCAAAGAAGCTGCTTCTCCTCTTTCCGTTTTTTCCAGAAATTCATCCCACAGCTTTGTTCGGTATTCTTTCTTAATAAGCTTTAGTTCTTCTCCTTCCTCTTCATGATAATATCCAAACTGTTCTACATAAAGTTCTTCACACTTTGTAGCTTCTTCATAGGAGCGTTTGTGAGTCCCCGGCAAATCACGCAGTTCTCTTTTCATCTGCTCTTCATCAAAAACTGCCAGTGCCTCTTTTTCCACGGGAGTCTTTCCCTTTTCATAAAAAGTGAAACTGTCAATAAGCTGCTGTAAAGAAGAAGCACTTGCCCCAAAATCTTTTGCCTCGGCTGATTTTGCCACCTGACAGATTAACGCATCTATAAAATCTTCTTTTTGCATCACAGACCAGTCATATTGCAGGTTTACTGTCTTTGTAAAACCTCCCTCCTGCACTTCTTCATACTGCCACTGCACCATTCTAATCTGTGGTATCAATGCCAGAAAAATGGCAGAATAATCCCCGGAAAGCCTTCGGAAGCTGTCAGGAAGGCTAATCCACATATTCAGATGAATCTGTAATACATCTGCCTGTACGGTACAAGTAAAAGGCTCAATCGTTTCATCATAGGATTCCAAAAAATCTTTGGAAATTACTGCGAAAAGAAGTTTATTCAAGGCTTCCTCATCCGACGCATCCTCAACCTTTTTCTGATAAAGCGCCCCTGTCTCTTTTGTATAGCTCCCACCCTTTTTCATTGGCACAACTTCTACGTCCTTTCGAACTGTCATACAAAGAACTGCCGCTAATACCACAATAAATACCCCTACCAGCACAATTTCCAATTTTTCTTCTTTGTATTGAATACTGTGCCAAATCCTGTTTTTGACCATATTTTTCCCAAACTGCGGCTGATAGAACGGAATCTGCCGTTTTCCCCCTACGGCATTAGACAACAGGACATAGCTGTACTCCTTTCTCTGCACAGGCTCCAGCTTCCGTAAAACTGCCTCATCACACGCAATTTCCATATCATAGCACAAAAAATGCCAGGCAAGCCAGACAAGCGGATGAAACCAGTAAACCAGACAAACCGCAAAGCAAAGTTTTTTAACGAAATAGTCCTTGCGGCGTATATGCTCTCTTTCATGCTCCAGAATATATCCTCTCTCCCTCTCCTCCATTCCAAAGGGAAGATAAATCTTTCCATGAAAGATTCCTGAGACAAATGCCGAAGAAATCCCACCACAACAGTAGACTCCCTTTCCCTGCTTTACCGCATAACACAGCTTTTTTCTGTGAAGCAAAAATGCCAGACCCCCCTCATATAGAAAAGCCAACACCATCCCTGTAAACCATATAAGGCAAAACATATTCCTGCTGTCAGTAAAATTTCTGGCAAAAAAATTTGATTCAGAGGAATTGCCAGCTTCTGCATTCTTTTTATCAACAGTTCCTATTGTTGCTAAAACAGAGTTTTCCTCTGCATTTTTTTGAGAAATCCCTGCATTTTCAGGAATATTACTGTCTTTTTTCCAATCCTTTTGCTCCCCGCCGTTATAAACCTTCCCTTGTTCCATATCCTGTGCTGTCATCAATTCCTGTGGAGCATCATTCCTGTCAAACCAGCTTTCTAATGTCTTTAAAACCGGATCAGGCAGCGTAGACAGCCGGATTTCTGATGGAATCCCCACCGGGCAGATTAGCCGAATCCATACCACAAGCCATAAAACATATGTTAAAAGTCCCGAAACCCTTTTTATCCCATTACGCAACAACAGAATAAACAAAATTACAGGAATTACCAAAATACTACTTTCGATTACCCATTGAAACCAGACCATCAATTCTTTCATCAATAATCCCCCCTTCTTTTTACTATCCTTCCTGATGCTCCTCAATCATCCGCTTTAACTGCTCTACTTCCTGCTTCGAAAGCGTCTTTCCCCTCATAAAGGCTGCTAAAAAGCCCGGCAAAGAACCGCCAAAGGTTCTCTCTACAAAATAGTCACTCTCCTCTTTTTGTACCTCCTCACGTGAAACCAGTGCTGTTACAACAGCATCCTCATTTTTCAAGAACCCCTTCTCCTGTAATTTCTTAATCTGGGTATATGTTGTTGACTTCTTCCATCCAAGCCTTTCCCCGCAAAGCTTTACAAGCTCTCCAGAGCGGACGGGCTCTGCATCCCATACCACCCTCATAAAATAAAAATCACTGTCACATAATTTAATCCCCATCTTTTACCTCTCCCTTTGTTGTATATTCTCCATGATCCCCATGCCACGCTTTCTGTGGCGCAAATAATAACGGATAGCACAAATCGGTCTATAACCACCGTCCCCTTTCTTTTAGTCTATAATAATAGACCACTTTTGTCAAGCTCTTTTCATACACAAAAAAGCCTATCGAAAAACTTCGATAGGCTTTTTCTTACGTGCGCAAGAAGATTCGAACTCCCGACCTTCTGATCCGTAGTCAGACGCTCTATCCAGCTGAGCTATGCGCACATTTATTCACTCGGCTCATCACCGAACAGTTAATAGTATACTACACGTTGGAAAAAATTGCAAGCCTTTTTTGCATTTTTTTCATTACTATTCACGGCTATGCTAAATAAGTTGAAACAACCAGTAAAAAACAGTATAATATTTTCTGCATCCGTAAACGATAGAATTTGTCAAAATAGAAATGAGGTCTACCATGTCAGAACAAAAAGAACACTTTCATGGAAGTGATTTAGAAAAAATAGAAAACGCCTATGGGGTAAAAAAAGAAGACATCATCAGTTTTTCTGCCAACGTCAATCCCCTTGGCATATCCTACAAACTCAGGGAGGAACTTCCACTTCACATTGACGCAATCACCTCCTACCCTGACCGCAAGTACACAGCCCTACGCAAATCCATTAGCGAATACATTCAGACAGATTACCAGAATATCCTTGTTGGAAATGGTTCTACAGAATTAATTTCACTGTTAATCCAACTGCTGCACCCTAAGAAATCTTGTATTATCGGGCCAACCTATTCAGAATATGAACATGAAGTTTTGCTGGACGGAGGGCAGGCTTATTATTTTCGCCTTTTTGAGGAAGAAAATTTCCACCTTAATGAAAAAGCACTTCTTGATACGCTGACACCCGATACCGATTTATTAGTTATCTGCAATCCAAATAACCCAACTTCTTCACAGATTACAGCAAAAACAATTGGTAATATTCTGGATTGTTGTAAAGAAAAAAAGATTTTTGTAATGATTGATGAAACCTATGTGGAATTTTCTGAAAATTATAAAGATGTTACCGCTGTTCCTCTAACACAGCTTTATGACAATCTTATTGTCTTACGTGGCATTTCCAAGTTTTTTGCCGCCCCTGGCCTGCGTCTGGGGTATGCCGTCTGCAGCAACAAAAAACTTCTCCAAAAAATTAACAGCCAAAAAAATCCCTGGACAATCAATTCTCTTGCTGCCATCGCTGGAGAAATCATGTTTCAGGATGAAACTTATATCAAAGATACCTTTCAGCTAATTTCTGCTGAGCGCAAAAGAATTTGTGGCATCCTTGACGGATATTCTTCCATTAAATATTATCCGCCGCACGCCAATTTTATTCTGCTCCGTATTTTAAAAGACACCCTTACCGGAGAAGAATTATTTGAACAGGCAATCCAAAAGGGACTAATGATTCGTGACTGTTCGTCTTTCCCATTTTTGGACAATCACTATATCCGCTTTTGCTTTATGAATAAAAAAGAGAATGATGCACTTTTAGATGTTCTTTTTTCAAAACACGCATTAGGATAACCTATCCCAGCTCAACACGGATCTGTCTTGTGACTCTTCCATTTCCTGATTTACGATGCACGGTATATATCACTTTATCGTTCGATTTACGGTTCAGTAAGTCATTATATATATCAGTCATCCCTGTTACTTTCTCACCATTGATCTGTGTAATAACATCTGCTACACGCAGTCCGGCTTCATAAGCAGGTGCGCCTGAATATACCTCTGTCAGATAGGCACCTGCTTCCAGATTGTGTGCTTTTGCCACAGACTCATCCAGACTTCTTCCCTCAATTCCAATATAGGGAACCGCTCCTTTATTCTGTAAAACCCCAAGTAAAGCGGTTATATGGGAAATCTTGATAAATGCCATTCCGGCCGTTCCTGTTTCTTCCTTAAATGCTGTTGTAATAACTCCGATTACCCGACCCTCAATATCCAATACAAAACCATTTCCATCTTCCGAATAAGGAATATCCGTGCAATAAACCTGTATTTCCCCATCCGTAATTGGCACATAGATAGAATTATTCGTAACCATCCCGGAAAAAACAGAATGCAAAATTCCATCTGGGCATCCAACCGCAACAAGATTTGTTCCATTAGATAAAGCAAATCCCGTTCCCAGTTTTGCCACCGTCATCCGCTCTAAAATACTTGCTCCAATATCTTCCTTTTTGATACGGACTACCGCCAAATTCAACTGAGCATCACTTCCTAAAATGGCACCTTCTACCAAAGTGTCATCCATTAACTGGACATACACCAAAGGCTGTTGCTGAATCACCTCACAGATCGTAAGAATATCAAAATACTTTCCTGACTCACCAAATATCATACCATATACTACAGAACGTACGCTATCATGCTGTTCCAGCCAATTTGCTGTATCCTCTTTTCTCATTACCCCTACGATCGCCGAATCCATTTCTGTTCCAACAGCCGACAATTTTTTAGTAAGCTGATTCATATCACTTAGCGTCAGACCCTTTTTTCCGTTTCTTTTTTCTTTAACAGCCGGTTCCGGAGCACTTGTACTTGTTGGGGTTGGAGCAGGCGTATATGTATGAATCTGCACGACCTCTTCGCTGTCGAACCGAAAATGATTTTGCATGAAAACAATACATCCTCCGGCAATTCCGCCGAAAATAAAAGCCGCCATCACTAATGTTCCCAGGCGTTTTAATAACAGGCACGCCTGAACTTTCTTCTGTGGGCGTACCTGTTCCCTGATAAACTGATATCGTTTTTCCTCATGAAAATCTGTGTCCATTCCTTTTCTCTTGTTCCACATAGCAATCTCCAAATTTCTAAAACAACAAACAGTTAAAGTGCACCTTCCACTTTATACTATACAGCTATATTATCCTATATCATATCACAAAGTTATGAATAGATTATGAATAAACTTATTTACTTGCTATTAACAGGCAAACTGGTGTATTATATAAAATATCCAATGCAATTTCCTAATTAAAAATATGGAGGGACTTATGAACGAAAAAGTTTTGCATACCTTAGAGTATGATAAAATAATAGAAAAACTGGAGCAGTATGCTGGTTCTGCTGCCGGAAAAAATTACTGCGAAAAATTACTGCCATCGACAAATCGGGCCGTAATTTTAAAGGAACAGCGTGAGACTTCTGATGCCCTGACACATATCCTGACACAGGGAAGTATTTCCTTTCAGGGTGTTGCAGATATCCGTGAAAGCCTAAAACGGTTGGAAATCGGCGCTATTTTAGGAACCAGAGAATTACTTGCTATCTCAAAACTATTAAATACCGCCGGAAGTGTAAAATCCTATTTCCGAAAAAGCCTGAATGAAAACGAAGAAACCGGTGACTCTTTAAATGAATATTATACGTTGATTGAACCAATTTCACCGTTAATGAATGAAATTCGTCGATGTATTTTGGCAGAAGATGAAGTTGCCGATGATGCCAGTCCCGGATTGCAAAAAGTCCGTCAGAATATGAAAAGGGCAAGCGACCGCATCCATGAACAGCTTAACAGTATTTTAAACAGTTCACAGAAAACGATGCTGCAGGATGGGCTGATTACCATGCGCAATGGAAGGTACTGCCTGCCAGTAAAAGCGGAGTACCGCTCTTCCTTTCATGGTATGCTGCACGATCAGTCCGCAACTGGCTCTACTCTGTTTATTGAGCCTTCTTCTGTAGTAAAACTTAACAATGAAATCCGGGAATTGGAACTAAAAGAACAGGAAGAAATCGAAAAAATCCTCGCTGACCTGAGCAATCAGACGGCTGAACATGCCGTTTTCCTTGAGCAGGATTTTCAGGTATTGTCAAAACTGGATTTTATTTTTGCAAAAGCATCTCTTTCCAAGGAAATGCGTGGCACAGAACCCAATTTTTTGGAAGATGGACATATTCTGATTAAAAAAGGACGTCATCCGCTGATTAAAAAAGAACAGGTTGTCCCTATTGATTTACAGCTCGGAAAGGATTTTTCCCTGCTTATTGTCACCGGTCCAAATACAGGCGGAAAAACTGTTTCTTTAAAAACCGTAGGACTTTTTACCCTAATGGGACAGGCCGGGCTTCATATCCCTGCTTTTGACGGCTCCTGTCTGCGCATTTTTGATGAGGTCTATGCAGATATTGGCGATGAACAAAGTATTGAACAAAACTTAAGTACCTTTTCCTCACATATGGTAAATACCGTATCCATCCTGGAAAAGGCTGACCATAACAGCCTGGTACTTTTTGACGAACTGGGGGCCGGAACCGACCCAGTAGAAGGCGCAGCACTTGCCACTTCTATCCTGTCCGACCTGCACAGCAGGGGTGCTATTGTTATGGCAACAACACATTACAGCGAATTAAAGCTATATGCACTGCAAACCCCTGATGTAGAAAATGCCTGTTGTGAATTTGATGTTACCACTTTGCGCCCAACTTACCGCCTTTTAATTGGTATTCCTGGAAAAAGCAATGCTTTTGCTATTTCCGCAAGACTCGGCCTATCTGAAAAAATTATTGAAGACGCAAGGCATCGTGTCACCTCAGACGCCCAAGCATTTGAAGATGTACTTAGCGATTTGGAGAAAACACGTGTTGAACTGGAACAGGAACACGCCGAAATATCACAGAACCGTAAAGAAATCGCCCAGTTAAAAAGGCAATTGCGTGAAAAGTCTGAAAAACTAGACAGTTCCAAAGAGCGTATCCTGGCAAATGCCAATGCAGAAGCCAGTAATATTCTTGCGCAGGCAAAAGAATATGCAGATGAAACCATACGAAAATATACAAAATGGGCAAAAAGTGATAAACATATCCGTGAAATGGAAGCAGAACGTGCCAAACTCCGTGAGCAGATTAATGAAAAAGAAAGCAGCAAGCCAAAATCTGTTCCGAAAAAGAAAACAGCAAAAATTAATCCTTCTGATTTAATGATTGGTTCCGATGTCCGCATTCTATCCCTTAATTCTGCGGGCACAGTCAGCACCCTGCCAAATGAAAAGGGAGAACTTTTTGTACAGGCTGGCCTTTTACGGACAAAAGTAAACTTAAGCGATATTGAATTAATCAAACAACCAGAACAAAAACAGACCACTAAGAAAAAATCAGGAAGCGGGCACATCCGCATGGACAAGGCTTCCAATATTCATCAGGAAATCAATTTAATTGGTATGACAGTAGATGAGGCAATGCCTGTTCTTGGCAAATATTTAGACGACGCCTACCTTGCTCATATGGCACAGGTCACGGTTATCCATGGACGTGGTACAGGTGCACTGCGCACTGCGGTCCACAACCACTTAAAACGCACCAAATATGTCAAATCCTTCCGTCTGGGAGAATTCGGGGAAGGCGATATGGGCGTCACTATTGTTGAATTTAAATAAGCCGCAAAAGTGGCATGGAGGATTATAATGATAAATAAACAGAGAATTCTAATCGTTGATGATGATGAAAATATTGCGGAATTAGTCAGCCTGTATTTAACAAAAGAATGTTTTGATACACACATTGTACTGGATGGGGAAGCCGCCCTAAATGCGGTAAAAACTTACCAGCCTGATTTAATGCTTTTGGATATTATGCTTCCTGGAATCAATGGACATGAAGTTTTAAGGGAGCTTAGAAAGACCTCAAACCTCCCTGTCATCCTGCTCTCCGCAAAGGGAGAAATATTTGATAAGGTATTGGGGCTTGAGCTTGGTGCAGATGATTATATTATGAAACCATTTGATTCCAAAGAGATGGTTGCCAGAGTAAAAGCTGTTCTGCGGCGTTTCCAGTCAGAGCCGCCGGCAAGCCGCACCACGCAGAACGACCTTCCAATTGAAAAGGTCAGCTATCCTGGACTTTCCATTAACCTGACGGATTACTCCGTTCACTATAACGGCACAGTAATCGAAATGCCTCCAAAGGAATTAGAACTTTTTTATTTCCTGGCTTCTCATCCAAATCAGGTATTTACACGGGAACAGCTCTTAGACCATATCTGGAGCTATGACTACATTGGCGATACCAGAACCGTTGATGTACACATCAAACGCCTGCGGGAAAAGTTTTCAGACCATCCTTCCTGGAACCTGACTACTGTATGGGGCATTGGATATAAGTTTGAATACCACGAAGAACGGAGCCGCCTATGAGACGATCCATAAAGCTTAAATTTATCCTTTCCTATATTATTATTGCTACCCTTACCCTTCTTCTGTTAAATACGTATGGACACTCTACCCTCTACAATAAATTAGTAGAGTATGAAAAAGAAAAACTATATGAGGAAGCAGAATTAATTATCAAAGATTACGGAAGCAGTATGAAGGGATTAGACACAGACGATATTACTCTGCGACAGCATTTCAGTTCTCTGGAAGTCCTCACCAATATGCGGGTATGGATTGTTTCGGCTTCTGGTAACATTTTGATGGATTCCAATCTGTCCCATCCTTGCGAAGGAGAAAATATCAATAACTATGACACTTCCTTTTTATCCTACCAGTCTACCGTAGGAATTTCTCCAGAAGGGTTGGTAACAGAAAGTATGATTTCTGTCATTTATCCGATTACTGAATCACTTTTTACAACGGGATATGTCATATTAATGTCACCAGCAAATGGCTTAAACAACAGTGCCAGTAATTATATTGATTCTGTTCTAATCTGTGGTCTGATTATACTGTTTCTTACGGGTATCCTTTTTTTATACCTTTACTTTCAGACGGTATATCCACTGACAGAGCTTACAAAAGAAACAAGAGAATACGCCAAAGGACACTTTGATTACCCTATGGCAAGAGTAGTCGAAAAAGAGCAGAAAGAACTTGCCAATGCAATCCGTTATCTTTCCGTGCAGCTCAGCGGTATGACAGAATACCAGAAGAATTTTATAGCCAATGTCTCCCACGATTTTCGCTCTCCTCTCACTTCCATCAAAGGATATGCGGAAGCAATGGCAGATGGCACAATTCCACCGGAAATGCAGAAAAAATATTTTGATATTATTCTTTTTGAAACAGAACGGCTCACAAAACTGACAGGAAACCTTTTAGAACTGAACCAGTTCGACCACCAGACTATGGTTCTTGAAAAAACAGATTTTAATATTAATGAAACGGTAAAAAGCACCTCTGCTTCTTTTGAACAGAGATGCACTTCTAAAAAAATTTCTCTTGATTTGATATTTGAGGAAAAAGAACTTTTTGTACATGGCGACGTCAACCGTATTCAGCAGGTCATCCAAAACCTTTTAGACAATGCTATTAAATTCAGCCCAAATGATTCTGTGATTACAATCCATACCGCACAGCGGAACCACAAAGTCTTTGTATCAGTAAAAGACAATGGAATTGGTATCCCCAAAAACAGCATTCCCAAAATCTGGAGCCGTTTTTATAAAACAGATCTTTCCCGTGGGAAAGATAAAACTGGTACTGGGCTTGGACTGTCCATTACGAAAGAAATCATTAATGCCCATAGAGAAAATATCAATGTAATCAGTACAGAAGGCGTTGGAACAGAATTTATCTTTTCACTGCCAAAGGCAAAGAGCTGACTACGGAAAAAGGTACGAAGCCTTTCCAGCCCCGAAAACACCTCGTCTGGAAAGGCTATGCCGCACCTGCCACTACACTCCTCTTTTTCCCGCAAAAACTACTTCTTTAAAATAATAGCGTTCTGGAAGATCTTTATTGGGACTTTCAAACCATCCCTTCTTTCCATTCGAGCAAACTACCTGCATATAAGTTTTTCCATTTTTCAGGCAGATTTTATCAATTTTGACCTTCTGCCCCTTTTTTAGGGCAAAAGCCTTTTTCTTTCCACCTGCCTTTTGATACAAGGTAATTTTTCGGTTTGCAGTCAATTGCCTTTTTTCTGTAACAGAAAAAGTATTTCCGCTTTTTTTCCATCCCTTTTTTTCAGAAACATAGGACACCTTCCAGAATAGATAACCTGTCGCACTGAACTGATTTACATAAGATATGGTAATCTTTTTCTCTGTTACCTTTACCGCATCTATAAAAAAGTGAAAATCATAAATCTGCTTTACAATTGGCTCATATACATCACAGACTTTTTTGAGCTTATTTCCCTGATACTGATAAAAGGCATGGGAGGAAATATCCTCATTGGAACCAACATTTTCCTGAATTTCCAAATATGTCCGTTTATGATCCATCTGATAAAGTAATACCGTCAAATTTTCCGTATGTACTTTTTTGTTGTCACGATATACCACTTTGTTGTTAATTGTAATCTTCCAGTCATCTCCACAGCCCGTATTGTACAAATCCGGCTTATCACAGTCAATGCGAATCGTATCCTTTTTCCCATCTCCTGTGACATCATATTTTGTAATATCCACCTGACTGCCTAAGGCAACTCCTTTAATTGCCGCTGCTTCCGCTTTCTTACCGCCACTAAAGGCAAGCACCAGAAATAAACCGACAACCCCTGTCATAAAAAATCTTCTTTTCATTAACCCCTCTTTTACGGCATACTGCCGGTAAATTTATGATTCCGGCTAAGAAACAGTTAATCATTAACCGTTCCTAAGCAGCCGTATCCCTCCTTTTCTTTTTAATTATTTTTATAATCGCTTCTTGTACCAAGAATCCGGGCAACCTCATACTGATATTCGTCAATGCTCTTTTGCATCTTAAATGCCTCATACACATCAATATCATACACTTTGTCATCTTTATAACCAATCAGGCGATTCTTCTTTCCCTGATCAATTACATCGACGGCATATGCGCCCATAATAGAAGCATACACCCGGTCACGTGCTGTAGGACTCCCTCCACGCTGCAGATGCCCCAGAATCGTAGCCCTCGTTTCGATTCCTGTTGCCTCCTCAATGCGTTTTGCAAGACTGTTAGAATGACCAACCCCTTCTGCATTGATAATTACCTGATGGGTCATGCCTGCTTCCCGGTTCTTGCGAATTAACTTAATCAGCCTGTCATATCCGCTCTCCGTATCAAACTTCTCCTGGAGTAAAATAGCCTCCGCACCATTTGCAATACCACACCAAAGCGCAATATATCCTGCAGAACGTCCCATAACCTCAACAACACTGCAACGCTCATGAGAATTAGAAGTTTCACGAAGCCTGTCAATTGCCTCCATTGCCGTATTTACAGCAGTATCAAATCCAATCGTATAATCTGTATATGAAATATCCAAATCAATCGTTCCCGGAATGCCAATAATATTTACTCCATATTTGGATAAATCCCTTGCTCCCCTAAAGGAACCATCACCACCGATTACCACTAATGTATCAATGCCTAACTCTTTACAGATTGCCGCTGCCTTCTGCTTACCCGCATCTTCATTAAATTCAGCGCTTCGTGCGGTAAAAAGAAAGGTTCCGCCATGCTGGAGCTTTTCTGAAACATCCTGAAATGTCATCAGCTCAATTTCCCTGTGCAGAATACCGTTATACCCTCTTTTGACACCATACACCTCGTATCCTTTTGTGATACCATTGCGGACAACAGCTCGTACCGCCGCATTCATTCCCGGCGCATCACCACCACTTGTTAATACTGCAATTTTACCTTTACATTCAATCATAATACCCTCCTTCTGACATAATCTGTAAATATGCCATATTACAAAATATCTATATTCAGCCTTCAGCCTGCAATAAGGCTTTTGGCTTCTTTTCCCATAAAGATGGTTACCATCTTATTGCACACTGTTACTATTGTATAATTTCTTCCGATTTTTTTCAATATATTTTTGCACTTTTTATTTATTAAATTGTTACTATGGTTACTATTCATGGCTGTTTTAGAAAATAGCCAAACTCGTCGTGCCTGCATATAAGAGGTTGATTATTTTCTGAAATCAGCGTGTAGGCTGTTCCTTAAAAAACGATTACTCTTATCTTAACGTTTTCTTACCCCTATTGACAAATAATATTATACAGCATATAGTATAAGCACAAAGCAATATTATATGCTGTATAATATTATTTATAGTAAACGCATAAAATACATGCGTTAACTATAATGGATGCGCACGGATACACATAGGAAGTTATGCTGCTTTGCAGCGTGTATCCGGCGCTGTAAACGAAGCAAAACGCAAGCGTTTTTTTCGTTTACTATAAAAATTTGCAGGTACTGTTAAACGTCAAGAATATCACTTGATTTCAAACAATTTTAATCAAAAAAGGAGGGATTTCATGGTCTTTAACACGGGGGCCGCTCTATTAGACGCAATCGTTCTTGCCATTGTAGAAAAGGAGGTAAAAGGCACATATGGTTATAAAATCACACAGGATGTCCGATCTGCTATTGAGATTTCTGAATCGACACTTTACCCCGTTCTGCGCCGTCTTTTAAAAGACAACTGCCTGGAAGTCTATGACCAGGAATATGGCGGCAGGAACCGCAGATACTACAAAATTACGGAACAGGGCAGGCGTCAGCTTCTTTTATACCAACAGGAATGGAGCAGTTATATTTCAAAAATTAACGCACTCCTATTAGAGTGTTCTTAAATTTCATACCTGTCAAAACATTCATAAAAAATGACAGTAACCATTTTATAATATGTGTGGAAACCTACACAAATGGAGGTAAAAATGAATAAAGATATTTTTTTAAGGGATTTAGAGCGCTTTCTTTCTGACATCCCGCAGGAAGAAAGAGAACAGGCATTAAAATATTATGAAGATTATTTTGAAGATGCCGGGACAGAAAACGAACAGCAGGTAATACAGGATCTTGGCTCTCCCGTAGAACTTGCCAAACAAATCAAAGCGTCCAACCAGGAAAATATTGAATATGGCCAAGGAAACCACTTTCACAAGGCTTCCTCTTATCCTGACCTATATACCCAAAAACAATACCAGTATAACGGAAATCAAAACTATCAAAATTCAAGTTCCCAGTATAATGAAAACCAGAACTACCAAAATATGGGTTCTCAAGATCGCAGCACAGGAAACGGATATTATCAGGGGAATCCACAATACCAGCAGACAGAACAAAAGAAAAGCTGGACACAGGACACTGGCAAGATAGCTCTTGTCATTGTACTTGCTATACTGGCAGTTCCTGTTGGTATCCCAATTATTTCCGTAATATTTGCACTAATCGTTTCTGTTTTTGCCGTGTGTTTTGCACTGATTGTTTCCATTTTTGCCGTTGGCGGCGGCCTTGCCATCGGCGGAATCGGCAGCACAATCGCCGCTTTTACCCTGTTTCCGGCACACGGCATTGCAAGCAGTATTTTAGTTGCAGGAATCGGACTTGTATTATTTGCCGCAGGGCTTTTTATCTTCTGGTTTGCTATTTGGTTCTGCATTAAATTTATCCCGGCAGCCGCCAAATTACTTGCAAACTGTGGGCGTTCTATCGGAAAAGGACTAAAATCCTTTTTTCGGTAAAAAGGTGCAACGTCTTCCAGGCCAACATACAACGATCTAATAATGAACAGAAAAGGAGTTATCTATGAAAAAGAAATCCATATTTTTAATTATTATAAGCAGCATTCTGGGTTTGGGAGTGATTATGATTCTGACAGGGCTTGCTTTTGGAGGAAAAGTCTACAGTTTTTCGATTGGCAGAAACACCGTGGAATCTTCAAAAAGTGTTTCCCATAACCTGCCTGCTATCTCCCTGTCTGACACAAAGGATATACAGAACCTTGATTTTGATTTAAACGCCAATAAAATTGAAGTCAAAACAGGAAAAGAATTCAGCGTTCAGGGCGGCCGCCTGTCTGAAAACACAGTGGAAAATGGTGTCTGGACCATGAAATCCAATTTTTCTGACTATTTTTATAAATTTCAGCTTTTCGGTTTGAGCCTGACATTTCCAAAAGTCCGAAACAACAAAAAAGATTATGAAAAAATTACCATTACTCTTCCAGATGACATAAAACTGCAGGATATAACAATTACGGCGGCGGCGGCAGAATTAGATATAGACCTGCTTCACTGTGAAACTTTTGACCTTGATGTATCTGCAGGTGATGTATTAATCGAATCACTCTTTACAGATACAGCGGACATTTCCCTCTCGGCAGGAGAACTGGATATTGACAAATACCAGATTCTGCAATCAGGTGATATCGACTGCAAGGCAGGAGACCTTAACCTGGGAGAAAAAAAATATGGCAAAGAAAACCTGTGCAACAATCTGGACGTTACCTGTTCTGTTGGTGATGCAGATATCTATGGAAAGCTAACAAGCAATAGCTATATTACATGCTCTTTAGGTGATATTACTCTCTATCTTGCCGGAGGGCAGGGCAACTATTCTGTTGACCATTCCTCAAGCTCTCTTGGCGACATCACCTTCTTTAACGGGGAAGGCCAGGTATCTTCTGGTTCCAATGAAGTATATGGAACTTTAGATGTTGACTGCACCTTGGGTGATATTGATGTATATTATCTTGGCAATTAAAATGGCGGGAGTTTTTTACCACAATTTTTCTAACCAATCACAAAGAGCCAGTATATTCTTTATACCGGCTCTTTGTTTCATAATATCTTATATTTTAAACTTTAAACTGCTATTTGTTAAGAACCTGTAAGTAAGTAATTAAATTGAACAACTTACTCGCCTGTTTTTTCGATTGCTGCATCAAAAAGCCTCGCCGTAGCCCGCTACGCCTATGTTTTTTCCTTTGCACTCAAAAAAACATTCTTCGTAACTTGTTCATTTAATTTATTTACAGTTCCTAAGGACCTGTAAATAAATAATAAAAAACTACTTCTGCTCCTCAACCTCAACCGGACGAATTCTTTTGGTACGAATTTCCTCACAGATTTCATTAATAAATACAGAAAGCTCCTTTAGCCCTTCATCTCCTGCAAATCGGCTCCGCACAGAAACTTTTCCTTCCTCTTCTTCTTTTGCACCTACTACAAGCATATAAGGAAGTTTATCCAGCCTTGCTTCACGGATTTTATAACCAATTTTTTCTGAACGGTTATCCACCGTTGCATCAATGCCGTTTTTCTTTAATTCCGCAAGAACTTTCTTTGCATAATCTCCATATTTTTCTGAAATCGGAAGAACCCGCACCTGCTCTGGACAAAGCCATGTTGGGAATTTTCCGGCATATTTTTCAATCAGCCAGGCAAGTGTACGCTCATAACATCCAATTGATGTCCTATGAATAATATATGGCCTCTTTTTATCACCATTCTGGTCAATATAATACATATCAAAACGCTCTGCTAAAAACATATCAAGCTGAATCGTAATCATCGTATCTTCTTTTCCATATACATTCTTTGCCTGAATGTCTAACTTCGGTCCATAAAACGCCGCCTCCCCTGCTTCCTCTGTATAGTCAATGCCAATCTCATCTAAAATCTCTCTCATGGCATCCTGAACGACGTCCCATTCTGCAGCTGTTCCAATATATTTTTCCGTGTTCTCCGGATCCCACTTTGACATACGGTAAGTAACATCTTCTTCCAGTCCAAGTGTTGTCAGGCAATATTTAGCAAGAGCAACGCTAGACTTAAATTCATCTTTAATCTGCTCTGGCGTACAAATCAGATGTCCCTCTGAAATCGTAAATTGACGGACACGAGTCAATCCATGCATTTCACCAGATTCCTCATTTCGGAATAATGTGGAAGTTTCCCCCATACGATATGGAAGGTCACGGTAGCTTTTCTGCGATGCCTTATATACATAATACTGAAATGGGCAAGTCATCGGACGAAGCGCAAAAATCTCATTTCCTGAAACACTGTTTCCTTCCTCATCCTCATCGTCTTCCCCAAGGATAAACATTCCTTCTTTATAATGTCCCCAATGATCCGAAATCTTATATAAATCAGACTTTGCCATCAAAGGTGTTTTCGTGCGGACATAACCCCACTCATTATCTTCTAAATCTTCAATCCAACGCTGAAGCTTTTGAATCATTTTTACCCCTTTTGGCATCATAAGAGGAAGTCCCTGCCCAACCACATCAACTGTTGTAAACAATTCCATTTCACGCCCCAGCTTGTTGTGATCACGATTTTTAATCTCCGCAAGATATTCCAAATATTCCTCTAAATCCGCTTTCTTATGAAAGGCGGTACCATAGATCCGTGTCAGCATTTTATTCTTTTCATCTCCCCGCCAGTAAGCACCAGAAGATGAAGTAAGCTTAAATGCCTTGATCGCCTTGGTAGACATCAAATGAGGTCCGGCACAAAACTCAATAAAATCTCCCTGCTGGTAAAAAGTCAGCACATCTTCATCTGGATGTTCTTCAATCATTTCTACTTTATATGGCTCGTCCCGCTCTGTCATCAGCTTAACAGCCTCTTCTTTTGACAACGTATAGCGCTCTAAAGTTTCTCCTTTTTTAATAATCGCCTTCATCTCTTTTTCAATGGCATCCAGTGCTGCCCTGTCAAGACTTGGCATATCAAAATCATAGTAATATCCATTGTCAATGGCAGGCCCTATTGTCAGCTTTGCATCTGGATACAAATTTTTCACCGCCTGCGCCAGAACATGTGCACAAGTATGACGATAAGCCTTCTTTCCCTCCTCCGAGTCAAAAGTAAGGATATTTAATTCACAATCACTGTCAATTATTGTACGCAAATCAACGGTCTGTCCGTTCACCTGTGCCACACAGGCAACTCTTGCAAGCCCTTCACTGATATCTTTTGCAATGTCAATTGCTGCCATAGGCTGTTCATATTCCTTAAATGAACCGTCCTTTAATGTTACTTTCATTTATATACCCTGCCTTTCTTAATTTTGAATGCTTTCTCAAAATTGAGAAAGCATTCATAAGAAGTTTGAAAGGAACTTTCAAACTTTTTACCTCCATAGATTATTGCATCTTTACCTTTTGTATCAGATGGGCAAAGCCATTACCGCCATGATACAGCTTAATGTTAGTACAAGCGCAATCCTTTGTCAAGATTTGTTACAGGCAATTACACAATCGTTACTATTCTAAAGTGTGTAGGATTGTATATTTTTACTAAATCTTGAAAATATTTTATTTCTATAGTATTATATTATTACCAAAATAGAAAAGCAAAAAAACTATTTTGGGAAACAAAAATTGAAGAAAGGGTAAAATGCAGACACATATTCTCCTTTGTGTTTGTATTTCAAATGAAAGAAAACACTTTCATTTGAAATTGCAAGCCTTCTGAAAAAAGAAACTGAAATCTTTAGTAATCTCTAAGAAACTGTAAATAACTGAAATGAACAAGTTGCAAAAAAACAGATTTCTTAACCAAACGAATGAAAAAAGGACACGAAAAAGCAGTGTCCTTTTTTCATTTATAATTTACCTGATATGACTATCTGTTGTAGGTCTTGCAAAGCTCCTGCAACATCTTAACATGTTCTTTGGTAAACTGTTTTGGCAGCATTCTCCACCGCCAGTTTGTCCCAACCGTAGATGGAAGATTCATTCTTGCTGAATTATCTAACTCCAGAATATCCTGCATCTGGAAAATCGCCGTGTCAGCAATGCTGCCATAAGCAGCACGCAAAATAGCCTGTGGGATTTCCTTTCTTGAAGTAACATTTAATGCCTGGTAAACATAATCCATATCTTTATCTTTTTTATTCTTATAATATCCCACAATCGTTTCATTATCATGTGTTCCGCCATAAGCAATACAATTGGTTGATTTAAAGTTATGCGGCAGATATTCACTCTTACTGTCCGCATCATACGCAAACTGCAAAATCTTCATACCCGGCCATTCGGTCTTTTGAATCAGAGCACGTACATTATCACCAACAATCCCCAAATCTTCCGCAATAATATCAGAACCCTTCGTTGCCTTCTTAATCACATCAGTCAGCTTTTTACCTGGGCCTTTCCGCCACTTGCCCTTTACAGCCGTTTTGCTTCCTGCGGGAACAGACCAGAAATTCACAATACCAATAAAATGGTCAATACGAATCACATCATATAAAGCGGCATTAGAACGCATACGCATTTCCCACCATTTAAAGTTATCCTTTTTCATTCTCTTCCAGTCATAAAGTGGATTTCCCCAAAGCTGCCCATCTTCACTAAAACAGTCTGGCGGCACTCCTGCTACATTAATTGGATTTTTCCTCTCATCCAGTTCAAACAACCTTCCATGCGTCCAGACATCTGCACTATCCAACGCTACATATAAAGGAATATCCCCAATGATTTTTACACCATGCTTATTGGCATATTTTTTCAATGTTTTCCATTGGCAGAAAAATTCATACTGACAGAAATGCCAGAAATCTATTTCCTTTTGAAGCAATTTTTCATACTTCTCCACTGCCTCCTTCTTGCGCATACGAATCTCCTTTTCCCACGCAAGCCATTCTTTTCCTCCAAAGTAAAATTTTAATGCCATATAAAAGCTGTAATCATCTAACCAGTACTTATTCCTTTTAACGAATTTCTGGTAATCCTTCTCCTTTTTAAAATGGCTGGCACGATATGCCTTGTGCAAAATCTTAAAACGGCTGTTGTATATTTTTTCATAATCAACATCAGCCGGATTATCCCCCCAGTCATAAGCTTCGACATCTTCTTTCGTAATAAGGCCTTTATCAATCAATATCTCCAAATCAATGAAATATGGGTTTCCCGCAAATGCAGAAAATGACTGATATGGGCTATCCCCAAAACTTGTAGGCCCTACTGGAAGTACCTGCCAATACTTCTGTCCTGCTTTTACCAATTGGTCAACAAAATGAAAGGCCTCCCTTCCCAAAGTTCCAATACCATACTTTGATGGCAGGCTGCTAATTGGCAATAAAATGCCTGCTGCTCTTCTTTTCATAATTCTACCTCGTTTCTTTAAATATTAAACCCGATAACCCCTATTGGAATCATTCCCTGTTAATAATACCTCATTTAGGGAACCTTTTCCATAGGTAAGTCCGGCATAAACCTGTTGTGTATTTTTCATAACTGGTGCGGAATAATCTTGCTTTGCCACCTCCTGGAACGCTTCCTTTAATTTTCCCATAACCTCACGGACGGTTTCTCCATTCACCATTTTCTGACGAAGCACTGAAAAAATCAACTGCTCATAGACATAACGGTAAAGCCGCATCAATTCCTCCGCAATCGCATATCTGCAATCTAAGCTTCCCATTAACTCCTGTACAAACCCCTCCGCACGCTTAACATGGCGTACTCCCTCAGAAAGCTCCCCTTTCTTAAACGCCGCATCCGCCTCATCCATCGCTAATAAAAAAAGTTCATAAATAATCACAACCAGCTCACTGCGATTGGCCTGCGCAACACGTGCTGTATATTCTCTTTTCTGCTCCTGATTCATTATATTTTCCCCATCTCTGCTTTCTATATTATAATACGAAAGAAACCCGACAGCCTACAACAACTTGTAAGCCGTCAGGTTTATTTTCCCTATCTGCTGCATTCGTCCAAAATTGAAATCATCATAACATTCTTGTTGATCCCTTGCTGCTCTTATCGAACTTTCAAATATTAACTCTGTAAAAGACTTAAAATCTGCTGCGGTCTGTTATTCGCCTGTGACAAAATAGCAGTGGAAGCCTGCACCAGTACGCTTTCCTGTGTATAGTTTGTCATAGCAGCCGCCATATCGGTATCCATAATACGAGACAGTGCTCCTGTCAAATTCTCACTGGTAGTATCCAAACTTTCAATTGTGCTATCCAAACGGTTCTGATGAGCACCAATATCAGATCTCGCCTCGGAAACCGTACGGATTGCATCATCAAATCTCTGAATTGCACTTGTAGCTGCCCCCTGTGAGCAGATATTTACAAGGCTGATTCCTTTCTCATCTTTCAGTCCCAAAGTCTGACAGGATATCTCCGGAAATGTAACGCCAACATTCTGATGTTCATTTGCACCAATCTGAAGTATCATAGGACCATCATCATAAACTTTTACTGTCACTGGATTGTCTGCTGCAGCATTACTTGCTGTATCTTCTATAGCAATCCGCATCTCAAATCCATCACCTGCTTTGATCGTAATATTTTTTCCATCTGATGAGTATGCAGGCTCCCAACTGGTAGTACCATTTCCCAATGTAATGTCAGCATCCTGACCATTTGCACTTTGTTTAGGAAGTTTCCCACCAGTAGTAAGTCTTTGCGCAGACCCTGTAGCACGTGTTGTCAAATCCATTGTTCCATTAGTAGTATTAAACTTAACATCAATCTCCATCCTGTCACATGCCTTCTGAATGGCTGCCTCTGGATTATCACCAAGTTCAATACTTACATTATTAATCTGAATGGTGCCACTGGTAGGATACGCAATATTAGAAATCACTGCCGGTGTTGCTTTTTGATTTATAGTCACTGTATACTCCCCAGCTGGTACAGCATCCGAAACATACAATGTATCCAACCCTATTTTACTGTATGTTACCACCCGGCTAAAGGAACCATCCAAAAGACCATTTCCATTAAACTCCGTCTGGCTGCCAATACGGTCAAGCTCTTTTAACATCTTATCAAGCTCAACCTGCATCGCCTCACGGTCATCCAAGGTGTTGGTATCATTTGCTGACTGTACACTCAATTCACGTACACGCTGCAATATTGCTGTAACCTCAGACAGAGCACCTTCTGCTGTCTGAATAATAGATGTCCCATCCTCTGCATTGCGGGATGACTGTTCCAGTGCACGAATCTGCGTGCGCATCTTATTAGAAATCGCAAGTCCCGCAGAATCGTCTGCCGCACTGTTAATTTTATAACCAGAACTTAAACTTTCCAAAGAAGAAGTAAGCCTTTTATTAGTCTTCTTTAAATTAATATTCGCAAGTTGTGCTGTAACATTATGGTTAATTCTCATATAAAAACCTCCACTTTTTTTGTTCCTTATTCTCCTGCCTTTACAACTGCTGCCACAGAACGCACCAGAACCTTTGCAACCTGATACAGCTGTGCGGTATCTGCCTCTTGATTCTGCACTTTCTCATTTAACAGCTCATTTCTTTCTTTGAAATCCATTCCATAAGAAATATTTTTTATCTGATATCCAGCATTTTCCAATGATGCTTCCAGGGTATCCTTCTGCCCCTGCAAGGCTTCAAATCCCTGCCTCTGGTCACATAGTACCAACCCTTTAATCCGGCTGCCTGTCACCTTAAAGTCCATAGAAATACTGCCGAACCTTTCATCCTCCATGCTGACTTGAATCTTCCCTGACTCTTCAGAACCATGAATTAATGTAAGATTTAAAGATGTCACCGTATCACCAGTCTGAATCGGAATATCATAGCTCTGTGAGCGCCAAAGCGCTCCCTGTAGATGAATTCCCTGTCCCAACTTACGGAGCTTGCCTAAATCCTCTAAATTAATATCGGCATTTTCATACGATTTCGTAAGAATTTCGCCCATAATTTTTTCTGCTTTTTCACACTGAGCGGTCAACTCTTCCATTTCACCGACAGACTCTTCCATGGAATCCATGATTTCTTCAAACTCTTTTTGCTGTTTTTCTGGTAAAACCTTCCTGCGCTCAAAACACTCTTTATATGGAATATAATTTTCCTGAAGCACCTCTGTTGCCGCTAACAGATTTTCCACCGTCTGCGGAATCTGCAATTTTGACAGATATTCCTCTGCTTCCTCGCTGTTTCCAAGCGTTTCCCGAAGCTCCTTCGCCATTTCTTCAAAGTACTCTTTTTTCAGTTCTGCATTACCAGATGCCTTCTTGAGATCCTCACAGAACTTTTCTAAGGAAGTATGTAAAAGCTGTTCCATATCGCCATCTGTTATTTCTTTCAAAGCAGAAGGCGTAACCTCGGACAATGCCTCTTGTACCTTATGTGCATAATAACCGGAAAACCCATCATTAATCTGGTCGGTAATGGAATTTTTGACCTGGCTTCCTTCATTCATCCCTTTCGTATCATCAATAACAGAATCCATGCCTGCTTTTTTACGGGTACGTGCCTGTGTCAAAAGATTTCCAAGTGTCATTTCCTGCCCGGTTTCCAAAACCGCCCCAATCACCGCTCCATCTGTCTTTTGCAGCTGATTTAACAGGCGGTAAACACCAATATAACCTTTTCTCTCGTTTTCATCAATGTCACCGCTCTTTTCCATCTGCCATAAAAAACGGCTGTAACGTTCTTCCGAAGAAATGTCTTTTTCCTGCCTGATATTTTCAAGCTTCTGATTCAATTCATCCAATGGGAGATTCAGCGGGTTCTCCCCTCTGCGAATCAGTTCCAAAACCACTGCAGGCTTCATATTGTCAATCACACGATTTACTTTTTCATCAAATATCTTTACCTGCTCAATATTTTCTTTTGTAATCTCTATCCTATTATATCCAAGAATACGGACAGCCCTCTCATTTGCCTGCGTATCCTCCAAACCATTTTCTTCCAATATAGCTGGAATCCCTTCAAATGCTTTCTGAATAGAATCCCCCAAATCCGTTCTTACTTGTGTGCTAACTTTCTCAAACACACCATTCCAGTCATTGCGGTTTGCCGTATGGCTCCGCATTGCCGCATGAAGCTCATTTACCGTAAGAAGCGCCTGCCTTCTTACCCCTGTACCAAGAAGCGCCGCATGGGAATGAGCAATATCCGCCGTTTTTTCTATAGATTCCTGTAACAGATCCAACTGCTCTGTCTTCGCTACTTCCTCTCCCTGTCCAACCAGGCTGCTGTAATAGGTATTTTCCATCTCGCGAAGAGAACGAATAATATTCTCCAACGGCTCTGTCTCAATGTGAATTCCTTTTTTCTCCATTGCAACTGCAGATTGAAGTGTCATTTTCTGACGAATTTCCTCTAACTGCCGTTTTAATGTCACCTGACTTATTTCTTCTGGCGTCATAGATTCCTGATAGACCATTGGAATCTCTACAGCCTCTTTTGCTGCCGACTTCTCAACCTGTTCCCGCACACTCTGTAAATAGGCAAGATTTATTACCACTTCCTGCTGATTGCCGCCTGTTGTCTGGCTGTTTCCCTGTTGCTGTTCCATCTGCTTTGCAACATGGGAAACGGTATCGTCACCAATCTTCTGGAACTCTTGAATCACGTCACGCGCAATTACAAACTCTCTGTCATCTAAAACAGCATCCTTTGGTGAAGCCCCGCCTAATATCGCAAATACAATCTGCTCTAACACTTTATCCGGTGTCATTTTTTCTGCAATCTGGTTCAGTATATCCAACTTTTCCAATGTTTCTACATTTATCGGAAGTTCATTCTCAAACAGCCATTGCGCATCTTTCCTTCCCGCTTCATCTGTTCTGTTGCACTCTTCTAAAATCTTTTCAATCTGCTGTCTGTAATTCTCATAATCCTCTTTGCTGCCATCTGATACTTTTAAAGCAGAATATCTTCCCTGATAAAGATTTTCAATTGTCGGCTCCAAATCCTGTCCAATCAAATACGCCTTTGTCTGATCCGTAATATCAAGTGCCGCCTCACTCATTCCAAGTGCTGCTGCCACTTTGTCAAAATTATCAGATGTAACAGGAATTCCAGCTTCTTCCAACATCTCACGAATCTGAGCTTCACTTTTCTGGGATAAGAACCCAGCCGCCTGCTGTTTTTCTATACCTTCCTGTTGTTCCTTCCGAAGCTCTTGTGCTTCCTCCTGACGTGCCGCATACCACTCTTTTTTCTCTTTTCTCCGTTCCACAGCACGCTCTACACATTCTTTTGTCTTTTCCGTAAGAGAACCTTCTTCCTGTTCTATCTTTTCATAGTCCTCTCCATTTAAAACGGACAAACTTTCACTTGCTGTCGCTTTCGCCTGTGCTACCTCTGCACTTGCTTCCAGACATTCCGCAAAAGAATAATTCGATGGTGCAACACTGGTATTTACCGTCTTTCTGACCACTTCTGCACTTTCACTTTGTCCAACTTCCTTTAATACAATACTTTCTGAAGAAATATCGGTAATCTGAAAGTTTCTGACATCGCCTTCTTTTGCTCCTCTGACCGCTCCATTCGGAACAGCTACTTCGATTCCATTAAAATTCAGGGAAACCTGTTCTCCAACCTTAGTCACTTTTCCCTGAACAATATCACCTTTCTTACCAATTTCTAAAAAAGACACGCTGGAACCCTGGTTTCCCCTTTGTGCCATTGAATTGCCATATATCGAAATATCATGTATATTCATAATTACCCCCTGCCGCACTTTATTTGTTACTATTACTATATTTCGGCATAACCAGACATTCTCTTAACAAAAGTACAGAAGGATTCATAAATTCTTAACAGTTCCAAAGAAATTTCTTTCCAATGACCCAATACCTATGCTATTACCTTCAAAAATCAGACAAAAATAACAAGATTTTACTCTACATT
>CANSYK010000010.1 GCA_947651225.1 uncultured bacterium | reverse complement strand
AGGAAGAAATTTAATGTGAATTTTATTGTAAAGACAGGCGTTTTTTTTGTATAATAGGGATACGGTAGGAGCAAGCTGTATTGTATCTTCTGCTGAATTGCAATAGCGAGGTGGTAAAATGGCACAAAACACGCCAAAGCATAAAATAAAAGACAGCGTGTTCACAAATTTATTTCAAGACAAAAAGTATCTGCTTCGACTGTATAAGGCACTTCACCCAGAGGACAGTAATGTAACAGAAGACGATATAAAAGATGTGACTATCAAGCACATACTGGTAGACGCAGAAATCAAGGTACTTTATCAAGAGGACGAGGACAACATAATCGGACAGTATATTATTTTCTGCAAAGTGTATAATGAGCAGAGAAATAAATATGGGCAAACAAAGAACGCGGTAACAGAAACAATCCGTATTTGCAAAAATCGAAACGTGTTAAAAGAATATCTCGAAAGTAAAGAACAGGAGGTTGTGGACATTATGATGACATTGTTTGATGATGAGCAGGTTTTGGAAGCATATGCAGAAGATATTAAAAATAGTGAAGCAAGAGAAAATGCAAGGATAATGTTAAAAAACGGAAGAATCACAGTAGAAGAAATACCAAGTTTTTTTCCAAAATTAACATTAGAAGATGCGAAAGAACTTGAAGCCGAGGTTATGCAGTTGGTGTAATCAATATGGGATGAATGTTCCAAACGAATTTGAAATAATAGACCTCAAAGGCGGTCTTTATGCTGTAGCAACGGACATAGACCAGAAAACAGATAAAGGGCTTATGGACACAGAGATTGACCAGTTTCTAAGCGAAAATGGATTTAAACGTGACACATCACGTTCAGAATTAGGAAATATAATTACGTCACCACTTGCAAAAAAAATAATGGGGTATGAACAGATGGACTATTATATCCCGATAAAAGCAAAATAAATCCCAGTTTTGCGGTGAGATAAAAATGAGTAAATTGGGATTGGAGGGCGGCTATGTATGAGAGAATGCTGAATAAGCAGCTTATTCCAACCGTAGAGGAAATGACAACATATTGTTCGGAAAATGCAGAACGCTTTTCTATGATAAATGATTGGCTAACTACTATGTTTTATACAGATCAGAAAGTGATTTTCCCTTATGGCAATAAGTACGGTTGGGGAATCGGACATTATAAAAAGAAAAAGCTTATGTGTAATATCTTTGCTGAAGATGGTGCATTTACAGTTATGATGAGATTAACAGATGCACAGTATGCAGCGGTTTATGGGGAGCTGAAAAAATACACCCAAGAACACATTGATAATAAATATCCTTGTGGCGATGGCGGCTGGATACATTATCGGGTTACCTGCCAGGAACATTATGAAGATGTTGTGAAACTGTTAGAGGTAAAATGTTTATGACAATCAATCCTGTGATGGTGGAGTTGTTATCGAAGCAATCCATGAGTTGCCATGAAGTAAATGCTGCGCCACTGTCATTGATAAGTATGGTGTATGTTTGTGGATTGCTATCGAACAGACAAAGCATCTTTCTTTATGTAAAAACCCAATAACGTCTGTTTTATTAGAACCAGAACAGAAGGAAAGATACAATGAATATACAAAAAGGTAAGTAATAGAGGGAAAAATACGCCGCATAGTTGGCACGTCATGCGAGGGTGTAAATAATTTTGTGTCTTCGGTTTTTCTAATGGAGGGATTTCTACCCACTCAAAAGATATAAGAATCCAGTATTTACAAGGCTTCGTTGGCTCTGCCCACACCCGGCCTCCAGAATAAGGTTTGGGGGTAAAGACACAAAATTACGAACACTACCCGTCACGCAAGCAGAGGGTTTGTTCTATTTTGCTTTTCTAACTTTTCAAAATTTCAATTTTTCCTCTATCTGTCCTTTGATAAAATCAATTCGGTCAAACACTGTTGGTTTGAAATAGCCGGAAACCGCTATTACCAATTCTTTTTGAGGATTGATATAAATAACGTTTCCGCTATTGCCGATAGCCGCATAACTTCCCGCATTTTCGTCAATAATCCACCACAAATAACCATACTTCATATCACGAAATTTTCTGCCACAATGCAGTCTAACTATGGTGCTTTCTTCAAGCCATTTTTCAGAAACAATGCGCTTGTTATTAAAAACCCCCTTTTTCAAACAGAGTAATCCTATCTTTGACATTTCATCAGCAGACAGACAAAGACCATATCCGGCAGCCCCAACTCCCTTATCGTCTGAAAACCAAATTTTCCCTTTAGGTATTTTTCCTACTGTGAAAGCCTTGTGTGCTTCGGCGTCGGGTGCCACATATATATTTCGTGGTGCAATCGTCAACGGCTCAAATAGATACTTATTTGCAAAATCCACCGTAGTCATTTTGCTTGCTGTTGCAATGATACCTGTGAGAATATGAATACCCAAGGTAGAGTATTGAAATTCTCCCGTTATACCACGCCTGCCACCTAAAAAATCTAAAGCGGCAATGCTCCAATCTTCCTGTACGCATATTTTTGACCAAGGCTCTGATTTGTACTTATAGGGTGCGGTCATTGTCAAAAGATTTTTCAATGTGACTTTCTGAATTGTTTTTTCTCCCCGTTTCTGCCCATTTTATCTGTTTGGCATACACCACAGAAAGTTCGGTGTATGCTCCTCGTACAACAGTTTTTAAGCATAATCCGGGGCAAAAATCTCTTGTGCCTGTGACATATTCTTGGACGGGGATAGCAAACTCTGTATCTAAGCCAGCGGGGGAATATTCCGCACTATGGAACAGTATCATTGGTGAACCACTCATTGTCAGCTTATCGACTGCAATTTTTTTGAATAACTTTCCATAACACTTGATATATTCGGTAGGATAATCTTCCACTTGCACCATTTTTCTAATAGACAAGAGATACATTTTCGGTACATCTACAAGCCGAACATCTATTTCGTCCATATATGACATAATGGATTTGCCCCGTTCAATAGCCGATATGTCGTCCTCTAATTGTGTTAAAAGTTTCCTGTAACTATGTACCTGTTTTTCTATTTCCTTTTTCTTGTGAATAAAAGCAAGATATAAATTATCATCTTGTACTTCTTCCGACTGCAAAATTGCCTTTATTTCATCTAATGAAAAAGAATACGCCTTTAACCGATTGATAAACAACATTTTTTCAAGCTGTTCAATAGCATAATAGCGATAGCCATTTTCAGGGTTGACTTCGCTCGGTTCAAGTAAACCTATTTTAGCGTAATAGCGAAGCGTCTTTGTTGATACCTTGCATATATTTGAAAATTCACCAATAGATAACATTGATAATCACCACCTTTTCTTTCTTGAAGTATACACTTTGCCGTAAGGGTAAAGTCAACGGCATTTTCTGTTGGCGACTTTCTACATAAAATCTTAACGCTATAAGAAATGCAAATCAACACCTACAAAGAGGAAATAAAGAGAGCCGACAAGCTGTGATTTTTCACAAGTCTGTCGGCTCTGCGTCTTATGCGTCTGGCTCTTTGATTATGTGTTGTTACCCGATAAACGGGAATTATTGTGGAAATGCAACTCCATATAACATACCTTCACTTCCATAGTTTTTTTACTACTATTTTTATTTCTGCTCATGACTATTCCTCCACTAAACACCGATTTTCCCAGTTCTAAAAATTTGAATTTGCTCTTATGAATGTATCTTGCTTTTTATACGCAAACTTGCTTCTATGTGCATAATCCAATGTCTTGAAAAAGGCATTTGTATTAACCCTCGAATATCTTTACCGCACCAATAATCAATAAGCCAAATTGCATTTTCATCATTACTTACAACGTTTAATAATTTTAAATGTTCTTTTCTTTCTTCCGATATTTTCTTTTTCAATTCATCATAGGATAAGCTATTGATTATCTTCTCGGTGCTATCCTTTACCTCAACAATATAGGAATAAAGTTCTTTCAAGTTAAGTCGCTTTGAAAAATCTGCAATCTGCTTTTTTACAAGTTCATTTCCTGTTGTAATTATAGACGAATTGATACGTTCTTGATAATTGCCCGCAAAAAACACTTGCTCATTTTCGCTTATCAATGTGTGTGCAACTATATCTTCAATACGGAAAATATGCCAAATCGAATATGCAATCGTTTTACTATGATAACCGTCTGCATTTCGGGCAATAGAGGGGAAAGTTTTTTAACTCCGTATCTGCCCGTATCTGCAATCTTGTCTTATTCCTACAGACAGGGCAGCGTATCCATTCAACCTTGTTCATTCTCACTAATTCCCCCAAAACCATGAAATAAGTAAATTCCCAATACAGTATTAAATCCCGTAGCAGCAAACACACTAAAACGCTCTGGAATACCAAAAAAATCCCTCGAACTATATTTGTTCCGATTGCGCCCGCAAACATAAGTAGCAGTGCCATTGTTGCCCATAGTGCCATAGAACGATATTTCTTGTCCCGATACCCGCCAACCATAATTACAACAAGTGAAACAATAGAAAGCAGCACGACAAGCACTGTTATCACATAAATGTGCATAATATCTTGAAAAGCTCCTGCATTGCCGCTGTCTGATAATGGAAACATTGTATAACCTACATTTGATACCCAATTCATTACGGCAAAAAGATAAATGCCAATACGGATTGTTTTATTCAGTTTTCCTTGAATGAAAACACAAACCGCCATTATTGAAACAATCCCGCATACACCGTACAAAGACGCTAATTGTTCCCATAATGTTTTGGACGGTGCATTGTTAGCACTTAAATCACTAACTGCCTGTGCCATCCAGTTATAACCGGGATATGCCGTTGGGGCAAAAATTACCGCTGCGGTATAGGATAATAATGAAATTACGCCCAAAAGTCCTAACCAGTTAATCAATGTTTTTTTCATCATTCATTCCTCCGTATTGGTTGCAAAACCATTTGACATAATTTTGTATCATATGTTAAAGCGTAGGAGAAAAACACTTGCAGTATGCCCAGAATGCCACAAACAAATTCATTCCTGTGATGAAGAACGATAAGTTGAACTTATGGCGAGCCGTATACATCGAGAGGTGTAAGTACGGTTCTGGAGGGAGTATGGTTCTGCAGAAGTTGATGACAGACTGTGCTTACCTCATGAATACATATCACTGCCGCCGTATTCTCCAGATTTAAATCCGATTGAACAGGTCTGGAGAATAACACGAAGAGAGAAAACACACAACCGCTATTTCTCTTCGTTAGAAAAATTAACAAATACATTGGATAGATATTTTTCTGGATTTTTTAACCCAAATAAACAGTTGCGTAACTTATGCGGCTTTTCTTGTTTTGCATAAATATAAAAAGTATTGGATAGCGCAAAAGCTAAATGCGTTTACTATAACTCAAATGTGCCGCCAGGCGTATGTGTTGCTTTTGCCGCTTGTTTTGCAAAGTTCCCGCCTTCCACATTTCTTTCTGTCTTTCTTGTTTCATATCCCGCCACCGGGTAGCCTGCTGTTCCAATTCCGCTAACACTCATTTTTCAAATCCTCCAGTGTTGTCAATATTTTTAAAGGCGGTTCTTCTGTCATTCAGAACCGCCTTTGCCCCCTTATGATAAGTCCGGGCAGTTTATTTCATCATGCAGACATACCAATCCCCTTAAAATTATGCACATTTTCTATGCTTCACTTGAAATATTCAACATTTCATTTGATACAGTATCATTTTCAGCCGTAGGCATATTATCGGTATCCTGCTTTGCATTTTCAGTGGGTGCTTCTGTCGGCTTAGAAATTTCTAAGCTCATGGTTGTTTCCATTCCTCCGATACTCATTGTCATTACAAGCACTCTTGAACCGTCTGGCTTAACAATAATTTCTGTCTTTGATTCAGATTCTTGTTTATCTTCCTGCTTCAATTCTTCATCCAATACATCATTATCCTCCTGCTCCAATAATGGATTTGTTGATTTAAGTGCCTTATAAATATCCTGCACATTGGCATTCCGCCTTGTATCTTCGGGTGCAGACACCTCTGCTGCCTGTTTTTGTGGGTAAAATTGTCCGCCCCTGCTCTTGTTGTGTTTATTTGTTGCTACATTGTTTTGATAATAATTATGTCCAATTCCGCTAACACTCATTTTTCAAATCCTCCATTGTTATCAATATTTTTTCTGCGGTTCATCTGTCGTTCAGAACCGCCTTTGCCCCCCCCTTATAATAAGTCCGGGCATATTTTGTTTTACTGCAAAATGCCTGTTGCTCCCATGATATTATTTTCATAAGCCGCAACCACAGAAGTCATAACTTCCGGCGCAGTCGTATATGTAACCCTGCTTGTATCAACTGCTTGTTTAACAAGTAGCTCTGTCATGTTTTGGCGTTTATATGCTAATTCCATTTCCAGTTTTCGCTTTTCTGCTGCTTCCTTGCTTAGTTCTTGATACCGTCTTTTTCTTTTTGCCTTTTCTTCGCCCTCTGCTTTCATCTGGACTTCAATCTTTGCTTTCTTTTCGGGAGATACATCACCGCAAACGTAGTAATTTGCAGTACCATCCGGGTGAATTACTACGCCATAAGACTGTATTTCAAATCCTCCGGCTGCCATTTGAGCTTTTACCATTGGTTGTGAAGCAAAAAAATCATCTATTATCTTTTCATAATGGGCTGCTTTTGATGTGTCTACTGTTTCCCCTGTTTTCTGCAACTGCTCCGTAAAACTTGTTCCGCTTACGGTTGTCTTTTGTGTCCTGTTTGCATATTGGTATGCGCCTAAAACATCATTTACTCCTAAAACACTCATTTCTATACCTCGTCTTTCTCAATTTTGAATGCCCTCTCAAAATTGAGAAAGCATTAACTAAGTAGTTTGAAAGGAACTTTCAAACTTTTCTCCTTCCCTGTAACAACACAGCTACGCTAAATTCGTTTTTCCTTGCCCTAATATCCACATCTCCCATATATTTATCTACTTCACGTTTTACATTGGATAAACCAATACCATGTAGAGATATATCTTTTTCCTTAGTGGAAAGTGGAAAATTGGTTTTTGTATCAAATGTCACCTCCCCCTCAAATGAATTTTTTACAATTATCACATAAAACTTTTTCTTCTGCCTGCCGGAAAGATAAATGTATCTTTTCCCCTCTGCCATTTTTTCACAGGCTTCAAGGGCATTTTGCAGAAGATTGTTAATAATAACCCCTATGTCATACGCATTATAGCCGTCTGATTTTGGATAGGAAAATTCCGACTGGAACTGTATTCCCTGTTTCTCTGCGGCTTTCTGCTTGTCATTCACAATCACGTCCGTAACAGTATTTCCCGTTTTAATGGTAAGCTCAAATACATTCATGCTTTCGTCCATATGGTCTATATACTGCTCTATATCCCCATAGCTGCCATTTCTGACAAGCCCTTTGATATTCGTCATATGGTTCTTCATTTCATGCTTCATCTGGCGTATGCCATGATAAAACTGCTCCACTTCCTCCATTCGTTCCTGTATTGCGTGAACCTGCTGCTGTTCCACGAAATATTTTTCCTTTTCCTCCTGCAAGCCTATCATTTTCTGATAGGACAGTATTGTAATCAAAATCCCTGCATAGAACAGGGCGGCAACCACCGGCATAATCCCAAGAAATACCGGGAACTGTTCATAAAGTTGTATAATCGTGTTTTCATTCACAATCAGCAGAATATTAAAAATAATATTTACAAACAAAATCCCTGTTACCGGGGTCAAAAGCAGGTAACACAATTCTTTCATATGCAGCTTTCTTATTTTTTTCTTCAACAACCGCCCCATGACGCACAACATAACCGAGAGCAGGAGCATTTGTAACACCGCAACAAAAGCATAGTTTGATGCTGCACGGCTGAAAATGCTTTTAGTCATTTCCAAGGTTTCCGCTTTTTGTTCAAGGCGTTTGCCTACAACAAAACTTACGCTTCTCATAATCAGCGCACTTAATTTTCTGACACAAAAGAAAAGCGCACCCAAAAGAACCGTAAATTCCCTCTCCATATCCAAAAACTTTGAAGCTGCCGCCAAGAGGACAATTAAAATCATCATACACAGCCATCCATAAACAGACGTTGTCATGCCAATAAAATACATAACCATATAAACTGCAAAAACCATAAGAACCTTTTTAATCCTGCTTTTTCCCGGTTCTTTTCTCCCTGCCATAAATGGATAGAAAAAAGCCGTCATACAGGCAGCATACAAAAACACTTGAATGCCGGACATGATATTCATAATCAAATTAAAACCTGCTTCGTTCAATGTCTGTCCCTCCTACTGCATAAAACGCAGATATGCCTTTACAAAGTCCTCATACTTATATTTGGAAATGGGCAGCTTATCCCCGTTTGTAAGCATGATTTCTGTCCTGCTGTATTCGTCCACACAAGAGAAGAAAATTCTGCAATGCCAAAGTTCTTAAAAATACCAGCAATCACTCTGTCAGCCCCCATCCCTGCCACTACAGCACCTGCCAATGAACCGGCAAGAACCACAAGCAGAAAACGCAGTGCAAAAGAACGTTTCAATCTCCCAGAAGATATTCCCATACTTTTATATACTGCCATGTTCCCTGCCTCCGACCTCAGAAGCCTGCCAGTGGCAAGGGAAACTGTAATCAGTATAAATACCGCAGCCAGAACATAAATAACCACAATCAGCAGATGCATCAGGGATACAATGCCATCCAGTCCCGACCAGCTATTTGTGTGGACATCCACTCCCTGGTAATGCTCCTGCAGATACTTCATGACCGTATCCCGCACGGAACCATCCTCCAGAATATAATGGTAACACCAGATATAACCGGTAATATCCCCGATTCGGGAATACCCTTCCATTGCCATGCCAATCAGAACACTTCTTTGCAATTCCCTGTCAGAACTTCCACTGGAACTGTCCCCGTATATATGGATCATGGCGCCGCTTCTTGCCAGCACACCCCCGGCAGAGGCAGACCGAAGTGCCTCCTCAATATCTGCTCTGTCCCCACTGCTGATTAGAAAGCTTTTCATATCAATCATGGAACTGCCCATAAAAGCATCTTCAAAATATCCTGCCACAACAAAATCCTTGTACTCGTTTTTCCGTGTCAGCTCAAACCGGATAGTATCACCAATGTCAATCGCAAATGCCGACCGCATTGCCGGGGAAATATAAACTTCTCCCTTTTTTACAGACTCTACCGTCACCTGTTCTCCCTGACCGTCCCGGAACCGATACGGAATATTCCCATCATAGACAAGTAACTGCCCTTCATCGTCTGAATACTCTCCCTTTATCTCATAGCCTGCAAAAATCAGAGGCTGGCTGACTGCCTTTCCAACATCTGCTACACTTTCCCTCTCAGAAACAAGCTCCTCTGGCTGACCGCTAACCCATGCCGTAAAATCCCCAAAGCCAAGACTCTCCATTTCCGCTGCCACAGATTCCTGCCCGCTCTGGTATAAATATAACGAAGAAAATCCAAAGACAGCCGCCAAAAATACAAGAATCAAAATACCCGCCATCGTTCCTTTTTGGTTTTTACTGGCAACTTTGCGCAATAAACGAAACTTCAAATCTTACCACCCCATTTCCTCCAGCCACCGTTCCAGCTTTTTCTCCCGGCCAGAATCTTTCCCCTGATAATGGGAAAGGCTTAATTCTCCGCAAATCTGCCCATCTTCCAGATATAAAATGCGGTTTCCATACCGTGCGGCCTCCCTGTCATGGGTAACCATGAGAATTGTCTGCCCCTCTGCATGGATTCTGGCAAATAACTCTAACACCACCTTCGTATTCGCCCGGTTCAAAGCACCCGTTGGCTCATCAGCAAAGACAATCTCCGGCTCTGCCATCACTGCCCTTGCCACGGCCACCCTTTGTGCCTCCCCACCGCTTACAGCATCCATTCCACTAAGCAGATGCAGGAGTGTGGATTTCCCAGAACCGGATGCTCCCATCACTACCGTAAAATCTCCCCGGTATATCTCAATATCAATCTCTTTGATAATCTCTGCTTCTCCATATCTTTTCTGCAGCCCGCATCCCCTTAATACGGTTTCTCTCATTTTTATCCTCTGCCTTTCCAATTTTGAATGCACTTCTTAGGACCGTAAAGGTCAATGCCGTATCAGCATCACGGCTCCAAAAATCAACATAAAACATCCCAGTATGCGGTTCAGCCACGGATAAATCCCGCCTGTGATCCGGTGACGGAAATAAGCCGCCATACCACTTAACAACAGCCACCAACAAAGAGTTCCGGCCAGTATTCCAAGAACCAGACCCATGCCCCGCCACACGTTTAAGTTTCCTCTGATTTCAAAAGCGGTAAATGCTGCAAGAAACGAAGATAAAAAACAAAATATTTGTTGATCCATTTCAATTACGCTCCCTTCGATGATCAATATAACACGCTCTTAGACGAACATCAAATACTTATACCAAATACCTTGTTATGCTTTTTCCGTATAGCACTGTAACGCAATTTCCTATCACAAAAAAAGCACCTGAACTAAATCAGATGCTTTATATTGTCAACATATTTTTTCTTCCACTCTTACTTATGACAGCAGATTATGAAAATGCCAAAATCCCATTCAACATCTTCTTACTTTAAACTATTCTTTGATATTTTCTAATATTTCCTTCATCATAGAAGTTAACTTTTCCTCATTTTCCTTATCTGAAACCAAACGGCTGACCACCATATCATGCAATATATAATCTTCCAAAAGATAAATGTGGCTTGCATCTTCAGTGTAAAATGCGTCCCTGTCCGTTTCTGCTGAATATCCATAAAGTAATTTGCTCCCATCAGCAGAAACAATAAACCAGTGAAGCTTTTCAGGCATATCATGATATTTGCCATCATGATGCATTTCCATATCGGCGATAGGGTTCCGAATATTATGGCCCACACCTAAAATTTTGCAGCCACGATTTTGACATTCCTTTAGTTCAGGTAAAAGCAATTCATACATTTGATCCCACATAGAAACCATGACATACTGGTTTGCTTCTTTCAGTAACTGCCTACAATACGAAACAATATTTTGTTTTCCTTTTACTGTAAAAACATAAATTTCCTGCTTATTTGCTTCTGTTTCTAATTCCCTTAATGCATTGGTTACATCATCAAAATCATTTTCCCATTCCTTCCTTGTTTTCTCTAAAAAAACCTTACTTGGAACAGGCGTATAAATTTTCGCATTCTCATTGCTTTCTTCCACCATCGCTAATCCCCGGTCTGTCAGCGTTTCCATAACGTCATATATTCTTGCCCTGGGAATGCCAGATTCCTTGCTAATCTTATATGCATTTGCTGTCCCAATCTTTAATAGACTTGAATACGCTTTTGCTTCATATTGATTTAGGCCAAGACGTTGCAGTTTATCAAGTATAGAATTTTCTAGTTGCATGATGACCCCTCTTTCTTAATTTTCGCTTTCTAATTACCACTACAATAGTACCTATAGCATTTAAATTTGTCAAGCAATCCTCAAAAAATACAAGTCCATTAAAACACGCTCTCCCCTAAATATTTGTCATGTGGAACGATTAAGCACTTTCAATCAAGTGGTTGTCTGCCTTTCCCCGATATGACAATAGCCATCTTTAATCATGATAACCTCATCTGCCTGTGCTGCAAGATACTTGCTGTGCGTTACTACAATGACGCACTTTCCAAGCTCATGCGCCGTTCTTTTCAGCAATTCTACAATTTCCCCTGCCGTGTTTTCATCAAGGTTACCTGTCGGCTCATCCGCAAGCAGCACTTTTGCGTTACTTGCCAATGCCCTTGCAATTGCAACCCGTTGTTGCTGACCGCCCGACAGCTGCAAAACATTTCTTTTCCAATCCTCATAAGGGATGCTTACTTTCTCCAATAAAGCCTGTGGTTTTTTCGCTCCGCCAAGCCGTACATTTTCCTCTGTTGTCAGATAATCAATTAAGTTATAATTTTGAAAAACCAATGAAACATGATGCTTTCTGTGATAATTAAGTCCTTTTTCCTGTATATCTTCACCGTCATATAAAATTGTTCCTTTCACAGGCATATCCAGTCCTGCAAGCAAGGACAGAAACGTTGTTTTGCCTGCCCCGCTTGCACCGACAATCGTATAAAATTTCTTTTCTTCAAATTGCATGGAAACATTTTTTAAAATTTCTTTTCCTTTCTGCGATTTATAAGCATAATTCACATTTTTGACTTCTAATACCATCTTTTTTCCTCCTAACTAATTTCGCTGAAAATATCTTTTGGATTTTTACGGGCAATCAGAATGCCGGCAGCCCCAACCGATATTACCACTAACAACGTCACGCCGAACCAATCGTACAGCATGAGTTCTGGTGTAACAACGACTGAAACGCCCGTAACGGTTTCCTCTGAATCCTCCGCAGATTTTGCAACTTTTCCTTCCTCTAAGACAGACTGCTCATCTGCCTGCTGTACCTGCTGCTGCACAAGATAGGAAGCTGTAATTTTAGAAGTGGCAGGAGCAGCCATAAAAGAAAGGAATATGGCGGCAGTAGCTATTAGGAACGCTTCTAATAATATCTGCCCAAATATTTTTATCTTCGGTGTGCCAAGGGCTAATAAAATTCCAATTTCCTGCACCCTTCCTTTCATCCAAAAAATAAATACTAAAAATAGGATGATTAGGCTCGCTCCTGCAACCACAATGACTAATATTTCGCTGACACGCTCCAAATCATTGAAATTTTTGGACATCTTATCAATGTTTCCATTGTTGTCAATTAAATCATAGCGTTCCCATCCAATATCCACTTCCTGTATCTCTTTTTTTATTTCATCATATTGATTCACGTCTGCCACTTTGAAGTATGCTTTTTCGTACAATGCCCCCGATGTGCTTCCTTCGGCTTTTTCTGGAAACCCTAAGTCTGTAAATATAATATTTTCTGAACGGAATGTATCTCCAGCCATAACAGGCGTCATTTTCTGCTGAACTGTATAAATACCAACAATCTCCGCCGCAAAGACGGTTGAGTTTTCTACATCACGGCGGTCATTGAATTGTATCCTGTTTCCAACCGAAAGGTTGTTTTTTTCGGCAAGTTCTTCCGAAATCACGCATACGTCAACATCTTCCTCCGTTATCATCCGTCCGTCCTTAATTGTTACATTCCCTGACAGGACATTTGCATCCAATGCCATGTCCTTATTGCCAATTAGGCTGACACAAAGCAAATCGGAACTCTGGTCTACATCATCATCCTCAATTCTGGAAAAATCCACGGGATTTACTGCTGTAACGGCAGTTGTTAGATTATATTCGGAAATGCCGGAAACAGCGGCAATCTTTTCCATATCGCCTATTAAAAGCGTCTGGAACGAATTGTCATAAGATACACTCCATGATGTCCCATACTCTGTTTTTATTTTTTCAACATTTACGCCATCAAAATTTCCTTCTTCCCCAGCGGTTTTTTTGGCAAGGATTTCATCTGCCCTGTCCCTCTTGTTCTCTTCGTTTGCTTCCATAAGAAATCCTGCGCCTACCGCCTGCTTTGTTTTATTCTGGGTGGCAATGCTTGCATTTCGGCTAGCCATGCCCGAAAGAAAAAACAGACTGATAATCAATACTACAAAAAACAGCAGTATGCTTTTGACTGGTTTGCGTATGACCGAACGCCACGCCATTTGAAAACTGTTCATTGTCTATCCCTCCATTTTTGATAAAGTTTCTTTGGGATTTGTCCTTAATATTGGAAGCAGGGAAACTATGACTGCCGCCAATACAAGCAGGATTCCCAAACCTGCCAGAACGACTATATCTTTAAACCGCAATAAGACGTCTAAAGAAATGCCCGTTGTTTCAGAATCTGTAAGGAAACCTCGTAAAGTGCCAGCCATAAAATTTCCCAGACAACAGGAACCTAAGACAGCTAGTGCAAAGACTAGAAATGATTCCAGAAATACTTGTAAAAAAATACTGGCTTTTGATTTCCCGATACTGATCAAAATGGCAGCTTCCCTTTGCCTTGTCCGCATCCACATACAAAGCAGCAACGATACGACGGTTGTTCCTGCCAGAAGCGTCAGGGCAAGCATAAGCTTTGCAACTCTGGTAATCTGTTCCAATGGCAGAGCCATTTGTTGATACAAGGTATCAGATGTCGTAGCATCTGCTTTATCGGATAAATATTTGTTCAATTCTTCCTCTAATAAACTTAACTGCTCTGGATTTTTGCAATAAACAGCAACTTTGGTAAAACCGTCCATTTCAAATAAATCCGAGTAGGAAATATTATCTATGAATATCTGGTTTTCAATACGGTTTATAGAGTCCATTCCTTCTGGCTGTTTGCTTTCACTTCCAGATAAAAAGATACCGACAATCTCTAGGGAAGCCCGCTTTCCATTGGCGCTTCCCAATTCTATCAAGTCGCCTAATTTTAATTGGTTGGCATCCGCCAGATAAGAGTTGATAACAATTCCTTTTATGTCTTCTGAAATATATCTGCCAGAAATAAGACGGTACACTCCTTCCGAAAATCCGCTGTCATTTTCCAGATTGTCATACGATAGAAGGGCTACCTGCTGATTGGATTCTTTTGTAGAATCGCTGCCAGTAATCAATTGAAAGTTTATAGGAAATGCAGCGTTTTTGGCTAAGCAGTTTACGGCGGAGACTTCCGCCAAATTCTTTATCCATTCCACGTCGTCTGGCGTAATCTTGTTTTCTTCTTTCCAAATCCCCATGACAACTTTTGCTTTTGTTTTTTCCCCAATTGCCGCTTTTGAATCGGCCGTTGCACGGAGAATCATGTTAGTGCTTAATATCATGCTGCTCACAATGAGCAGCACAAAAAACAGCAGGATTGTCTTTGCTTTTTTTCGCTTCAAATATCGAAACGCAAGCTGATAAAATGTCATGTCTGTTCCTCCTATTCATGTTCATATTGGACAATCATTACCTTTGTAGCTGTAAAATTTTCTGTATCATCAAAATTCCCATAGAGCAGCAAGGATGTTTTTTTCTTTATGTCCGTCTTGGCAGCTTCATTGACAGTGGCTTTTCCGGTTCTTATACTCATAACTGCTCTTTGGAATATGCAGTTATCTTCATATTTAATATTGATTTTTTCCGCTTCATCTTCGTATCCATCCGCCGCTTCTTCAGCAATTTTAGCCTTTCCATCATTACTTGATGTTACGGGGGTAATCGTACATCCATTGTCCGAAAATTCTGTTACGCTTCCCTGCAAATCAGATGCGGCAATTATTTTGTCGCCATCCGTCCTGCCTACAGCACTTGAATCGCTCCCATCGGGAGTATTGTTTGAATCGTTTTCATTGGGAGCATCTTTTTTGTCAGGATTTGTTATGTCATTTTCATTTGATGTGCCACAACCTGCCAAAGCAAAAATACTTGCTCCAATTATTAGCATCCGCATTAATTTTTTGCTTTTCATAATTCTTTTCCGCCTTTCTTTTTGATATGTTTGTATTTTAGCATCATGATATTGATACGCTCTGCAAGGATGCAAGGCATTTAAGTTATCAAGCTGCAACGCCATTGTATAGAAAAACTCTGCTAAAAATCCTGTAAAATCACAAAAAAAATAAAGGACTCTTTAGAGGATTTTTATAGAATTTCATATTATACTGATATTAAACGGATTATATAGTCCCATCAAAAAATATTTACTGTTGCAAATAGCGGCAAGATTGCAGATATGTGAAAAAGATGCTATCATGCTTCCCATATATATCCCATAGCAAGGCTCTTGTGCCAAATAGATTCACGAATAGTATGAAATAGAAAATATCTGTCAGACATGCTTTGGGAAAATAAATAAAACTAAGGAAAGGATTTGAACAATGAAAATACTTCTTTTAGAAGATGATTTAGAGCTCTGCAGTTCGATACAATCGCAATTAACGAAAAACGGTTATATGGTTGATGCTTGTAATGATGGGGAAACCGCCATGCTGTATGCCTTACATACAGATTATTCCTATGATTTAGCTATTGTAGACAGGATGATTCCTGTTATTGATGGGCTGACAATTATTAAGGCTATGCGGAAAAAAGATATCCAGATTCCTGTCATCATTATTACAGGAATGACCGCCCTTAATGAAAAGATAGAGGGATTGGATGGCGGGGCTGACGATTATTTAGTCAAGCCGTTCCATATCCAAGAACTGCTTGCACGGGTAAGGGCTTTAACAAGACGTCCAAGCCAAATAAAAGCAGAAGATATACTCCAATATGCCGGCTTGCGTTTCAATAAATCAAGCCGTGAATTGACTTGCAACCCCAAAACTATTTTTTTAACAGCAAAAGAGTCTGAATTGTTATATGTCTTTATGAAAAGCCCAGAAACGCTTTTTTCAAGGGAACAGCTTATACTAAAAATATGGGGTACGTCATCGGAAGTTGAACAAGGGAATGTTGATAATTATATTTCTTTCCTGCGGAAACGGTTAAGGGAATTAAAGAGTACCTGTGAAATAAAAACCGTATATGGAGCTGGGTATTCCTTGACCCAGAAACAGAAATAAAAATTTTTATGGCATATGAGCCATAAAAAAGGAGGTCAAAAATGCTGAAGCCACTGTCAAAAAAATTGAATACCCTTTTTATAATGGTGATTATGTTAATTATTACATCAATTATGATAATTCTCTGCAACAATTATGTCCACATGGAGCAGTCAAGTGAGGTTCTTTTATTTCAAAGAATGGTTACGCAGATGATATACCGGCTTGAAGAGAACAACCAGAATTTTGAATCCATTGTGGATTCCTACCATGAATATAAATACCCGATATTTTGCTATATCCAAGATACTTCTGGAAGGATGATATATCGAACAGATTCTGACTTTCCTACTGATACAGATGCTCTTTTAGAGCGTTTTCGCACACAGGCAGGCAAAGAGGATACTTACATAATAACAAATGATAACAAGCCGGCTACAGACCAAAGCGGTGTTTTTTTGTTTAATGGAACGAAAAATGACGACTATTTAGGGATACTTGCAACGATTGTAATGCAAAATAACACGGTTTACCACCTGTCGCTGATTTACAGGCAGCAGTCCTTATTTGATATTTTAACAAAACAGGCTTTCCTTTATGTTTCTTTATGGTGTCTTTCACTTATTGCTGTGACGATTATGAGCCATTTGCTAATAAAGAAAGCATTAAAACCAACAGAGGTCATGTTGAAAAGCCAAAAAGATTTTATAGCTTCCGCTTCGCATGAATTAAAATCGCCGCTCGCCGTTATTCTCGCAAACGCAGAGAAACTGGAACAATTACAAATAGATAATACTGAATTTAGAAAATCGGTTAAAATATTAGACAAGGAATGCATGAGGATGTCAAAACTGGTAAGGGATATGCTGCTTCTGGCTTCTTCTGATGCGAAATCATGGACGATATGCAAAAATACCATTGATATAGACACTTTGTTAATCTCATTATATGAAACTTATGAACCAATCTGTATCAATAGAAAAATCTGCCTGCGCTTGGAAATCAGTGAAACCAGTTATCCTAAATTTTGTGCGGATGAAGAACGGCTTTTTCAGATATTGACAATTTATATGGAGAATGCCATCCACCATTCCACAGGTAATAAACAAATTGAAATTAAAACAGCAGTAACGGCAAAACATATCACATTTTTCGTAATAGACCACGGAAAAGGAATTCCCGAAGATGATAAGCCATATATTTTTAACCGTTTCTATTGCGCCGACAAATCAAGGACAGATAAATCAAATTTTGGATTAGGACTTAGTATAGCAGACGAACTTGCAAAAATGATGAATGGTAAAGCAGGCTGTAAAGATACAGATGGGGGAGGAGCTACATTCTTTGTCACACTTCCTTTCAAATAGCCGTTATGTCTGGAACTTGTAATTGCAAGGGAAATCCTATAAACTGATATAAAAAGTGAAGGTGAGGAAACTGTTACAAATGCAGTATTTATAAAGTTTGGCCAATATTTTGAAAACAAGATATAACAGTTATTAATTGCTTTAAAAAATCAAAACTCTGGTTTTGAGAGACTGATTTTTATTGAATACTGCTTGTTCCTGTAAAAAAAGTTAGGAGGTTTGCTTATGAAGTATATAAAATTAGGTAATTCAGAGTTAAATGTATCCCGTATCTGTATGGGATGCATGGGGTTTGGCAATGCAAAAGAAGGGCAGCACTCTTGGACGTTAGATGAGGAACATTCCAGAGAGATTATTAAGAGAGGGCTGGATTTGGGGGTGAATTTCTACGACACTGCTATTGGTTACCAGAGCGGTACCAGTGAACAGTATGTGGGAAGGGCGTTACGGGATTTTGCAAAACGTGACGAGGTCATTGTTGCGACAAAATTTCTGCCAAGAACACAGGAGGAAATTGAGGCAGGCATATCCGGGCAGCAGCATATTGAAAAAATGGTAAATAAAAGCCTTGAAAATCTTGGAATGGAATATATTGATCTTTATATCTATCATATGTGGGATTATCAGACACCTATCTATGATATTTTAGAAGGACTGAATGCAGCGGTAAAGGCTGGAAAGGTGCGTTATATTGGAATTTCCAACTGTTATGCGTGGCAGCTTGCCAAAGCAAATGCACTGGCTGAAAAAGAAGGATTTGCAAAGTTTGTATCTGTGCAGGGGCATTATAATTTGATTTTCAGGGAAGAAGAACGTGAGATGGCTCCGTTTTGTTATGAGGATAATATTGCAATGACTCCCTACAGTGCTTTAGCAAGCGGCAGGCTCGCCAAAAAGCCAGGAGAGGACAGTAAACGGATGCAGGAGGACAATTATGCAAAATTTAAATATGATGCGACAAAAGAGCAAGATAAGGCAATCATAGGACGGGTACAGGAAATTGCAGAAAAACGCAGTGTCAGCATGACAGAGGTTTCCCTTGCATGGCTGCTTACGAAAGTAGCCTCTCCGGTAGTTGGGGCAACGAAATTTCACCATATTGAGGATGCGGCAAAGGCAGTCGAACTAGAACTGGCAAAGGATGAAATTGCATACTTGGAAGAACTGTATGTGCCGCATGTCTTAACAGGGGTAATGGCGCAAAATAAATGAGAAAATGCTAGAGCGTGTATGGTCTATAGGCAGCCAGAAAATATAGGATAGAAATTGGGTGGGGGTTACTGTTCACTCCGTTGCCAGCAACAGCAGCGTTTTCAACACTGTATGATTCCGATACATTATAAAAGTGCGTTGTAACTATTGACGATACAACAAAAAGGTGATATGATATTAATGTATCAATGAAAGTTACAATAAATGTTTGGAGGTAAAGATTATGGCAAATTTTAGCAAGATTAGTGTGATGCAAGATTCAAGGACAGAACTTCATGACAAACTTTCTTTAACAGGAGCAGAAGTTAGTATTAACAGCCTGCCAGCAGGAGCAAGCGTACCCTTTATTCATTCCCATAAGAACAATGAAGAAATATATGCTGTTCTTGAGGGAAAAGGGAAAGCAGTTATTGATGGAGAAGATGTAGAACTTGCGGCAGGTGATTGGATTCGTATTTCTCCTGCTGGAAAGAGACAGTTTTTTGCGGCTAAAGATTCTGCAATTAGTTTCGTATGTATTCAGGTGAAAGAAAATTCTCTCGAAGACTATACTGTGGATGATGCGGTAGTTGAGGAGTAAAAGGAATTGCAATAAAAAATGAATGGATATTATATAAGGCATCGGTCAAGAAATTGACAGATGCCTTTTGTAAAGATACTACATACAGGTACCTTCTGACATGAGCTATTTACAATTGCTATTCGCAGCTATTCTAAACATCATGCGAAAAACCCTCCGTGAATAGTAACTATTTACAAGCAATATAAATATCCATACTATCCCCATCGGTTTCAAAGCAGGGGATAACATCCTTTTCCGCATGTTCCAGAGCGTTCACACGCATATACTCCATAAGCGTCTTATAGGCATTGGGAATGGTCACAAAAGGATTTCCGAAAGGCGCTTCAATGTGTATCGCCGCATATCTGTGATCTGCCTGCTCATATATTTCCATGTTGGAAGGAATAATTCCATCAGGCAGTATCCATGCCGCTTCATAGCCATGCATATTGAAAACATTGATCTGTTTCTGTGACACATGTGGAAAATCCCAACCAATGATGCGTGGGTTATCCACACCACAGCCACGGGCAATGGAAAATACCCTGTCGATAGCATCTCCTTCAGGATCGGAGCTTATAACAGCATGCTTTATATAGCGGAAAGCAGGGACAGTTTCGACACGCAAATTCGTATACGCTTCATCACAAGCGACCATGTCATCGCGGAACAAGTTGTCCAACGAGCAATTGAAAAGTTTGCAAAGTTCTATAGCCTTGTCCATTTCAGGCTGCGCTGTATCCAGCTCCCACTTTGATACAGTTTGACGGCTGATATTCATATGCATACAATGTGCTATTTAGTATTGCGTGTAGTAGTACACTCAATCCCCAAAATTATACTTTTTTCTTTTGATAAGAAAGATAGTCTATCTTTGTTAATTTCATCAATACCACAAAACTCAATATTCGTGAAACAATAGAAAAAATAAATACCCTTATATTGTAAATGTAACGATAATTGTTCCCATATCAAATAAAGTATGTAACAAACTTCTGCCTAATCCAAACCAAAAAGGTAAACTTTTTAACTGCCCATTTTTTGAAATTTGTTTTAGGACAAAATAATATCCACACTCCTCTGATATTCCTTGTATTATCCCAACAATTATACACAAGCTCAGTGTATGTATCACAAAAAAATTTTTTATAGGTGTATCTATTATCACCAATAATGCCTGTATCGGTTGTGGTAATAAAAACCCAAACACAACTAAACTAATTGCCCCTATAAGCAGCAGCTTAACTTTTTTCATCTAATATCTCCTTCAAAACCTGATTTGTATCGCTAATAGAATACCACAACCATACTCGTATTTCTATCAAATTTTCATTAAATTTCTTCCTCCCTCCACTTATCTTGCTGCTGCATATTCGCAAATTGCCTATAAATCTCCTGAACCGTTTCTAATGCTTTATCGGCGTTATCTCCTGCAATAAAATTCTTAATTTTTTTGTCACTGACTCCATTATACGCTATCTCATAAAAGAAGTATAACTGGATTTGGGGAAACTTGTCGGACGGAAGCAGCTTGCAACACAAGTAAACTATCCCCAAAAAATTATACGATCTATAAATACATTTCATATTGGTATTCTAAGCTATCTTCTGATGCAGATTTATTTCTTCGTCCACCCCACTCGCCAGTTTTGTTCATACCAAGTTTTTCCATAATTTTATATGAAGCAATATTCTCAGTATCACAATGCGCCAGAAAATGGCTTATTTTTATTTCAGTTTTTATATAATTAATAAGTGCCCTTGCCGCTTCATACGCAAATCCACGTCTCCAATAATTCTTATTAATTATCCAACCAAGTTCACCTGAATCATTTTCAAAATACACACTAACTGCACCAATATGTATGTCATTATATATAATTGCAAATTCTAAAAATTCCGGTTGTTCCTTTTTCCATTCATTCTCAACATCTGCTAAAAAATCTTCTACTTCTTCAACGGTTTCATCCGGCAAATGGCACATATATTTTGTATTTTCATAATCCATCGCATATAGAATTGTCGACTTTAGATATTTCTTTCCTAAGGGCTTTAGCACTAAATGTTCCGTGCTGATTTCAAAATCGTCCATAATTTATAATCTCCTCAGTAAATTTTATCTTGATTATATCATTTCCTCAATCCGTTTACTATAAAAATATAGGGCATAGCAACCGCCACGCCCCACATTTCTTATCGTTCTAACAATTTTTCTATTTTGTATTTCTGCCCCTTTTATTCCAAACCATACTTTTCATATTTATATCGGATAAAATCCAAAAAATCTTCTTCATGTGTAGACAAAATAAACTGATATCCTTTCCTTCACAAATTCTCTGTTATTCATAATTTTACTACATATCTCATCTAACGTGTCATTATCTGCCACCCCTCTAAAAATCCCCTTTTTCCCATTTCTTGACACTTGAATATCTGTCAGCAAACAATTTTTCCCGCCTTCCTGATACACTATTTTAGCATTATGGATAATTTTTGCCACTTCCATATTATTTAATGTATAGAAAAAACTGTCCATAAGACCGTCTTCTTTTACTATATTACTGTCTTCATCCAGCACTTTATTGACATGCAGCGACATTAAATGAAATTCTTTTTCCATTTATTCCACCACTAAATCTTTATTGCATAAACAATACATTTCTCTAATTTTCCATTTTTAGATTCCAATTTAATTATAGTATTCAACGACATTTTATCATTAAATCATTTAGTCTGCAAATTGTAAAATCCCGCCAATCCTACAGCCTGTCCAAACTCCTTAAATCATAATTTCCTTGATAGAAATCTTCTTAATTTTTTCGGAATATACATACATCAGAATTTCATAAATCGTGATAAAACAAACAAGAGAAATAAACATAACAGGAAAGTCAAATTTATATGTAGGTACACCCTCAACATCCTTAAATACAATATCCACCATAAGCCTCAACAATCCATATTGATATACTGTTCCAATTATAAAACCAATATAGGACATCGATCTGTATCCTCCTAAAATTGCCCTGCAACATTCTTTCTGCGAATAGCCGAATACCCTCACCATAGCAATAGTTTTTGTATTTCCCTTTATTACTGTAGTTATAGCAAGAAACAGAGTTGTAAACGCTAATACAAGTCCGATGACCAACATCATCACACCCTTCATTTCACTTGATAAATCTTTCATACTAAACGACATTTGTGTCATAGCTGAAAAGCAAAACGAAGCAAAACGAAGCAAAAATAATGAAAAATACAAGTGCCTTTTTAGATTTCAAGGTATTCCTTTTCAAATCCTCTACAAACGACAATTCTCTGTTTTTTTCGATTCTGTGATTTGGTGTTTTAGAAGCAGTTTGCGGATTATCTTTCAAAAGCAACAACACAGGCTTTTTTAATTTGTACCAAGCGTAATAAACCGAAAGTGCCGAAAAACACACAGTCGGCAATACCACAAAATAAAATGCTTGGATGAAAATTGATAGTTATCTCAGGAAGCATTTTATCTTCATTTTGTAGAGCATAAAACCACGGCATTATAAGAAATGCTCCTGCATATCCGATTGCAGTTCCGATAAAAGTACTAATTCCGAATACCCAAAAGCTTTTTGCAATTTTGATATTTGAATATCCCAATGCCTTTAATATCCCAAGTTCCTTCTTATGCGTGTCAATATAATGCTTAATATAAAGCAACAACATAACAACCGCAGTTAAAAGCAAGCATCCGCCACTTACAAGGCAAATGACTTTTGCGGTAGAAACCTGAGCATTATAAAAAAACATTGATAATTCAGATGTTATTTCACTCTCAATTAACCGAACATCAAAATAAAAGTTCAGAAACATTGCACAAACAAGTACAGCACAACAGGCGATAATGGAAATGCCAATGAGTTTTGAAACATTTTTTATTCCAACGAGCATACCATCACCACCCTATCTCATAAGCGGTCTTTTGTGCTTCATTTGTGTAAATTTCAAATATTTTTCCGCTATTCATTTTTATAACTGTGTTTGCCATTTCCGCAATATTCAAATTGTGCGTTACCATTACGATTATAAAATCATATTCCTTTTGAAGTTTACAGATATAATCAAGAACCTGTCGTCCTGTTTGTTCGTCTAATGCCCCTGTCGGTTCGTCAAGAAATAATACTCTCGGTCTTTTTGCCAAAGCTCTTGCAATAGATACTCTTTGCTGTTCGCCACCCGAAAGTTCGCTGGGATATTTATGTAGTTTTTCTCCGAGTCCAATCGCTTCAATGACAGTTTTATAATCTTTATTATTTGCTAAATCAGCACCCATTTTCACATTTTTATCAACGCTCATATTGGGCAGCAGATAATACTGCTGAAAAATAAATCCGACATTTTCCTTACGAAATGAAGTTACTTCATTATCAGAAAGTGCTGTAATATCCTTTCCGTCATAAAACACTTTACCGCTGTCAGGGCGTTCAAGGCCTGAAATTACATTCAAAAAGGTTGACTTGCCAGAACCTGATGCGCCGAGAATAACCACAAAATCATTATCCTCAATATCAAGACTAATGTCCTTTAATACTTGAAATCGGCTTTCTCCGTTTCCGTATGATTTTATTATATTTCTCGCTTTAATCATTATTTTCTTCTTCCTTTATCTTTTTCAAAATGCTCATACATACCTCAGTAATCATTGTACTGATTTCTTCGTCTGTAAAGCGGCACATTTTTGTGGCACAAAGCGATGCAATTCCGTGTGTATATATCCAAAGATGATGATATAGTTTTTTCGCAGATGCCTTGCAAATTTTGTAATCATCTTGAATTGACAATAGAATTTGCTCATAACTTTCATCTATCAGCGGAAGTACACCTGATAAGTCGGGAATTTGTTTTTGCTCCGTCATAAAGAGGAGCTGAAAAAGTTTTGACTCATTAACAGAAAAAAGAATATATTGCGTACCTACGCCTTTGAAAGGGTGCGCCGCTGCTAAACCTTTATTGACATATTCTAAATACAAAGTTTTAGCTGCCTCAATCATAGCCTGCTGAACTTCTTCCATATTTTTGAATACAGTAAAAATCGGTCTTGCAGAGCTGGCGAGGTATGTTCCCAATGCTCTGGAAGTTAAAGCTTCATATCCGTCTGTCCTGACAATATTTAATGCGGCTTCAATAATTTCTGCTTTTGTAAATTTTGCTTTCGGTGGCATATTTTTATTCTCCATTTTTAAATCACTTGTTTTACATCATGTGATTTATTATAATCAAAATCATCAAAAAGTCAATAGGCGACAGAGTTTAGACCTCTGCCGCCAGTCTGTTATGCGTAGATTATTTCCTCATTTACAATCCCCTCTGCACACGCTCGTATATTATTCACTCGTCCTATCCATTCAAAAGCGTTTTCAGCCTTTAACTGTTCCGTAATACCCTGTGCCTGTTTCATGCCCTCAATGAGCCTTTCAAAGCGTTCTTGCGCCTGTTTATCAATCTCTGCAAGGGAAGCGATGAGTTTGCCGCTTGTCAGTAGATTAATATATGTACCTCTGCGGTACTCTTTGAGATAGCGCAAATGACGCTGTCCCCATACGCCTATTGGCTGTTCTTCCTCGGCAGGTAAAACAAGACAAGGAATATGATAATCTCCTTGCAGTTCATACCACAGATTATTTTTATCATCGTAAATGTACTTGTCCATTTTGAAATCCTCCAGTATAATATATTCGCACATATATCACAGTTCTCCGATTGCCACACTTTGTTATATCTTGTTATGAGATTTTCTTGCCCTTGATTTTGCCCTTATGAGCAATCAAAAAAAGAGTAACATTGTGTGAAGCCATATAAAGGGATAAGGCGAGCACATTGTGATAAATCCATTGTTTTCAAGGAATTTGGAGGATTTTATTAAAACTCTATGAGGTGTGATAAGCACCTATAGAATCGTTAGTTTACAATCGGAATTTCCCATGTGCTTCACTTTCTTAGGAACTGTAAATAAATTAAATGAACAAGTTACGAAGAATGTTTTTCCGAGTGCAAAGAAAAAAACGTAGTTCTACGCTCCGCTTCGATCCTTGCTAAACAAGCGCCACTGGCGCTTAGCAACGTAGCGGGCCACGGCGAGGCTTTTTGATAATGGCTTTCCGAATATCCCTTTGTCTGCATTTCGTTCTGCCACTGTATGATTTGTGAAGCGGTAATCTCGCTCAACTTCATATCCAGGCTTCGGCTACTGCTCAATTTCTTTTGTCTCTCATACTCTAACGTTCCTCTTTTTGTTTCAAATCCTCTCTTTCTCCGCTTTTTCTTCTCTCCTTTTGCCGTTGTTTCAAACCGTTACACCGACCACTTTTTCGTATCTTTCTCCTTATAAGCCATACCGTCCTGCCATTGTAATATACCCCCGTCCTGCAAGTCCCCTGTTCAGTTCTTTTACACTCTTGTAGGCATGAGATTTTGAACAATTTAGCTCTTTGGCTATATCTTCCGCACTCATCATATAACAGTAGTTTGCCACGTGTTTGTCATTTTATTTTCTTGTTTTCACTTTTATTTTATAACATTTTCCCTCTTTTATGTTTTGGAAAATGCAATCCTTTTGTAATACACCGTTACCAGCAGCACACAGGCTCCCGACCATGCCAGAATCTCTGCATAAAATATTCCTTCCTGCCCTATGAACCGTGGCAGAAATATGGCGGCAGATACCCTCATAGTAAACTCTACCATTCCGGATACCATGGGTATAACAGTATCTCCCATCCCCTGCAGGGCGCTGCGATAAGTATGCAGGGCATACAATATAATCAGGAAAGCGCTCATAACCATCAAATAATGATGGGCAATCTGCAATACCTGTTCCGCCTGTACTTCTTCTGCTGAAATGAACAAAGAAAGTACATCTTTTCCCCATATGAACATAAGGACAGAAATCAGCACTGAGGTAGCAAACGCCATAACGATCCCTTTCCTCATGCCCACTTTGATCCGCCCATCGTTTCCCGCCCCTTTATTCTGAGCCACAAAAGTAGAGATTGCATACCCGTATGAAATGGCTGCTGTCTCTAAAATACCATACAATTTATTCGTTGCTGTGAAACCCGCTACAAACAATACACCGAACCCATTTATGACTGACTGGAGCACCATTCCGCCAACACTGATGATCGCATCCTGGAGCATAACAGGCATCCCCAGCCTTAAAAGCCTCTTTGCCAAGCTGATATCTATTACAAAATCCTGACGCTTCAGTTTCAAAAAGGAAATCCTGCGAAAGACAACAAAGCAATAAATGCAGGAAATCCCCTGTGCAATCAGCGTTGCCGCAGCCGCACCGGCAATGCCCAAATGGAATCCCATCACAAACAATAAATCCAACCCTATATTCGTGCAGGAAGCAATTACCATGGCTATTAAAGGAGAACGTCCATCCCCCAGCGCCCTTAAAAGAGAGGCTTCCAGATTGTAAAACATGATGACCGTAAGGCCGCCAATCATAACCCGCAGATAGGTCAGGGAACCTGCAATAATATCTTCTGGTGTTTTCAAAAGTGCCAGCATCGGCGGTGCCATAAATTCCCCCACCACAGTCAGCACAACTGCCGCCCCGATGGTAAGGATAACTGCATTTCCAATGGATTTATGTAATGATTTATCATCCTTTCCCCCATAATACTGTGCAAAGAGAATCGAAAAACCCTGTGTCATGCCAGCCGCCATCCACAAAAACAGCCAGTTCAGCCAGTCGGCTGCACCAATAGATGCCAGGGCCTGCATTCCCACTCCCTGCCCCACAATGATTGTATCCACAATCGTATAAAACTGTTGAAAAACATTCCCCAACATTAAGGGCAGCGAAAAACCAAACAGCAGTCTGGCCGGATTGCCAGTTGTCATATCTTTTGTTGCCGCCATCTTTTCCACCTGTTTCCATTCCGATAATACGACAAGACGGTTCTAAATTTACAACCGCTTCCCGAATACCTGTTATACTTCCACATCAAAAACTCTCTTCTTAAAATAATATTTCTGTCCTTCTTCCATAATCTCACGAATCCCCCTGCAGGAACTGCCCGCAGCAGCAACCTCGTCCCGTATATCTTTGGTCACAACACTCCCGCCTATCCACACATTATAACTGCTCTTTTTCATCATCTTTTGGCGGACGGACATGGCATAGCATTTCTTTTTCGCAAGCACCAAATTTCAAATAGTTGCTTTTTGCCTTTTTTAATGTTATTCCATGATTGGAGTCGCTCGGCTCACTATCGGAAGCAATGAAAGGATCATTTTCCCAAAAACAAACTGGACAAATAAATCCGCAGTCTTCATTTGCAGGAACATTAAATGTGTAATACCCACAACAAGGACATTGATATTTTTTCACTGTTCTCCATTCCCTTCATATAAAATTTTGACTCTGCCAGCATAAAAATTATGCCTCAATCCTTTGCAGATTTCCACTCTGTCCTTCATCTATAAACGCAAAAGCAATGGACAGTTCCAAAAGACTGCAACTCAAAAATAACTTGAAAATCCTGTATCTGTCAGCAGGTCGTTCAGGCAATCCCGATTTTTTCATTTTCCAGCAAACGTGAATTAGTCAATTTTATCCTCTCCCCGGAGTTTCTTGTTTTTCCGTTCTTCCAACTCCGCAATTTGGTTCATCAAACAATCTGAAAAAGTCCCTTCAATTGGTGTAGCTTCTCCTGTTGTATAGTAGTCAAGAAGAACTATTTTTTTGTCCTTATCAAAACAGAATATTTCATCGCCATTTCCTATGATGGACAAGAATGGAATAAAATCAGTAAAACCTTCATCATGCAGTTCTTTTGTCTTTTCACGGATGTCCAAAAAATCGGGTATTCCATTAGCAATTCCATAAACTATAATCCCACGGCAGAACGACCAAAACGGCCCTATATCATACAGCTTCGCTTGCGGCCATATTTCTTCCCGCACCTCCATATAAAGCCCGCTTAATGGGGACATAGTAAATTCTCTAAAATCAGCAGGAAGATTTATCCCATACTGATTTTCAAAATTTTTTATATCTTGCTCCGATGGCTCATTTCCCATACAAGCTACAACCTGATAAGTCTGCTTATCATAATTGTGAAAATAATCATAAACTTTTTCTAATGCCATAACTATACCTCTCTCAAATTACAATTTTATTACCTAAAATGATTCTATCACATATCTACGAATAAATCATCTCACTTTTTATGATCTTTTTCAATGTTACTATAAAAGGGGTGGTTGAAATGCAAAAGAAATAGCATCCAAACTTTCTCAGGGATCAGGATGCTATAGGCCATGCTTCTTCCTGCAAATGGCTCCACAACTGCTGTTACAAGCGAACCCGAAAGCATTACCAATGCAGATACTGTTGCAGGAAGTCCCAATGCCTTATGACAAAGAATAAGCGCACCCACGTTTTCATTTAAGCAAAATTATTATGTGGGTTTTACTTGATTATTTCTAACATAGCAGCAATATCCTCCGTTGCCATTGTTACTTTTGACTTTTCGATTAAAATGTTTCCCCCTGTCATTATGTATGATGGCATTACCCTGATATCCCCATAATAGATTTCACTATTCCGCAATTTATAGGTGGAAATGGCGGGAATAACATTTTTCTTTGTTAACTTTTTTGTAATCATGTTAAAGGATTTCTTTGCAACATCACCCATAAGCATAATAACCTTTATATTGGGGAATAAAGAAAGCTCTGCTTCTAAATAAGGCAGACTATTTTCAATACTGCTTTTATCAATGGCGTATTCTGTCTTTGGGGTTTTTACGGCATTTGTGATATAGATACCCATTTGTAATATATCTTGTATAGAAGTAACCTCTGTTCCCGCCCCTTGCAAAAGAGGGATCGTTGTTTTCAGATAATCAGCGTCTGGGGTTCCATAAAAATCCTGTAAGGGGTCAGAGGGAACAACTTCATTTATCATAATTGCCTTAATCGCAAGTGGGTCAATATCAATGTTGTTTATATATATACCGTTTGTTATACCTACTTTCGTTTCAAGTTCCTTTTTTATATTCATATCTTTATCCTCCTTTATGATATCTCTTGCAGCCTCATGTTTTGCGTTCAAAATGTGCCTTGGTTAGAATTATAGTAAACGCATAAAATACATGCGTTTACTATAGTTTTTTATCCGTGAAAGACGAAACAATCTATTATTCTGCCTCTTTGTCATTACTGGGTTCGTCAAAATAGCCCTCTCCAAACTGCTTTGGATTTTTGAGATGTTCATCGTCCATAGCAAATCCCTTGCGGGAATACTCCTATAATATACGAGTAGCCCAATTTCTAAAATGCATTCCCACATTGGAACGGACACGATAGCCGATGGCGAGAATCATTTTGAAATTGTAATGTTTTTTCTTCCGTTTAATCTTCCGTTTTCCCTCAAGCCCCCAACCGCCTTGACCAGCCCTTTACCGCAAGCGGTATACACAGGATACCAATCAAAACCGGAACAATGATCAGCAAATAAGGTGACCACACATATTTCCCAAAGATATGAAACGTATTTGTACGGAAAATATCTGCTGCGCTTCCTGCCAGTGGAATTAAATCCAATAACTTCTGCACCCAATATGGCAGATATTCAGCAATCATCATTGGCCCATATACAACCGCCAAACTAAACAGCAATGCCAACACATTACTCCGTGTTTTAGCTGATATGAACATGACAACTCCTGCAAACCCGATTGCCCCCAAGAAGGTAAAGGCATACTCGAAAATCTCTGCCTGTAGCATATTTATGGGTGCAATGGCGATCAGTTTTATCGTCTGAATCGGCATATCCCATCCAGCAGTTCCCCAAAAAAAAAATCTGCGATACAACGCTTCCAACCATAAGTATAGCAAAAAATTCCATTGTAAACGATAAACCAGTACATATTTTTACAAAGGCAATCTTCTTCCACCCATTTCTTGTTGTTAAGACTAATGAACTTGTATTGCTATGCCACTCTCCGGCAAATAATGATGACAAAGTAATTGCAAGGAACAGCACCATTACATCACCTATACCGGCAACTCCATCACCAAGCAATACCGACCATCCTTCTACCCATTCATATCGGTATGGTTCTTTTACATTTGAGTCCATCTGTAAAAGATACTCTTTTTCTGCCCCAACCTGACCACTGTTCTCCAAAAAATCCTGAACTGCCTTTTGCCTTCTTTCATAAAAGCCTGTTAGCTTATCCGGATTCACATAGCATATCATCGTCTTGTAGTTTCCTGGGTCCCGAAGTTCAGGATACAAAGTTCCTAACCAGCTATTGATAATTTTCCAGTCTGTTTTTTCCAATTCCGTTTCCAGTCCAGCCGCTTCCATTCTTTGATAATCCCTTACTATTTGCTGTAAACTCCCGCCCGTAAGTTCCTCACCAAAAGTAAGAGAATATTCCTGACTATCCTTTATCATCTTATATCCGTCAAAGTTATTTCCAAAAGCACTTGTATAGTCATCGGAACTGCCAAAGCTGAACCATTGGAATGAAAGTACGCTCCCAAAAATTACAATATAAATAAAACACAGAAAAACACTTATTTTGGTACTCATTTTACGCCATAATTTTTTATGCTCTAATAAAAATAGTTCCATCACTAATGCACTCCTTCCTCTGTCGGGAAATAATATAGATATAAATCCTCTAATGTGGCTTCGCATGGAACAGCCATTTCGCTCGGCTTATTATCTGAAATAATGCGAAGCACCACCTGACTCCCCTCATGTCTTAAATTTGCAACTGTTACTTTTGCCTGCCATCTTTTCGCTTCTGCAGAAGATATTGTCAGTTCCCATACTTTTCCGGCTGCTTTCCGAATTAACTCTGGAACTGTACCCTGCAACACAAATTTCCCCTTTTTCATAAGCAGGACTTCATCGGCTATAGCCTCTATATCAGAAACAATGTGTGTAGAAAGGATAACGATTTTATCTCCGGCATAATCAGAAAGCAGATTACGAAAACGTACCCGTTCCTTCGGGTCTAATCCTGCTGTCGGTTCATCTAAAATCAATATATCCGGATTATTCAATAATGCCTGTGCAATTCCTACCCTCTGCTTCATACCGCCAGAAAAGGTCTTTACTTTCTTATCAGCAACATTGCTTAGACCTACTTCTTCTAATAATTCTCCTGCCCGTTTCCTTGCAATTTTTCTCGGTATTCCTTTGAGGGCAGAAACATACATCAAAAATTCCATCGCTGTATAATTAGGATAATATCCAAAATCCTGCGGAAGATACCCCAATACATTTCTATAATCTGCCCCCATTGAAATCACCTCTTTCCCATTCAAAAATACCTCTCCAGAAGTTGATTCCAAAATGGCACACAACATCCTCATCAGTGTTGTCTTTCCTGCACCATTAGCCCCCAAAAGACCATATACTCCTGGCTTTAATGTTGCACTAACCTGATCCACAGCTATTTTGCTGCCGTAATGCTTTGTCAGTCGGTCAAGCAATAATTCCATACATTTTCCCTTCCTTTCTCGCTATTATAATAAAATAAATTTCCTTTATGAAAAACATTGTAAAAAATAAAAAGGCAACAATCCATAAAGCAAAAGCAGATGCTTCATACAGCCACGGCATAGTTCTTGCCAGCACACCCCAACCCAGGCAGGAAGCAAGCACTATAACCGTACAGATTTGTATGTTTTCTTTCCCATGCAATCGAATCAGACGCAGCATACTGACCATACACACTAAATATGGAACCAGGCAATATAAAATAATTTGTCCGATGTTCCTATATGAATTTTTAAGATGTACCTCAAAAGAAATAAAAATCGTCATACATAAAAGATTTGCAGCCCCGGCTAAAACCAGCTTTGCCAATACAATCTGTGAACCGGAAGCCCTTGTAACAGCTTCCATTTCACTCATTCCATAATATTGGCATTTGAACATAGCTGGCATGACAGCCAATACAAACAGCGGCATAAATGCAGGAATATAACTTGGACTGCCTGCTACTGTGTAAATTGTCACACATATAATAAATAATGTAACCACCTGCAAACTAAAGATCGGTATTCCTTCAAAACGGAAAATATCTGACAGATACCGAACAAACCCTATCCGTGGTTCTTCCTGGGCCTTCTGCGCTAATTTCTGTTCACGCATAACTTCAATACATGACTTTATCGTTTCTTCCCTCTTAACCCCGTTAAGCTGCTTTTCAGGTTCTTCCCTCTGCTGTAAAGACTGCTGCAAATGCTTCTTTAATTCCTTATCGTTCATTTTCTGCTCCTCGCTTTCTCATAATTTTCAACGCATTCCTAACCCTGCTCTGTGCTGTCCGCATATTACACCCCATCACTTTTGCAATCTCCCAAAACTCAAGCTGCTCCCCAAACCGTAAAATGACCGCTTCCCTTTGCTCTGGCGATAAAGCATCTAGGAGATAATCTATTTCTGATCTATCCTCTATCCGATGCATCTCATCACATTCATATCCGATATCTTCTTCATTTTCCAATGGGTAAACTTTCATTTTCCGGCTTTCGTCAACACACAAATGATTTGCTATTGTGTATAAATATGCTTTAAATTTCCTTTTCCCTTTATATCCAGACAAATTCCTAAATAATTTCAAGAATGTTTCCTGCGTCAGATCTTCTGCTTTCTCATGATTGAAGCACTGTCTTTTACAATAACGCAGGATGGATGTATAATAGCGTTTAATCAATTCCTCAGCCGCTTTTTCATCACCGAGTCTTATCTGTTCTACCAAATCATCATCATTCAAACGCTATCAGCTCCTCTCCTTGATATATCCGTATATATATAATAACGAATCATTTTTCCTAAATGATTAAAACTCCATTAAAATTTTTCTTTTTATAGTAAACGCATAAAATACATGCGTTTACTATAATGGATGCGCACAGATACACATAGGAAGTTATGCTGCTTTGCAGCGTGTATCTGGCGCTGTAAACGAAGTAAAACGCAAGCGTTTTTTTCGTTTACTATAGTTTTAACTCTATACGTCCTATCATTTGCATATCACCATCCCCATCGTAAACTTCTGTATGCACTTCAAAAGACAATGTATTGATAACAAGCTGCCAAACAGCAGGATCAGCTTGAAAGTGATAACATAGTTCCGCTTGCCCATAGGATTTTCCCTGTCAAATGAGGATAGAATTTTTTCTACTTCATCTGCTGATAGTTGCTGAATAAAAAAGGCAGCCAATTGTCCGTTAGGATAAACCGCTGCCAAAAGTTAAAGTATTCAATTTTACATATTTTCTGCTCCGACAAACGGGAATTTTACAACACAAACGAATCATTTCCTATTTCTTTTTCGCCCACTTTGCCACGCTCTTAACTGATAAATCTGTTAAATCCTTACCTTTTACCACTTTTGCAGACGTCTTGATTCCTTTCATGCTGCCAGAGATTCCGCTCCCACCACTGGTACAGAATGGTACAATCTTTTTCCCTTCCAGATTGTAGGACTCCAGAAACGTCCGGATTATCATCGGCTCTTTTCCCCACCATATAGGATAATAAAATGGAGCCAGTCTCTGTTATGCGTTGAAAACACGGGTTTTAACGGCATACAAAAGTGTGTACTGTGTTACCTATCCTTCGTCACGGTTCTCCCAGTTTCAACTCTATCCAGCAATCCACCCTATCACTTCTTCTCATCTGATCTCATTACATTTTCCAAACTAAGCAACCAGTGAATTTTTACATTTTCATTAATTCTGTGACTACTAAAATTCAGTGCTAGAGTAATAGTTACCCACAATAAAAACTCATCCAATTCTTCAATATACCCGTTTAATATACCAATAGTACGGATTTTCATCCTTAAGTATTCCCCTTCAGATTATTATAGCTCATTACACATATTATCGGTTCATCCTTTGTCCCAGATACTTAACAAGTAATCCTTTTGCTCTTTGATTCTTAATAATTTCACAACAAATCTATTCCCTATCCCTTAAATTTTTCCACTTAGAAATCCATGTATTCCTCTCTTTATCAAAAGAAGCAATTCTCTTTGTTATAACTATTTCCCATAATACCAAAAGAAATGGTACAAATACATGCATAATTGTTTGCAAATTAACTTCTTTTCCTTTGAAATAAAATCCTTTGTGCAGCCTGCATCTTCCAAGTTTTGTTTTATTCTACCTGAATTATTTACATTGGTATTTCCCCCTTTCTTATACCCTATGTTAATATATGAACCAAGTAATATCAAATACATATATTAAATATTAACCCATACCAAAAAAGTATTATTAAATTCCATTTATGCTATATCCTGATTACAAACGGCATAACCTTCCTGACTTATTTGAAAATTGCTAGAGCGTGTTTGAAAATTGCTTTTTGCAAGATGTACTTCTCACTTTGTGGGAGATTTGGCTCTAATTGCATAATGCATGGCACTGATATTTCCTAACTCATCTATAGTCTAACAACCACCTTTCAAAATATAAAATGCATATAGTAAATAACTTTTCATACTTGAAAGGTATCGTAATAGATGATATACTTAAGAGCTGTTAAAGATTTTTTTACAGCTCTTTACCCACATAAATTGAAACACAAACAAAATGGAGGAACCATGTAAACATTGCATTATGCGTAAAAAACAGTGCAAAAAGGAGGAAACTATGGATATCCGTGTATTACAGTATTTTCTTGCTGTAGCAAGAGAGGCAAGCATAACAAAAGCAGCAGAATCCCTAAATATGACACAGCCCCCACTTTCCAGACAACTGAAAGAACTGGAGGAGGAGCTTGGAAAACAGCTTTTGATACGGGGCAACCGCAGGGTAACACTGACAGAAGAAGGGATGATTCTACGAAAACGTGCTGAAGAAATGGTAGAATTAATGGAAAAGACAAAAGCCGAAGTCAGCTCTTCCAGCGAAAACATTAACGGGGAAATTTATATTGGCGGCGGTGAAACAGAAGGAATCCGCTTAATTGCAAAGGTAGCTGAAAAAATCCAGCGAAAACACCCAGGCGTCTCCTATCATTTATTCAGTGGAAACGCAGATGATGTAACAGAACGGCTTGACAGGGGGCTGTTGGATTTTTGGATTTTAATAGAACCTGCCGACATAAAAAAATATGATTTTATCAAACTGCCTACAAAAGACAGATGGGGGCTGCTTATGCGGCGTGACCATCCCCTTGCAGAGAAAAGCGGGATTCAGCCGGAGGATCTGCAGGGACTTCCTCTCATTGCCTCCCGCCAGTCCCTTGCACACAATGAATTATCTGGCTGGCTTGGAAAACAATATGAATCCCTGAACATCGTCACGACCTACAACCTTCTTTACAATGCCTCCCTCATGGTGGAAGAAAAGGTCGGCTGCGCCTTATGCCTTGACCATATCATACCGGAATATGAAAACAGCCCCCTGTGTTTCCGTCCCCTGCAGCCACAGATTGAAGTGGGCCTGGATATTGTATGGAAAAAATATCAGGTATTTACAAAGCCTGCAACCTTATTTTTGAATGTGCTGCAAGAAGAAATCAAGACACAATAATGCACAAATCATTACCAGTACTTTCCCACAACAGCACCTCTACCTTGAAAGAGAACATGGCGCCATCATATATATCTGCATCCCCGGAACTTAAAAACATGACAGCCTTTTTCAAACACGCTCTAGCCTGTCAGTTTACATCACATTTTATTTCAGATTCTCCTTAAAAAACTGCTCCAGCTTATCGAAGGGAATGACATCTGTTTGATCATAAAGGTCTGTATGGACCGCATCTGGAATTAACAGCAATTCCTTATTATCGCCCTGTAACTTCTGAAATGCGTCCTTACTAAAATAGCAAGAATGCGCTTTCTCTCCATGCATTACCAGAACCGCACTTCGGATTTCATCACTGTAACTAAGAATCGGCTGATTCATAAAAGATATGCAGCCAATCTTATTCCAGCCGCCATTGGAGTTTAAGGAACGGGCATGATAGCCACGGGATGTCTTATAATAGTCGTAATAATCCTTGACAAAAAATGGGGCATCTTCCGGCAGCGGGTCCACAACTCCACCTCCCAGCTCATAACTGCCATTTCTGTAATCAACAATTCTCTGAGCATTGAGTGCCTTGCGGATTTCATAGCGGTCATCCGGATTATCATTTTCATCAAAATACCCGTTAGCATTGACACGGCTCATGTCATACATGGTAGAAGCTACCGTTGCTTTGATTCGGGTATCCAGCGCTGCCACATTCAAAGCCATGCCGCCCCATCCACAAATGCCGATAATACCGATTTTCTCTGTATCCACATTTTCCTGTACAGAAAGGAAATCCACTGCCGCCTGAAAGTCTTCTGTATTAATGTCTGGTGATGCCATATACCGTGGCGTTCCTCCGCTCTCACCAGTAAAAGACGGGTCAAACGCCATTGTGAGGAAACCACGTTCTGCCATCGTCTGGGCATATAGCCCAGAGGACTGTTCCTTTACGGCGCCAAACGGACTGCATACCGCAATTGCAGCCAGCTTTCCTTCCTGTCCTTTCGGCTCATATAAATCTGCCGCCAGCGTGATTCCATAACGGTTGTGGAAGGTTACCTTTCTGTGATTTACCTTTTCGCTTTTTGGGAATGTCTTATCCTACTCCTCTGTCAATTCCAGTTTCGTAGTCTCTGCCATTTTACATTACCATCCTTTCTCTGCATTTTCTGCGCTCAAATTTTTAATATTTGTTTATCCATCTACCTCTGGCTTCTTTCCATCTGCCTTACCAAAAAGTCAAGACAGTCTACTTTGCTCTGGCTCTCATGTAACTGCTCCATCAAATGACATCGATGCCTCCTCAATACTTTCACAGCATCCTGGATCTGCCCATCAGCATACAGCCTGCAAATCTTTGTGATGATTTCCCTATCACAGCCTGCATCTTTCATATTTTGAATGATATCCTCCGTATGACCGCCTCCCTTCCTGCTGTACTTTTAGTATAAGCGATTGACTTTCCTTTCGCTAATGGCTAAAATTTATATCATGATACGAATTTTGAGAATATCACTGAAAAAGGAGAGAATCAATGGAACTGAGAACCATGCGGTATTTCCTTGCTGTGGCAAGGGAAGAAAATATGACCCGTGCAGCAGAGCTTCTGCACGTCACCCAGCCAACACTTTCCAAACAGTTAAAATCACTGGAAGATGAGCTGGGAAAGAAACTGTTTGTCCGGCACAGCTTTCATATAGAACTGACCGAAGAAGGCGTGCTGCTGCGCAAACGTGCCGAAGACCTTGTGTCAATGGCAGACAAAATCACCACAGAATTTCTCTCGTTAGATGATGTATTAGGCGGTGAAATTTATCTGGGACTGGCAGAATCCTATCAAATCCGGTCTCTTGCCGCTGAAATTAAAACATTGAAAAATACCTATCCCGACCTGCGGTATCACATTACCAGCGGGGACACGGAACAGGTAACAGAAAAACTGGATAGAGGCGTCATCGACTTTGCTTTGTTGGCAGAAGAACCAAATACAGAGAAATATCATTACCTGACCTTTCCGAAAGCGGATGTATGGGGTGTTGTCATGCCCAAAGACTGCCCTCTTGCCAAAAAACAGTCCGTCTCTATTGATGATTTAACCGGACTTCCTTTATTTTGCTCGGAGCAGGGCTGGTCCAGAGACATTCCCAGATGGTGCGGAAATAAAATAGACAATCTGCATCTGGAAGGTTCTTTTCGGCTGTCCTACAATGGCTCTCTTTTTGTGAAGGAAGGGCTTGGTTATCTTCTGACCTTTGAATATCTGATTGACACAAGTCCTGACAGCGGTCTGGTGTTCCGTCCACTCACACCCAAACTTGAAACAAAACTGTATTTCATCTGGAAAAAATATCAGATATTTACCCCCATTGCTGAAAAAATGCTTGAAAAATTAAGGGAAAAGTTTCATGAGTAAATATTGAATTTCTTATGTTTTTCACCATTCTTTTTCAATGCCGGATTGTTAAAATATCGGTAAATTGTCGTATTTTTTATAAATCTTCATACATTCCACGCACTTTACATCCCTCACATTTCTTTCTATGCAAACCCATGGCTTCATCCTTCATAGTAACTCAGCATATGCTCGTATATGTCTCTGGTCTGTTTTTCATCTCCCCATGATAAAGGGTCATCGGCATAGCATAGAGCCAAAAACGGATCTATCTTCTGAATATTTCCAGGAAGGCTTTCCCATAAGTGGTACATTTGACTTGCAAAATATTTTATATTCGGACAATTTTTATAAACTACCTTTAATTTTCTCATTAAAATCCTGCCAAACTGTTCAAGGTTAAGATTTTTGTAATCAATATGTGCCCTTACATAAATAATAGCTTTGCTGATCTCTGTTTCCCATTCCAAATAGAGCAAATCATCATTTTCAGGGGTAGCGAGAAATAATTCGTCAAGCCGTTTATTGTACTCGTTTTCTGTTACTAATCCCTCATAAAGCAAAATTGCATAAACCAATAACTCTTCCATGATAACACTATCCATTCTGATTAAAATACTTGACTCAACTTCTGCGCCGTTTCATATCTGCCCATTCCAGCATAAAATACTTTTGACATGTTATCTTATTTTCTAACTTACTGTCAACATTCCTCTTACAACACTATCGCTAATATTTTCTTATTGTATACATTTTGCATTATTTACAGGTCCTAAGTTGCTCAAATTCTTCATCTGTCATGTTCTGTAACTTTCTGATTATCCTATGGGATAATGCCTCCAAATAAGGGCATTGAGATAAGGCAAGACTCTCCACAGAGGAGTATCTTTCTTATTTTACAGTTTACAGCCAGACATAAAAAAGGTACAATTAGAATCATGAAATTCAGATTTCGGTAAATGAATCGTGAGGAGTTGTTAAATATGTTAAACTTATTGGAATTAGAACAGCTTGTTGCCTTTGCAGACTGCGGAAGGCAACAAGCTGCTGAAAACCTGCATATCTCCCAGCCAACGATAACAAGAACCATGCAGCATCTGGAGGATACATTTGGCGTCTCCCTGTTCTGCCGTAGCAAAAACCATATTTCACTGAATGCCTGACTTCTGAATTTCCTGACCTGACCGTTTCTTCTTCCATAAAAAATAACATGGATGTCCTGAATGATTTAAAATCTGGCCACTGCCTGATGGCAGTCCTGACAGAGGAACTTCCCTCAGAAGATTACTGCTGTATTCCATTTCTAAAGGAACATCTGGAGGCATGTATTCCACCCACCCATGAACTTGTAAATCATTCTGCCCTCTCTTTTTCAGACCTCGACAGCCATCATTTTCTTCTTGGCACCAGACTTGGTTTTTGGGATGCTATGTGCCGTGCTAAAATGCCCGCCTCCCGGTTTCTGGTACAACCTGACCGATTTTCGCTGCAGGAACTGATCCGTGAATCTGCACTGCCCTGTTTTACCACGAATCTCTCCGATCAAATCAATGAAATTCCAGAAAACCGAATCCGAATACCTATTGCAGACCCAGATGCAAATGTCACATACCATGCAGTCTTCCATAAAAAGGATAAATATAAAACTGCTTTCACTAATCTTACTAATAATATGATGTCATATCGTTTAGAGCAAGGAACTGTTAAGCACTAAAACCGGGGAAAAACAAACACTGTCTCCATTGCCCATGATACATTCATGCCACACTTGTAAAATAATCAACTTTACTTATATTCCGTTATGGAGTATAATCCTTTTATTAAAGAATTTATAAAAGCGAGGGAATTGAAGAATATATGCCATATTCAGGGAAAAAAGCAAAAAAATACACTATTCTTAATTATATGTTAAACCATGGGGACACCTCAAAAGTAGAACTGGCAAAACAATTAAACCTGAGTATGCCTACTGTGTTATCCAATGTAAATGAGTTGATGGAAACAGGGCTTGTAACGGAAAAAGGCGAACTGGAATCTACCGGTGGGCGCAAAGCAGTTTTATACTACGCATCTCTGAAATTTACAGTCAAAAATAATGTTGCTAGGTACATAACACTCAAAAGATTACTTGTTACTGTAAATGTTATGGACGTGCAGTATAGCAAACAATCAGGAATACGCATTTCTTCGTGACGGTTCGGAATTTGAAGAACTACTAGAACGTGTTGCCATAACACATTAATGTCATTACAAGCCTTTATACATAAAGCTCATTATCTTTTCTTTTGGAACAGGCTTTTTTAATTGCCAGTGCTGCAACCGAAACCATTGCCCCATTCACTTTGCGGGCTGACTGTGGACATTGTACAACACATCTCATACATGAAATACATTTTTTACTTTCCGTACTTTTTATATTCTCCTTGCTGATTGCCTGTGCTGGGCACTTTTCGGCACAAAGGCCGCAACTAATACACTTGTCATTAGCTTTTGGAACTAAGCCTCCTCCAACAGATTTTTTGTAGAGGCGATTACCAGGTATCTGGATCGCAGATGCATCCGTGTTGCTATTTACGATTTTTTCATAAATTTTTCTTGCAAAACTGTGCAGTTCATCTTTGTCTTTCTGGTCTGGTCTGCCTGTTGCATACTGATGCATAATGGAATGTTCTGCGATTGCAGAAACAGCGGCGATTACCTTAAAATTACTTTGCTCAGCAATATCGCTTAATTCAAGGAGAGTATCTTCATATGCCCGATTCCCATACACACAAACGACAACGCATTGAGCCTGATTACCATTTATTTTTGCAAGCCGTTCTGCCGCAAGGGCGGGCACTCGTCCTCCATAAGAAGGAACCGCAATAATGGCAATATCATCTTGCAAAAAATTTAAAAGGAAATAATCATCCTCTGGAGTGGTTAAATCAACCTTCGTGACATGACTTCCCCATTCTTCTGATATGATATCTGCAACCTGCTGTGTTCCTCCCGTCGGGCTAAAAACAATCTGCGTGATTTTCATGTCTGTTCCTCCTGTAATTTTTAGACTTACACCAATTATATCAACAGAGAGGTACAATGTCAATCAAACAGGTTACACCCTTCGTCATATCATCGTCAAAAAGCCACCCAATACATCAAAATCGTATCAAGTGGCTCACAATTCTTCCTATAATAATTTGTTTCCCTTTTCACATATTTGCAAATTTCATCCATCATACAGAATCTAATAAAAGCCCATTTACTTTTTCATTTAATCGACTCTCGATTTCCTCCAATCCCTTTTCATCTCCAACTGCGGAATGAGCCTCTTTTGCCAATATAGCAATTTCATTATGCAATATATTCTTTTCACAATATCGTGGTATATTGATTCTTTCTAAAATATGCCCTGATATGAACCATGCAACATATGCATTTACAAACTGCGAAACAATATCCGCATTTAAAACACCTGTCAAATAGTATGCCTCTGATTCATTCTCCAACGGAACCATGAGCAAATTATGATCTGGTATAAGCATTCGATTATCATCATTTGAAATAGTCACCGCTGCGACCCCTTTAGACAATGCCTTCCAAATGACTTTATATGGAGAAAATGTATATTTGCCAATATTATATAAAGAATACTCTGGTGCATGTTCATCCTGTCTCAAAATGAATTTCTTATATGTGGCTCTTTCTTTTAAAACAGGAATAAAACCATGTCGATCTAAATAAAAATAATCAAACGTATTAGGACAAGTTAATAACAATTCATCCTTTCCTATCACTTTTCCTTCCTTGGTGTAAGGCAGTATAATGGAATACTCTGGATTATACTTCCATTTTTTTACATCCTTCCCCCTCAATAATGGATAAATATGCTCCTTTTCTACCGGAAAATTAGAAATCTGAATAATCTTTTTGCGGCTATTCTCTGGAGAATTGTCTACAAGCATCAAACCAGATTTCATTCTTTTCTTTTCCCTTACCCAAAAAATGGCGTTGGCACTGGTATCTACACCCTTTCGTGCACGATAGAATGAAGAGCCTTCTTTGTTTATCATCTTATCAAAAATCTTTTTTTCATTAGATGTAGCAACCATCCATGGGGAATTGTATTCATTAATTGGTGAAGCATAGAGTTCTTTGCATTTGATCAATCTGTCAAAAACACTTGCCTTACTCTCGTTGGAGCAGATTACATTTTTATTACATTTATACCATTTTTTATATACAACTGGGTAAGTATTCCTTTCACCTTTTTGTAAAATAATCGTTGCGGTTTTATTATTTACCCCCAAATCTTTAAAAGGCTCAACTTCAACAAAATCATTTACAGACTTAACACTTACAGGAATTTTTTCTTTTATAGTAAATTTCCGAAAACCGTCCCCTCCACCAGATGCCTGTAATAAATTTTGATTTATTACAAACCCCAACTTTGCTCCGTCCTTCAAAAAATTGTCCATTATAACATATGTCATGAGTACAGAAATATCATCATGGGCACTACCCAATTGTGCTTTTTGCCCTTTATGGTCAAAAACACGATAATCATACCAATACTTTTGTATGGACTCCCGATAATTTCCTGGGAGATTCTGCCAATCGATCCATGGCGGGTTCCCGATTATGTAGTCAGCCTTTCTTTGGAATATCGGCGCAAACGCATTCTTAATAACATTAGCCCAAACACCATCCAGATTTTCTTTGTTCAATGTTTCCATCTTTATATAAAAATCTTTTAGTACTTCATACTCGTTATGTGATAAACTCTGACTCAATTCTGGTAACTCCTTTATTAGCCGCATTTCAAATACCTCTAAATTACCACCTCTATGAATAGAATCGTTCACAATATCCATGACAATATTTACTTTTTTTATATCGACAAGTTTTTTCGGCAGAATAAAAGTTTCTGCCTTAGTTGGAATGATATAACAATCTTTGCTTTTTTCATATCCTTCTAAGACAGTCAGCATAGCATCGCATAAATATACTGGAATCTCTACCGGTTCCTCACACTCAGATAAAATCCCTCCCAGCGCAATGATATAGTTGGCACGTGCGCATATAACTGCTAATGGATTCAAATCATACCCTATTACACTGTTCGTAACGATTTTCAGGAGCTTTCCAGAAGACATATTGGAGCCATAATGATTCATTATCTTTTTTACCAGCATAACTAAAAATGTACCTGAACCACAAGTTGGATCTAAAAATAATGTGTCCTCTTTTATCTGAGGCTGCAAATCTTCCAACAAAAACTCTGCCAGCCAGTCTGGCGTATAAAACTCTCCTAAATTTCTCCGTAATACAGCAGGCAGCAATTCATAATACAAATTTTTTAAAATATCTCTTGCTGTATCACGTTCCAAAACAATAATTGAATAATCGTAATTGTCAAAAGTTTCAATCAACGTCTGCAAAAGAACACCAAGCTCATCATCCCAAAGATATAAATACCAGCTAAAAAAATCTCCTTCCAAAAAATTCGAAATACCAAGTCTTCGAAATATTCCTCCCCCTTCAATGTCCTTAAAATCATCTCTTAATTTTTCAAAACTTTCTGTGTGAAAACAAAACCTTTCCATCATAGTATTGCCCTTTAAATATGTTAAAATATTCAAGGACAATACTTTTATCAATAACGAAAAATATGTCTGAATGGCAAAAATCAGATAAGAGTAATTTATCGTCTCCGTCTGCAGCGAATACTGTTCTTTTAAACCTTTCATTTTTAAATCTTTTGTTTCAAAACTATATCCACATACCTCCCGATAAAGAGTCTGCCACTGTTCAAATAGTAATTTTGCTTTATTCCTTTCATTATTGCATTCCAACTTATTATATAATATTGAAACAGCCTGAACTGACTGGGTACTGGCTGAGCCAAAATCCTTTATCAAATTATCAACCAGCAAAGCTTTTCCACCTGAATTCACAGATAGCAATCTCATAAGAAATAACTCATATGAATCAACCGTCATTTCCTGTGGTACACTAATATTCCAATCATCCCCTTGTTTTTTTACATATATTACATAATATCCATCAAAAACCACGCCCATGATCTTATGAAAGGGAACCCTCGTTTTTTTATGGAAGCCATTCATCTGCCTTTGAACCTGCTCTATAAATTTCAAATTACCTGCTGTATTAGAACTTGCAATTCTTGTTGGATATTTATATTCAATGAGAAAATTACCATATAAAGAATCAATTCGCCCTTCTAATACTGTAAATTCATTTTCTACATTTACATTCCCATCAATCTCCAATTTCTTAAACAGGTCATCCAATATAATTGCACAATTTTGTCTGAAATTTTCTTCTTTATACTTATTGCCTCTCCTTGCTTCTAATAGTTTCCTGAACAACTCCTCTTTATTATCATGAAGGTAAGTTCTAATCTTTGAATGAATCATTTTGACCCCTCCTTTGTCCTTTATAGGATATCACTGTACATAAAAAAGTACAGGCAAAGGCAGTAAAACCTGACAAAAAAACAAGAAGCAAAATCAAGGTCAATTATACCACAATCACCCCCTTTTGTCTACGCAAAAACCAAACATTAGTTCGCACTCTTGTGTAAAGTTATTTGATAAAACTGGTATTCATACTGCTCATTTTGCAAAGGCAGCCCAACTTCCATCAATATATCAGAAGGATATAAAACTCCTGTCTGCTCCTCCTGATAGAAAACACCTCTCTCCAGTCCCTTTAGCCGTACAAAAACCGGTGTCATATTACCATGGATTTCAAGCTGTACAGCATTAAACAATACTTCTTCCTTATCCTCTGACACATATTGCCATGCTGCAACTTCATCTGTAAAAGGATTCGTCAGCCGATAATATCTTCCATTTAAAATCAATGGAGCCAGCTTCTTATATTCTGCTATCTGCTCTCTGATTTTATCCTTCTCTTCAACAGACAGTTTTTCCAAATCCAGTTCATAGCCAAAGGTTCCCGACATAGCTGCCACACTTCTCGCATCAATTGCCGTAACACGCCCCGTCTGATGATTGGGAACAGCCGATACATGGGAACCAACTGCCGATACCGGATATCCAAAAGAAGTTCCATACTGAATGTACAGACGGTCTATAGCATCTGTGTTATCACTACACCAGATTTGCGGTGTATAATACAGCATACCTGCATCAAACCGACCGCCGCCGCCACTGCAGCCCTCCAGCAAAATATGCGGGTAGTCCCTGTTCAGGCGTTCCAGAAAATCATAAAGCCCCAGTACATAATCATAAAGCACTCTTCCCTGCTCCTTTGCAGTATGGGAATATACATCGCATATACTGCGGTTCATATCCCACTTGATATATTCAATATGGTTGTGATTAAGAAGCTCCCGCATCTGTTCATAAACAGCATCCACTACCTCTTTTCTTGAAAAATCCAGCACAAGCTGGTTACGGCCGCGCACTGGCTTTCTCTCTGGAATTACCATCGCCCAGTCTGGATGCTTACGGTACAAATCGCTGTCCTCATTCACCATCTCTGGCTCAAACCATACGCCAAATTTCATGCCAAGAGCATTTACCTTATCTATCAATTCAGAAAGCGGCATCCCCAGCTTCTCTTCATTTACATACCAGTCACCCAGGCCGCTGCTATCATCATCCCGCTTTCCAAACCAGCCATCATCCATAACAAGCATATCCATACCCAGATCTGCTGCCTCTTTTGCCAATCGGCACAGGTTATCCGCATTGATATCGAAATAGCATGCCTCCCAGCTATTAAGCAAGACTGGACGAACAGCAGTCTGATATTCCCCACGGCATACATGGTGCCGAATACATTGGTGAAGATTGTAAGATAACCTGCCAAATCCCTCCTGGCTGTATGACAGAATCACTTCTGGAATCACAAAGGTATCTCCCGGTTTTACCGGATACCGCAATTGTTCCGGCTGCAGCCCCAGAACCATACGTGTCTGATTGATCTGATCCTTTTCCACAGTGCCTTCAAAACCGCCACTGTACAAAAGCGACATAGCATAACAGCTTCCCATATCCTCTGTGGCTGCTGTATCTGCCAAAATCATCATAGGGTTATGCTGATGGCTTGACGTCCCCCGGCGGCTTCCAATGGTATATGCATGGTGCCCCACATGAGTACGTTCAAAATTGCGCTCCATCATATGTCTTCCATAAAAGCCGATAATATCAAAGTCTCCGACCGGAAAATCAAGGCAGGCTGCCGCCGCTTTCATAACAAAAAAGCTCTCCTGCCCATTATTTTTAACAAGGGCGCTTCTTGTAATGATATCCAGATCCGGCAAAACACCATACAGTAAAACCACCTCTGCACCAGATACCTTATCCTTAAGCACAATCTTGAGCGTATCTGCTTTTCTGTCATCTGCATAAACCGCCGGCAGTCCGCAGAGTGAATATTTCCCTGCCTGAATCTCATGAGAAATGTAGCGTAGGTCGCAGCCTGTAGAACCATCTGCATTTTCCATCAAAAAACAAGTGTTTCTATAATCCCCATTTCCACGGCAGGGGAATTCCTGCGGCAATATATCCATTGAATACGTTGTGTCATCTCCTGCATCATAGGGATTACCGGAAAATCCTCTGTCTACAAACTGCAAAAAATATTCTGCATTCTGTTCTGTCCGCTTTCCATAATAAAGATGTAACAAAAAGCCATACTGATCCACCTTCATCTGGTAAGTAGATTTTTGTGTTGTTAAGTGGAAAATCCTGCTTTTTTCATCAAACCGAATGCTCATATTGTTCTCCTCCTCTAAATTACTTTTTTATTATTTTACTGCACCATTTACAACGCCGCCCAAAATCTGTTTCTGACAGATAAGGTAGAATATAATAATTGGCAGCAATGCCAACAAGTAAGAGGCAAATGCCAGATTATAATTCGCACCGAACTGTGTTTGGAATGATAACTGGGCAAGCGGTAATGTATTTTTTGAACCTGACATAATAACTAATGGTGTCATAACGTCATTCCATGTACCAAGAGCCGTTAAAATCGCAACCGTTGCGTGCATCGGCTTCATAATCGGGAATATTGTCTGCCAATATGTTCTCCATGTTGATGCGCCATCTACATAAGCTGCTTCCTCCAATGCAACCGGAATATTGGTTAAGTATCCAGAATATAACATGACATTCATCGGCATATAAAATACAGTATAGAGAATAACTACACCTAACATATTATCGAGATGCAAAATTGCAGTCTGTTTTACTAACGGCATCATTAAGATGGCGAACGGGACAAACATACCACTGACAACATAGAAATAAATTAGTTTATATCCCTTTTTCTTTGCCTGGGTGCGCCCAAGGACATAGCCCAGCATAGAATGAAGTACGATGGAAAGCGCCACTGTTGCCACCGTAATCAATAAACTATTTCCCAGAGAATTCCAAAAATCTGTCACTTCCATTGCCTCTTTAAAATTTGCCAAACTCCAGCTCTTAGGAAGGGAAAGAATTCCTGAAATACTGTTCGTCATCTCGGAAGGCTGTTTAAAAGCGATTACTACCGTCATATACAATGGAAAGATGATTGTACTAAGCCCCAGAATCAGCAGGATAGTAACTGGCCAGTTAACATGACCGGAATTTTTTAAATTCTTCTTGCTCATTTTCTGATCATTATTATTCATTATAACTGCTCCCCTTTCTTATTTGTGAAATTCAACTGCAACACAGAAATTACAACAATTACAACAAAGAACAACACAGCATTTGCGCTTTGGAATCCAAACTGACCGCCTGACATACCATTGTTGTAAATCAGGAATGAGATAGATTCTGTACTTTGGGCAGGACCACCACTTGTCATCGCTACAATCTGGTCGAAAACCATTAAAAAGTTTTTCATACAAAGCACCATATTAATACTGAAAAACGGAATAATTAACGGAAAGGTTAAATGCTTAAACTTTTTCCATCCTGTTGCACCATCAATAGAGCCTGCTTCGTATACATCCTCTGGAACTGTCTGAAGCCCTGAAATATAAATGATCGTATTCATTGCAATGGACTGCCATGCACAGACAATAACAATCGCTACCCACGCCCAGGAAGTACTTGACAACATACTGGTGCCTTCCCCGCCAAGCATTTTTGTAAAAGCAGGAAAAATATAAGTAAAAATGTAACTAAAAATGTAACCAACTACCAGTGAGCCTAAAACATTTGGTATAAAATACATGCCTCTTAATGTATTCTTAAATTTAATCTTAGAATTTAATCCAATTGCCAGCATAAGACTGATTACATTGGTAACAATTGTTGAAAGGACTGCCAGACGAAACGTAAACCAATAGGATTTGCCAACCCTGGCGTCTGTAAATAAATCCATATAATTGCGCAGACCAACCCAATCAAAGTCACCATAACCTTTGAAATTTGTAAAACTATAGATAACGCCTTGAATCAAAGGCAGTGTATTAAAGAGGAAAAAAAGCGCTACAATTGGAATTGTAATAAGCATATATGTCTGATTGCGGCTCAGCCTTCTTTCTTTTTTCATTGTTCATCTACTCCTTTCCACTTTCCTGTCCATCTTCATATTCTTCCACCTTACGGATAATATCACGGTTATACCGAATCCAGTCTTCATCAAATTTTGCCAAAAATGCATCTTTATCCCCTTCCATTAAAAAGGTCGGATCATTCCATCCACTGCCATTTCAGCCGGATAATGATGGTCATGGAAATCTGCCATCTTTCCTTCCTCGATGTAAGTGGTAACCCCTTCCAGCATAGATGCCAGGTTAAATTCCTCCTCTTTGCATGGAACTGCATTCTGATTATCCAAATATGCCTGCATATTGTCATGCTCTAATAAGAAATCTAACACTTCATATGCCTCTTTTTTGTTTTTGCACTCCTTAGTAATGCAAAACTGGAGATCAACACCTGAATTTAAAATATTCTGTGATGCATCATCACTAGCTGGCATAACAAAGGAATCAATATTAATGTCAGGATTTACAGACTGAATCTGCGGAACAGCATAACTGCCGATTGTATACATCGCAGCTTCGCCGTTCGCAAAAGAAATACAGGCATCATTGTAATTATACGCAAATGGCCCCGCCTCACCATACTCCATCATTTCCTTCATCTTATCTGCCACATCACTGTATGCCTCTTTAAAAACCGCTTCGCCCTTATTTACCTGTGCACAGATGTCTGCATCGGTCAGGCTGACTGCCAATGCATTCCATGGAGCAAGGCAGGTCCATGTATCACGGAAACCAAAATACAGCGGCTGAATCCCTTCTGACTTTATTTTCTTGCACAGTGCCATAAATTCCTTCCAGGTAGTCGGAATTTCCCAATTATGTTCCTCAAACATATCCTTATTATAAAGTACACCTGCTGCATTGGCTACATATGGAAGACCAAACGTACCTTCTGTTGGTACAAACTCCAAACCTTCCAAAATATCAATGTAGGATTTTTTAATTGTCCCCAATCCCTGATAATCTGAAATATCCTCCAAAATACCAGAGTCAACAAAATTAGAATAATTGATATCTCCGCCAATTCCTATAATATCTGGATAATCCTCCCTAACAAATCTGGTTTTCAAAATTGTCATTGCATCATTTGGTGATTCAATCGTTAACTGGATGTCATTATGTGTCTCATTAAATTCTTTCTGCAAATTGTTAAAAAAATCTACCGCTTCCGGCTTATACTGCACAATGTGTATCTCCGTTACACCATCCTGTTTTTTGCCTCCACATCCGGTCAGCAGACCGACTGTCATCAGAACACTTAACAAAGAACACACTATCTTTGTTTTTCGCTTACACATAATCCATATTCTCCTTTCATTTAACAATATCAAATGCATTTGATCCTTTTATGCCTATATTATATATCCCATTATGCTATTTATAAATAGCGGTATATAACCAATTTTATAGCATTATGCTATTTTTTATTTCTTACTTGCATATCATCTAGCATTTTGGTATATTTATTGTATTAATCAATGTACAGGGAGGTTCTTATATGGGTGATTCGAAATTTTCCATTTTTCCAAATGAAAACTTTGTAGATCTTAGCTTATACCAATTTGGCTATGAACAAACGGATCCCTCTCATTCTTACGGGCCAGCCGCAAGGAATCATTATTTATTTCACTATATCCTTTCAGGCACAGGCATTCTGTTTGCAGATGATTCTAAGGGAAATACAAAAGAATATCGGATTAAGAGTAATCAGGGATTTATGATTTTCCCTAACCAGATTAACACCTATATTTCAGATAAAAATTTACCATGGGAATATGTCTGGATCGAGTTTGACGGATTACGCGTAAAAGAAGCTCTCGACATCGCTGGATTGTCCTGTGACAATCCGGTGTACCATGCAAAATTTAAAGAACTGCGGGAAATCATGGTACAGGAAATGTTGTATCTGACAGAGCACGAAGAATTCTCACCATTTCATCTGATTGGACACCTCTATCTTTTTTTTGATGCCATGTTACAGTCCATCACTCCTGAAACAAACACCAGCAGAAAACGGCTGCAGGATTACTATATCCATGAAGCTTTAACCTATATTGAGCAAAATTTCCAAAACGACATTACGGTTGAGGACATCGCAAAAGTCTGTGGACTCAACCGCAGTTATTTTGGAAAGATTTTTAAAGATTCTACCGGAAAAACCCCGCAGCAGTTTTTACTGACATACCGTATGATTAAGGCAACGGAACTTTTGAAACTGACTAAGCTCTCCATTGGAGATATCAGCAATGCTGTAGGATATACAAACCAACTGCATTTTTCCCGGGCTTTTAAAAATGTATATGGTATCCCTCCCAGAAAATGGAGGAATGAAAACTAAAAATAAAATCCTGTTTGTCAAAAAACTCAGGCAGCCTACTCTATCTCTGCCCCTCTCAGCCGCCTGCACACTATCACCGCAAGTCCTGCCCCTGCGATAAAGAAGCACACGGGAACGATTGCCTCAATGTCTTTGTACACTCCGTCTGCCGCATCGCTTTTCAGATAGTTTTTCATAACTGTTGCATCTTCATCCTTTTTGTCATCCTCCCATGCTTCATCACAAAATTTCTCAAACTCCTGATACGTTGTAATATGATTTTTCTGGAATAATGGTTCTTTCGCAAAAGCCGCTTCTGCTTTCTTATAAAGCACTTTCAGCTCATCACGAATTTCTTCAATTTCATTATCTTCTAAGGTCGAACCATATTTTTTTACCCAATCTGCCTGTAGCTGAAACATCTTTTTATTTTCCTCGCCATTTGGAAAATATTTAACATTAAACTCCAGCCAAATCACCCAAAATAGCATGCACAAAACAGCGCATACCACAAAAATCCAAGGTCTCCAAAACTTTTTCATTTCTTTCCAAAATACCATTTTTATCCCCAGCCTTTCTCAATTTTAAATGCTTTCTGAAACAACATGGATGAATCATGAACCTAATAAATTATTTTACCGTTATTACCATCACTTTATAAGATATCTTTCTTATCAAAATAACGCCTGCACAGCCACAAAATTCCTGCTGCCATTCCTGTACAAACTGCCGCCTCCAGGCATTCCTGCCACGGAAGCACCGAATCCACATCCATATCAGTAAACCACTTGTACTGCTTCCACCAGAACATAATTGGATTCCATTCTGTCAACTGGTGCAGCAGAAACGAAGTACCATTGCCGGAAAATATATTTGCCAGAAAGCAAAATATACCCATGCCTGATAAAATCAGAAACGACCAGTAAGCGTTACCTGATACCATTCCAATCCCAAAACTAACTGCATGAAAAACAAACAGTACAATAATCCCCAAAAGCATCATTGCAGCCAGGTATTCTCCAACCGTAAATGGTTTCCATGTAATAAATGGTATATTAAATACTGCAATTTTTCTGTGATGGAACTGGCTGGATATACTTCCTCCCCAGACAGAATCCAAATCCCACAAACAGCAGTACGCCCCAATTCCACTAACTGCCAGTAGCAGATAGGAAATCAGCCCTGAAAAAGACTGGCTGCATATTTTGCCTGCTGAAGCTTCCGCCCCATTTTCGTACTAAAAACCGTAGAAGCCGTTTTTGAAAGCTTTTCGCAGCCCCCAAGATAAATAGCCATAAACGCTGCTAACATCCAGCTTTCCGTAATAACCGCCCGGCACAGCTTTCCAAATAAACAGTTTAACAGATCGTCTGTCATACCCGCAGCGTCGACATCAAGAGAAGCATCCTGCTCTTCCAGAAGGTCAATGGACTTTTGTAACCGTTTATATTTTTTATTTAATACCTCATCCGACCCTTTTGCCACTGGAAATATATTTTTTACAATTGTAAAAATATTCTCTGCCTGGTATGTTTCAAAAATGTCCTTTGCCCCTTTCGTTTCCTCCATCAGAATATCTTTATACTCCTGCCCTGGACTGTCTGCCAGCTTTTTATCAAAAGAAGCTCCCATCTTTCTTCCGGTTTCCTCCGTTACATCCGATACATAACTGACATATTTTTGTCCATACAGGGCATCGGCCGCTATAAAGGCATTAAACGCCATACAAAGAACCAAAAAAACAGTAAACATAGGAACTGACCAGAGCTTTTTCCATTCCCACCAGAATAATTCTTTCTTCATATTCCCCTCCATACCAAACTTTGCGTCATTTTTTACTTAATTGCTGTTCAGAAACAGAAACGCTTTTAAAGCGAATTTTTCATATACACGGCTACGCCACCGGATTGTCTCTGTAAATATACAAAAACGTATCTTCCAGCGTCGGCACAGCCAGCACAGCCCCCTCAACCTCTTTTTCACTGAAAAACCGCAGAACCGTCCCCTCTTCCCCCTGCCTTTCACTCAACATTTGTATGCCATCCACTTCTGCATTTTGGGCAGGCATTTCATATACCTTCCCCTTCAGCTTCTCACAGATATGTGCGGGTGTATCACAGCAGTACATTTTATGATCCCGAAACATAATAATCTGCCCGGCAATTGTTTCAATATCAGATACAATATGTGTGGATAAAATTACAATCCTGTCCTTTGCCAGACTGTGAATCAGGTTGCGGAAGCGGACACGTTCTTTGTGGTCCAGGCCAGCAGTTGGCTCGTCTAATATCAGTAACTTAGGATCATTTAACATTGCCTGTGCAATACCGACACGCTGTATCATTCCACCTGAAAACTGCTTTAACTTCTTTTTTTGCACATCTTTTAAAGCAACCAGTTCCAACAGGCTGTCAATTTTATCGGCAGCCTCTTTTTTCCCAATTCCCTGCAACGCCGCCATATAATACAAAAATTTTTCTGGACTGTAATTTTTATAATATCCAAACTCCTGCGGCAGATATCCAAGCAATCCCCGATAACGGCTTCCCATCGCCAGAATATCCTGCCCTTCCCAATAAATATTTCCTTCTGTTGGAAATAATAAAGTTGCTAACAACTTAATCAATGTCGTTTTTCCCGCACCATTGGGAGCCAAAAGGCCATAAACACCATTTTCAAAAGTCAGATTAATATCCTCTAACGCAGTAAAATTACCATATTTTTTTGTAACATGCTCAATTGACAACATAAGAAAACGCTCCTTCCCTTTTTATAAAATACCAGTGATACAGCATTCTCACATAGACAACTGCACCTCCTGCTACAAATATCCAAAATACAACGACTGGAAGTCCCATCAACACTGATGCCACCCACTCACTTGTATGCAGCATAAAAATCCCTAAAACGAGCCAAAAAAACGGCGCCAGAAAGTTTCCAAACAAAGTTTTGCAATACCACCGGACAGACAGATCCAATACAGCAAAAAGTACCAGGGCAGTAAAGGCAATTCCCAGATATCGAAGAAAAATAACACAATTTTGAGCCGCAATAGAAAGCACCATACTTCCACCGATGCACAGAACAACCGAAATGCCGCCAAAAAACAGCATCCGCAGTGTATTTACCTGGCGCAGCGTATAACGGCATACCATTTTCTGTTCATATACCCCTGTCATCCAGTCTTTCCAGGTAGTCATTGCCTGTACAATTCCATATAAAAATGGGGAAACCAAAAATAAACTAATCACTATCCCATTTTCACTCTTATACATCAAAAGAACAGAACCACAAAGGCTAAAAATGGTACATAATACCGCCAGAAATATGCTGTCCCCAACTCCAAAAAACATTCCCCGAAACCCAACCGCCTGGAACATTGTATAAAGTTCCCTGAAAAAACGATGTGGCTTTGGCATCCCTTTCGCTACAATGAAAGAAATGCTTTTCTCTTTTTCCTCTTCGGACGGAAATATAATTTGCTGCTTATCCATAGGCTTTAAACTCCTTTCTGATTTTTTGCAGCAGCCGATAATACTGTGCTTTGATTTTCGCCTCCGGCTGCCCGACTGCCCTCGCAATTTCCGGAAAACTCTGTTCACCATACAGACGAAGCCGGTAAATTTCCTGAATCCCTGGCTCGAAACCGCTGACATACCCCTCAATCTCCTTTAACAGTTCCCGGTTTGCCATTTCCTCTGCAAAATCCCCCCGCTCCTCTGCCTCTGTCTCCATCTCTTCCAAAGATAATACCTCTGTCTTTGCTTTGCGTCTGGCATCAATCACTTTGTGGGACACAATATGATAAAGCCATGTGCGAAACCCCGCCAGCCCGGAATTGTAGCACTGTAATGACTGTAACATGGCGATAAACCCCTCCTGTGTCAAATCCAGCGCATCCTCCTTATTTCCCACCTGACGATAAACATAAGCATAAATTTCATCATAATATGCCGTCACCAGCTTGTTCGCCGCATCCTGTGAATTATGGTACAGAATCGCCCGAATCCATTTTTGCTCTTTTCCTTTCAACCCTGTACCTCCTTCCTCTCCCCAGATTGTGTTTGTATCCTGGTTTCAATTATATATTCGTATCATAAACCACAATCGTTGCAAAATTTATAAAATTTTAAAAAAATTCATCATCATATGTATCGCAAGTTCCATTTATTTTCCTTTTCATAACAAAAAAGACACATAGATTTCTCTATATGTCTTTTTTTGTTACTATCTATTATAATAACGTTTGCGGAAGGATTCGAACCTTCAGTGCAGTATTACCGCACACCACCTTAGAGCGTGTTTGAAAATTCATTCTCACAATCTGCCCTCCCCACTTTGCGCTATATTTGCCCCAAATTTAGTCAATGTAGCCCGCTACACCTCCTAAATTTGAGCCAAATCTCCCACAAAGCGGGAAGCACATCTTGCAAAAAGCAATTTTCAAACACGCTCTAGCAGGGTGGCACCATAAACCACTCGGACACGCAAACAGAAATAAACAGGTCACGCACTGATTTGCGCATCCACATTGGTACCAACAACTATTATATCATCTATAGCCACATCAAATATCGCAGCCAAAATAACGAGGTTATCTAATGATGGCATTGCAATTCCATGCTGCCACTTGTATATTGCGTTTGGCGTTGCAAATCCAAAGACGTCCTGCAAATCTTTTACTGACATACCTGCCTCTTTGCGCAAATCCGTTATTCTCTTTCCCGTTCTGTCCATATCAATCGTTGGCACTGTAAACATTTTATTTTCCTCCTGTTCCGGCTTTGGAGGACATCAGATGGCTGTCATTGCAAAAGCACAGACAGCCATCTGGGTTTGCACTACTCCGAAGCCTTAAAATTATAAATTGGTTTCATAACATCAATTACATCCACCGATTCTCTGATTACATCAATAATATCTTCAAGGGATTTATATGCCATCGGTGCTTCATCTAATGTTGCTTCATTAACAGAAGTTGTATATACTCCTTCCATAACACTTTTGTATTCCTCCATACTAAGAGCTTCTTTTGCCTTAGTACGTGACATTACTCTTCCTGCCCCATGCGGTGCAGAATAGTTCCAATCTGCATTTCCTTTTCCTACAGCAAGAACACTTCCATCCTTCATATTAATCGGAATCAACACTTTCTCTCCATTGTGAGCTGCAATTGCCCCTTTTCTTAAAATCATTTCATCGGTGTCAATATAATTATGGATTGTATGGAACGCCTCCCCCGCTGTAATACCTGTTTGTTCAAAAATAACTTCCGCAATACGCTCACGGTTTCTTCTTGCAAAACGCTGACAAATTTCCACATCATGTAAATAATCCTCAAAATATGTTCCATATAAATAACATAAATCATCAGGAATCAAGCACTCTTTGCTCTCCCATGTAAGTTCCTTTAACGCAGCCTGAATCTCTTTCCTGCGTCCTACAGCCTTATATTCAGCAATTAATGCATCTCTTTTCTGGAAATACTCCTCCTTACCAGAATGGAGTTCAACCGCTAATTGCTGATATATTTCTGCCACCTGTTTTCCCAGATTTCTACTACCAGTATGAATCACCAAATACCTGGTTTCATCTGCTGCCTCGTCCACTTCTATAAAATGATTTCCTCCGCCAAGCGTTCCAAGACTTCTCTCAAGATACTTTGTATTTTTCAGACTTCTGTAACAGCGAAGTCCTGTTAAATCAAAACGCTCCATCCTGCCTTCCCAGACATGTTTCCCTGATGGTACATAATGTGCCGCTTCATCAAGCTTTTCCAAATCAATATCTTCTTTCCCAATGTTGACAGTATACATTCCACACCCCAAATCTACCCCGACAATGTTAGGCACCGCTTTATTATGAAGCGTCATTGTCGTACCAATCGTGCAGCCTTTTCCAGCATGCACGTCAGGCATAATTGCAATATGGCTGTCTTCTGTAAATTCATAGTCACACATTCTGCGAATCTGCTCGATTGCTTCATCCTCTACTACTTTCGCATAGCAAAACGCCGTATTTACTTTGCCCTTGATCTCAAACATAACATTTTCCTTCCTTTCTTTTGATGTGAACAAAAAAAACCGCTCATCCTATACACCAAGATAAGCGGTTTACGAAATCCATATATTATATTGCCACAACTAACTGTCTGACACTAATCTATAATATCCATGTTCGTTTTCGATTTCTGCTTACCCTATATAAGAATACACGAAATAGGCTCTGTTCGCTTTTCGCACTGAGCAGGGCTTTTGAATACTGTTCACTTATATAAGAGTTAGCGAAATTTACTGTAAACATGATTCTTTCCTTTCCCGATGGATTGCTGCCATCGCTTTTACTTTGATCTATATCATACTATATCACAAAAAACGGAAGTTGTCATTCTACTTGTGGTAGAAATTTTCGTCTTTCATGCTGCCAGTCTGCATACTTTCCCGGTATCTACATATAATATCTACGTAAAATACGTATAATTTTTGTGTGTTTCTCTTGATAACACGTAAAATACGTGTCACTATATAATTGTAAGGAGGAAACATACATGAGATTCAGAGAAGCCGACCGGATGCTAAAGGATGCGGCATCCCGAAAAGTATTGTTAAATCCATACTCAAGCAGGCGGGGCTGCAATAAACTCCTGCCCCTTGTAAATAATATAGATTACAAGGAAAGGAGCAATGATTTATGAATTATGTGTACCCGGCTGTTTTCTATGAGGAAGAGGGTAAAATATCGATCCTTCTCCCTGATTTGGGAAATCTTGCAACCTTTGGGGATAATGTGGCAGATGCCATGCGCATGGCTCAAGATGCCTGCGATCTGTATCTGTTTACCGCTCTGCGTGACGGTGAATCCCTCCCTGCTCCCAGTGCATTAAGCAAAATCAATACTGTTGCCGTTCTGAAAGATTTTGAAATGGAATCTGCTGCGGATAGTGCTTTCGTCAATATGGTACTGGTGGATATGACCGAATACGCAAGGCAGCACAGCGATAAGGCAGTCAAAAAGGCTTTAAGCATCCCCATGTGGCTGAATACTCTTTATGAGGAAAAAAGCATCAACTTTTCAAAAGTCTTGCAGGATGCCTTACTAGCAAAAGTACAAAGGGCGGTTTTCTCTGTCCTTCTGTAAGCTTTGGATAAAGTTATTACGAATTAATTCCATTTTATATTTTAATTTGTTATAATCAATTCATGCTTTCTCAATTTTGAAAAGAGCATTAAAAAATTAAGAAAGGCCAGGTATAAGAATGGATAAAAACAAATTTGCAGTTACTCCGCCAATGGGCTGGAACAGTTATGATTATTATGATACAACCGTAAATGAAGAACAGGTAAAAGCAAATGCCTTATATATGGCAGAACATTTAAAAGAATTCGGTTGGGAATACATTGTCATTGATATCGAATGGTATGGATATGATACAGGAAGCCAGAGGGACAAGCACCAGTATATCCCATTTTGGAAAGTGGAAATGGACGAATATTCCAGGTTGCTCCCTTGTGTACAAAAATTCCCGTCTGCAAAAGACGGAAAAGGATTTCAGCCCTTGGCAGAATTTATTCACAATCTGAGCTTAAAATTTGGCATACATATTATGCGTGGCATTCCAAGAAATGCGGCACATGCACATACAAAAATTCTTGGAACAGACAAAACCGCAAATGAAATTGCAGATCCATCTAATATCTGCTCCTGGAATCCTGATATGTATGGTGTCCGGCCAGAGGCAGAAGGAGCTCAGGCGTATTATGATTCCCTTTTTGAACTATACGCCCAATGGGGTGTTGATTTTGTAAAATGCGATGATATCTGCAGAATGGATATGCCTTCTGCAAAGAAAGAAATAGAGATGCTTTATCAGGCAATCCAAAAATGCGGCCGTGCGATTGTACTGAGCCTGTCACCGGGACCGGCAAAGATTGAGGAAGCATGGCACTATGAGACATACGCTAATATGTGGAGAATTACCGATGATTTCTGGGATCAATGGGAACTCCTTCTGCCAATGTTCGAACGCTGTGAACTTTGGCAGTCCCATGTTCAAGAAGGGTGTTTCCCGGATTGTGATATGCTGACACTTGGACGGCTTGGAAAAGGATTTGGACATGAATGGCAATGCAACTTTACAAAAGAAGAACAGATTACCATGCTGACACTGTGGTGTATATTCCGTTCCCCATTAATGATTGGAACTGATTTAACCCTCTTAGATGACTGGACAAAGGGACTACTTACCAACAGAGATGTTTTAGGGCTTCTTTCCCATTCAGCAGGAGCACGGCAAATTCAACGCAGCGAAAAAAAGGTTGTGTGGTGTTCTAAGGATACAAAAGAAAACGCAGGTTATCTGGCAATGTTTAACCTGGAAGAGAAAGAATCCGAAGTTCCAATTCCATGGGAAGCTGTTTCTCAGTATGGAATTCAAAAAAATCCAGGAAAAGAACTGTGGAGTGGTGAAATGGCAGAGCTGCAAAAAACAGATGCCATAACTATTCCAGCACATGGAGCCAAGCTGTTTAAATTATAGTACTTTAGAAAACTTTAGGAACTGTAAATAAATAAAATGCAATCAAAAAAGGCAAGTGCTGCTAGAGCGTGTTTGGAAATTGCTTTTTGCAAGATGTGCTTCTCACTTTGTGGGAGATTTGGCTCAAATTTAGGAGGTGTAGCGGGCTACATTGACTAAATTTGAACCAAATATAGCGCAAAGTGGGGAGTGCAGATTGTGAGAATGAAGCAGCCAATTAATATTTTGATTTCAGAATCTTTCTTCATTAAATCAACTATACACATTATAGCATCAATGCTTTTGCCTTCCTTTGTACCAACCCAAACATCAATGCCATCACCATCCATAGAAGAAGTGTTTTCTAAATAGCCATAGTCAACCTTATATATCCAATCAGGGTATTTAGGATGCACCGTTCCTTTTGGCCTGTCAATTACTATTTTCGATTGTCTAACCAATTCATCTAATGCTTGCCAAAAATCCATATTATATGTATCCTTTCCCTACAGTATGCCTCTAAGTTAATTCACCTTACTCTCCAGCACAGCAGCAAGCCGGGACATTCCATCCTGCACATCAGACACTGATTTTAAGATGTTTTCTACACCTGCTACCTGCTCTTCTGTAGAGGTACTGATTTCTGTTGTGGTTTCCGCTGATTTTTCTGACATAGACTCTACTGTTTTCATGGACTCCAGAAGATTATCTTTAATAACAACTATGTTCTGTAACTCCTGCTTTAATATGTCAGTCACACGAATAACATCTTCTGAGGAATGCAAAATATTATCGAAAATCTTCACAGTATCCTCCAAAGTGTCGTGAACCCCACCCACAATTTCATTATTATAATCCATAATCCTGCGGGCATCTGATATCGTTCCCATAATATCTTTTAAGATTTCGTCAATCTTACGAGTTGCATCTGCGGATTGAGAAGACAGTGCATTAATTTCATCAGCAACTACAGCAAACCCTTTTCCAGCCTCTCCCGCTCTTGCTGCTTCAATAGCCGCATTCAAGGCAAGCAGGTTCGTCTGCTGTGCAATCTGGTTGATACTGTCAATAATCTCCCCAATAAGACTGGATTTCTGTGACAAAGTTGCGATTTCCTGTGATGCCTCCTGTGTAGATCTGATATTTTCATCGAACTTCTTAGATAATTCAGTGATGGAAGCAATTCCCTCATCATTCTTCTCCTTCAACTGATTCATATTATCAACCGTCTCTCCTACCCGGTTTTCAGAATTGAGAATTTTATCATTCAATTCATTAAAAATATCAATCGTTCCATTTACCTCATTAATCTGCTGAGCAGCACTGTTTGAAATATTCTCTGTAGAAGTGGCAATTCCCTGTGAAAGTGACTCAAAAGAACGAATAGAATCATAAATTTGATTAGAGGAATCCTGTATCTTCTCAAAAGCCTCCCTGACATGGTTAAACAACTCCCCAGATTCTTTTTCCTTTTCCTCAACTGTTAAAAACAAAGAACGTGCTCTGGAAACAACAGACAGCGCTACTACTACTGCCATCACATATACCAGCATTACAAACACCCATATCGAAAGGGTGTACATAACCAAAAATGCTTCCGGAAACATAAGCATAACAGCGGCATTAACCACAATAGTAGCCGTTGCGCATACTGTTATAACTGAATTTTCATAATAGGAAACCGACAAAAATAATACTAGAAAATATGCCTCCACCATTGCTCCAAAAACCCCTGGTGTCCCACAAACAATAATCACTGCGCCAAGTACTGGCAAAATACAGATATAGCAGTATTTTGCATATTTCCCCAAAACCTTTTCCAATGCTTTAACTATAAAACTTGCCAGTGTCACCGACAAAGCCACAAGGTCTCTCACACCCCCACCATTAAACAATAGGACATATCCACATGCAACGATCGGTATGATGGCACAAAACAGAAACATAACAAAATTCATCCGCTTTTCTTCATTCTTTAAAATTTCTAACTTTATCTTTTTCTTCCTCCTTCTTGTAAATTACATTCACAGCAGCCATTTCCGACCTCATTCGCTCTAGTATTATTGGTTCCCTATCCGTTCTGCTGCTTCCATTTACTATCCCTTCGCAGCATTTATCTTTTTCCTTTTATTTCTAACCAATCCTCTCTGCTCATACAAGTGACATGTTCTGTCCGAATATCATCCATCATCTTCCAAGGAATATCCTTATTCGTATGATGATATATAAATCCACATTTCTCCTGTACCCGCTTAGATTTAACATTCCCCTCAAAATATCCGCACCAGATTTTCTTCAATCCCAAATCTTCAAACCCGTGGCGCACCAATTCGTTTACTGCCTCTGGAATAAATCCTCGTCCCCAAAATGGTACTCCAATCCAATAACCAATTTCACCTTCTGTATCTGGTAATTTTAAATTACTGGCATCTCCTGTCATCAGACCGATACTCCCAACTGCTATCCTGTCCTCCTTTAAACAAACAGCATATGTTTCCCTTGCTGATAAAACCTCTCGTATAATCTCCTGACTATTCTCCACGCTAGTGTGAACCGGCCAACCGGCAATCGGCCCCACTTCTGGATTTTTCGCATAATTATACAAACTTTCCGCATCCGATTCCTTCCACGGACGCAGAACCAATCTCTCTGTTGTCAATTCCATCCTTTCCAACATTACTTCCCCCCCCACAATGTTTTTCCATACCTAGAGCGTGCATCTGTAACAAAACGCAGTAATTGGGAAACAGCAAGCTATATACAGCTATATTATACTGGAGAATTTCTAAATAAACAAGTACATTTATGGTTTCTCTGGATTTCCATTCAACTCCTCCCCAATCAGCACCTCTTTTCCGTGAAAAGCAAATCCATAATGCCGGATTTGTCCCTTCTGAAAACCTTCTGAAAGTAATTCTCTATCATACTTTTTGTCCTGTATCTGTTTCAGCGCCGCCTGTACCGTTTCCTCTAGTGATGCCTCTCGCTTTGGCTTGTGTACCTTAAATTCCATAACAATAGCATCTTTGGCAACATCCAACGGCTTAAGGATAACATCATAACGCCCAAAACCGCTTTCCCGATTGGAGGCAATATGGTACCTGTCTGATAAATCAACCATCAACCCCAACACAAATCCGTGATAGAACCGCTCTGGGTCATCTTTCCCAGAAACACCTCCTGCAACATCAAAACTGCTAAAACTGCACAAAGCAACCTGGTTCATATATTCATTCATAGCATCCAAATCTCCCAATAGCAATGCCTTACTTCTTATCTCCTTTACCTGTTCCACACTATTGAATATGATACCTTTAATTATTCTCATCCGCCTGCAGTACCGCTGTAAAATATCCCTTTTCATTTACCGCAATGGCGATGTACTTTTTTTCCACGCATTTGCTATCCACAAATACCTCTACTTTAATTCCTCCTTCTTGACCATCAGAAATCCAATAGACATCTTCCCCTGATTTTAATTCCTGAGTTTTTCCCCTTTGTTCCACCTCCCATGTTCCCTCGTCACAAACCTCATACTTTGCCAGAGAACCTGGAGAAGTTGCTGTCACTTTTATGACCGCCTCCTTCCCTTTCACATCATAAAAAAAAGAAAAAGGCATAGCAGGCACACTACTCATCCATGGAGCATATTCCGCAAACTCCATCGCCACTTCTTCCTTTAATTCCAGTTTTTCTCCCTTGCTCTCCCCTCCGCTGCCATCTGCTGCATAAGCAACAACAGTCAGAAAGGATGTTTCTGGAGAACTTTTTCTGGAACTTGCCCCATATGCTCCAAGTCCCAGGAAAAGGCAAAGTACAGCCGCTGCTGCCACAGCTATCCTATAACCCCTCTTCTTTCTCAGCCGTACCGGAGAACTTTCCAATGCCTCCTCTATATATTTATCTGATATTTCGCCTATTCTGTCAGCCCATTTTATATTGCTCATATCCATCCCTCTCTCTCTAAATAATGTTTTAGTTTTGTCCGTATCCGTCCCAGTTTTACAGAAGCATTTCGCTCTGTTATGCCAAATTCCCCCGCAATATCCCTTATACTTTCACAAAACCAATATCTCTTTACAAACATGATGCGTTTGTCCTTTCCAAGAGAATCTAAAAATCTCTCAATCACTTGTATCAATTCCCGCTTTTCCACTTCCTCCAAAACCTGTGTCTCGGCAGGAATACAATCTTCCAGCTCATATATTGAGAGTGTCCCCTCAGCCCATCTTTTCCCGGCGTGTCCATCCCGATATTTTTTCAAGGAAAGATTTCTTACAATTCTGCAAAGATATATTTTAAGTGAATCCGGCCTCTGAGGTGGTATTTGATTCCATAAGCTCAAATAACTGTCATTCACACATTCCTCCCCATCCTGATGATTTTGGAGGATATTCCAGGCAATTTTGTAACATAGATTTCTGTATTTTCTGTCAGTTTGTTTCAGTGCATCCTCCGAACGCTGAAAAAACAGGTCAATAATCTCCTCATCTGTCATCCTCTTCTCCTTTCCAAATTTTGCGACAATTCCAGCTGCTAAATGTCAAAACAATAATCCCCTCTATATAATAAATACCGATTCGCAGTATTATACAACACAATTTATTACTTTTTATGTATAAGAGCGTGTTTAAAAATTAATTCTTAAACACGCTCTTATACATAAAAATAAACCATATGGCACACTATCCCAAAGGGCAAATTATAGTAAACGCATGTATTTTATGCGTTTACTATAACAGAACAAAGAAAGGACAATATTGTTATTCTTCTATCGTCCTATCTATTTTGCCTGAGCCATTGAAAGTAAAGCATCCTGTAAAACTTTAGAGAAATTGATATTATTTTTTTCAGCAAAAGTATTTAACCAAGCAGGAATGGTAAGATTCTTTCTTACGGATTTTTCACCATATTTTTCTTCGTAGGAATCCATGTCCAGTAATAGCATATTTATCATACATCCATTTTCGACAACTATTTCCGAATAATCGGAAGCAGGTGGTATACGTTCTCCCTCTTCAAGTTCTCCTAATATCCAACCACTTGCTGCATCAATTCCCATTTCCATTGCTTGCTCTAAATCTTTGCCCTCTGTAACACAGCCAGGTAAATCCGGAAATTCTACCACATAACCGCCGCTTTGATCTGAAAAAGGCTTAAATACAGCCGGATAAATTAATTTCAATCCATTCACCTCCGTCTTACAAATAGAGATTAACCCCCACTATACAAAACACATAAATCTATAATATATTTTTGTGTAATATAAAAAAAGTCAAAGTAAATCAATGAGCATTCTGCCAATAAATCTGTTCCCCCTGAACCGGTGGATATCGCACCAGAATACTGCTATCTAATTCCTCCTTATACATATCCACTGCGGTAATCTGATGATTTCCATATGTTGTATAGTAATAAACTCCCTTATCCACATTACAGCAAGAAGTATAAAGCGTCACCTCATATTTCCCAGGTTCTACCTCGCAGCATCCACGCTGCTGATCCACAGAGCCAAGTATATGGAAGAACTGGCTGACGCTTTCGTTTTCAGAATCCCCGGAAACAGAATTCATCCTTGTAAAAGCAACTCTTACAAAACGGGAACCAGACGAAAGATCTCCCGGAAATGTAGAATACAATTGCGTGGAACTATGACAATGTCTTCCCCATGGGAAAATTCATAATCTAACGTACGTCCAAAATAAAAATCTTTTGTCAGGTATGTCGCTGCTGTACACATAAAACTTCTCCTTTCTCAAATCCAGAAAAAGCAGATACTGCCTATTATGGTTACAATGCACACCCCTCCACATACATATGAAAATCCATCTGCCTCTGTAAAGAAACAAAATTTCTTCTTATATGGTGGAGTAACTGCTTCCAGCCATATAAAATTATGAAACAATTCCTTACCAACAAATTTGCGGAACTGTTTGTAGTTTTGTATGACTGTAAATAGTAACTCTGTATAGAACAGATACCTGCTTTTTTATTTTAGATCAGTTTTAATCACTGATAAAACCTTTATAATGACGAATCAGCATCTGTGATTCAATCTGCTTTAATGTTTCCAAAACAACACCTACGATAATGATCATAGAAGTACCACTAAAGGAAACATCTGCTCCGAATGCCCCAGAGAAGAAAATTGGAACAACCGCAACAATTGCCAGACCAATCGCACCGATAAATACAATGCTGTTGAGTACCTTTGTCAAGTAATCAACGGTTGGCTTCCCAGGACGGATTCCTGGAATAAACCCACCTTGCTTTTTCATATTCATAGAAACTTCCTGTGGGTTAAAAGTAATTGATGTGTAGAAATATGCAAAAAAGATTAAGAGAACAATATAAATTACTAATCCCAATGTATATTTAAATTCACCAAAACTATCAAAGTTACACCATGAATTCTGGTTTAACACCTTTAAAATTTTCTGCCCCAAAGAAGCGCCATTTCCAGAAGCCGGCTGAACACCTGCAAAACCTGCAATAACGATTGGCATCTGGAACAGGGAACCTGCAAAAATAACAGGGATTACACCTGCGGTATTTACCTTTAATGGAATATGGGAAGACTGGCCTCCTACAAGCTTTCTGCCCTGTGTCTTTTTGGAATACTGTACATTAATTCTTCTCTCACCATCAGCCAGAATAATGATAAACACAACCATTCCGATAATAACAGCAAGAATAATAATAGCTGCCAGTAAACCATTTGTGACATTAGATGCACCAGAGATAAATTTCTCATACAGCCCCATTATATCCGATGGCATACGAGAAACAATGTTATAAAGAAGGATAATGGAAATACCATTTCCAACCCCTTTTTCTGTAACCTGCTCACCTAACCACATCAAAAAGGCAGAACCTGCTGTTAAAGATACGACAATAACTGATATAGAAGTGAAAGATACCCCTTCTGTTAAATAACCTGCATTGCCAAATCCAACCGCCATAGCAGAACTTTCTACTACTGCTAAAACAATAGATACATACCTTGTGTACTCTGCAATTTTCTTTCTTCCTTCCTCGCCATCCTTATGAAGCTCTTCCAAACGCGGAACCGCAATTGTCAATAACTGCAAAATAATAGAGGCCGTAATATATGGTGTGATATTCAATGCAAAGATTGACATCTGTGAGAATGAGCCACCTGTCAACTGGTTAAAGAAATCAAGGGAATTATTCTCAGCAAACCATTCTGAAATAACACTGGCATCTACGCCTGGCACTGGAAGCTGACATCCAATTCTGACAATAATCAGCACAAGAAAGGTATACACGATCTTTTTTCTAAGATCTTTTATCTTAAATGCATTGCGCACCGTTTCAAACATGATCAGATCACCTCAGCTTTTCCACCAAGAGCTTCGATCTTTTCTACTGCACTCTTGCTGAATGCATCGACCTGAACCGTAAGCTTTTTGGTTAATTCTCCATTTCCGAGTATCTTAACTCCGTCCTTCGGATTTCTGATGATTCCTTTGTCCATAAGTGCTTCTACTGTTACAACATCGCCATCATTAAATTTTTCTAACCTGTCTACATTAATTGCAACAATCTCCTTAGAGTTGATATTTGTAAATCCTCTCTTTGGAAGACGCATATAGAGTGGCAACTGGCCACCTTCAAAACCTGGACGTGGTGCGCCGGAACGTGCCTTCTGACCTTTATGTCCTTTACCTGCTGTCTTACCATTTCCTGAACCATGTCCACGGCCTCTTCTGAAATTATTACTCTGCTTTGAACCCTTTGCCGGGCGTAACGTTGATAAATTCATTGTTTCACCTCCAATCCTAGATTTCTTCCACCTTTACAAGATGTCTTACATGCCATACCATGCCTTTGACAGCATCATTGTTTGGCAACTCAACTGATTTACCAATTTTTCTCAGGCCTAAAGCCTCAACTGTTTTGCGGTGTTTTGGAATGGCACCAATTGTAGACTTTACTAAAGTAATTTTTAACTTATCTGCCATAATTAAACCTCTCTTCCTTAGCCTAAAAGCTCTTCCACAGAAATTCCGCGTGCCTTTGCTACTTCTTCTGGAGTCTTCAGATTCTTAAGGCCTTCAATTGCTGCAAGTACAACATTCTGCTTATTGTTTGAGCCAAGAGACTTTGTACGGATATTCTTATATCCTGCAAGCTCGAGTACAGAACGAACCGGACCACCCGCAATGATTCCTGTACCTTCTGGAGCCTTCTTAATTAATACAGAAGCGCTTCCGAACTTACCTGTAAAATCATGTGGCACACTGCCGTTATCGTCCCGTGGAACCTCTACTAACTTCTTTGTAGCTTCTTCTTTTCCTTTGCGGATTGCTTCTGGAATTTCAGTAGCTTTACCAAGGCCTACGCCTACATGACCGTTTTTATCGCCAACTACTACTAATGCAGTAAATCTCATATTACGTCCACCCTTGACAACCTTGGTAACACGCTTAATCGTTACTACATTATCTTCCAGCTCTAAATTGCTGGCATCAATAATTGTACGTTTCATGTGTTGTTTTCCTCCTATAATAATTGATTATCGGACCTGCAAATAATCTCCGATAACATTGATGAGTTTTTTAGAACTCTAATCCTGCTTCTCTAGCTGCTTCTGCTAAAGCTTTTACTTTACCCTGATATATGAAACCGCCTCGATCAAAGACAACGTTCTTAATACCCTTATCCAATGCTCTTTTTGCAATGACCTCTCCAACTTTTGAAGCGGCTTCCACATTGTTTGTTTTTGCTAAGTCCGCATTGACATCCTTCTGAAGAGTGGATGCTGAAACTAAAGTATTACCAACCGTATCATCAATAATCTGAGCGTACATATGATTATTACTTCTAAATACAGCTAAACGTGGTCTTTCAGTTGTACCAGAAAGACGATTACGAACTTTCATGTGTTTTTTCACACGAACTTCTACCCTTGACTGTTTTTTAATCATCGTATTTTCACTCCTTTAATTATTTTTTACCTGTCTTACCAACTTTACGTCTAATAACTTCATCAGCATACTTGATACCCTTGCCCTTATATGGTTCTGGAGTCCTTTTCTCTCTGATTTCAGCAGCGTATTGGCCAACCTTTTCTTTATCAATTCCCTTAACGATAATCTTATTCTGTCCTTCTACAATTATCTCAAGATCATCTGGATCTTCCATCTCTACCGGATGGGAATATCCAAGCGAAAGAATCAGTGTCTTTCCCTTTTTCTGAGCCCTGTAACCAACGCCGTTTACTTCAAGCTCTTTTGCATAACCGTCTGTAACACCAATCACCATATTATTGATGAGAGTCCTTGTCAGACCATGTAAAGATTTCATTTTCTTTAAATCATTTGGACGGGAAACAATAATCTCTTCTCCCTCTCTTTTGATTTCCATCTCCGCAGGCAAAACTCTTTCCAGAGTCCCCTTTGGTCCTTTTACAGTCACTTTATTATTTTCTGCAATATCAACAGTTACTCCTGCTGGTACCGCGATAGGCATTCTTCCGATTCGTGACATGCCGTGCACCTCCATATTCTGGTAATCTAATTTACCGGATTTCCAAACTTTGGCATAGGATGCATTTGTACAGGATTACCATACAAATGCAAGCACCTCGCCGCCAACATTTTCTTTTCTTGCTTCCTTATCTGTCATAACACCTTTGTTTGTCGAAACAATGGCAATACCCAGGCCTCCAAGAACACGAGGAAGCTCATCTTTACCAGCATAAACGCGCAGACCTGGCTTAGAGATTCTCTTTAAACCTGTAATAATCTTATCATTTTTATCTGCGCCGTATTTTAATGTAATATGAATCATTTTGATTCCATCAACGTCAATCATATCGAATTTCCTGATGTAACCTTCTTTCAAAAGGATTTCTGCAATCGAAACCTTCATTTTTGAGCTGGGTACATCTACCGTATCATGCTTTGCTGTATTTGCATTACGGATTCTTGTAAGCATATCTGCAATAGGATCGCTCGTCATCATCTTAGTTTTACCTCCTTACCAGCTTGCTTTCTTCACACCTGGAATCTGTCCTTTATAAGCCAACTCACGGAAGCAGATTCTGCATATTCCGTATTTTCTTAAATAAGCATGTGGACGACCACAAATTCTGCAACGGCTGTATTCCCTTGTAGAAAATTTAGCTTTCCGCTGCTGCTTTACTTTCATAGAAGTCTTAGCCATGAAATTCCCTCCTTATTTCTTAAAAGGCATACCGAACTGTGCCAATAACTCACGAGCCTCTTCGTCAGTTTTTGCAGTTGTAACTACAATTACATCCATACCCCTGATTTTATCTACTTTGTCATATTCAATTTCAGGGAAAATCAACTGCTCCCTGATACCAAGTGCATAATTGCCTCTTCCGTCAAATGCATTCGGATTAACACCTCTAAAGTCACGTACACGAGGTAAAGCAAGATTTACAAGGCGATCCAGAAATTCATACATCTTGTCACCTCTTAAAGTAACCTTACAGCCAATTGGCATTCCCTCCCTGAGCTTGAAGTTTGCAATAGAGTGCTTTGCCTTCGTTGGTACAGCCTTCTGACCGGTAATAATCTCTAACTCTGCCATAGCTGCATCAAGAATCTTAGAATTTTCTTTTGCTTCGCCAATACCCATATTGACAACAATTTTTTCAAGCTTAGGCACCTGCATAACGTTTTTATAACTAAACCTTTTCATCATAGCGCCAACGATTTCATTCTGATAAGTTTCTTTTAATCGAGTCAACGTAATATTCCTCCTTTCCGAAATTAGTCAATCACTTCACCCGTTGCTTTTGCGTAACGAACTTTTTTTCCATCTTCTACTTTAAATCCAACACGGGAAGCTTTTCCTTTACTAACGTACATTACGTTAGATGCATCGATAGGAGCAGACTGTTTCACAATTCCGCCCTGCGGATTTGTCTGACTCGGCTTTACATGCTTTGTAACCTCATTGATTCCTTCAATAATGAGCTTACCACCTTTTACTACAGATGTTACCTTGCCTTCCCTACCTTTATCTTTACCTGCGATAACCTTTACCATATCGCCTTTTTTAATCTTGCTGGTTGCCACAATGACACCTCCTTATAATACTTCTGGTGCTAATGAAACGATTTTCATATAATGTTTATCTCTCAATTCTCTCGCAACAGGCCCAAAGATACGGGTTCCCCTTGGCGTTTTGTCTTCACGGATAATGACTGCTGCATTTTCATCAAATCTGATATATGAACCATCTGGACGACGGGTTTTATTTACCGTACGAACAACGACAGCCTTTACAACATCACCCTTCTTTACAACACCGCCTGGCGTTGCATCTTTGACCGAAGCAACAATAACATCACCAATATTAGCGTATCTTCTTGTTGAACCGCCCATAACTCTGATACAAAGAAGTTCTTTAGCACCTGTATTATCAGCCACTTTAAGTCTTGATTCCTGCTGTACCATGATTACCTCCATATTCCGCAAAAAATATTATTTTGCTCTTTCGATTACTTCTACAAGCCTCCATCTCTTATCCTTGGATAATGGCCTTGTCTCCATAACTCTTACTCTGTCACCAATCTTACATGTATTTTCTTCATCATGAGCCTTTAACTTATAAGTCCTCTTGATGATCTTTCCATAAAGTGGATGCTTCACGTTATCTACTACTGCAACAACGATTGTCTTATCCATCTTATCACTAACAACTTTACCTACACGGGTCTTCCTAAGATTTCTCTCCACGTCCGTGTCCTCCTTTCCGTGCTGTCCCGAAACGAACCTGAATCAATTAGTTCTGTGCTGATGCGAGTACTGTCTGAATCCTTGCGATATTTCTCTTAACTTCTTTGATTCTGCTTGTATTGTCCAACTGGTTTGTTGCGTTTTGGAATCTCAAATTGAAAAGTTCCTTCTTTGCTGCAACTAAATCCTCATTTAACTCTGCAACGGATTTCCCTCTTAATTCTTCCATAAACTGCTTACTCTTCACTGCCCGCACCTCCTTCTAAGTCTGCACGAGATACGACTTTACACTTAATCGGCAACTTATGTGTTGCAAGACGTAATGCTTCTCTGGCAACCTCTTCGGAAACGCCAGCAATCTCGAACATAACACGACCTGGCTTAACGACTGCTACCCAGTATTCTAAAGCACCTTTACCTTTACCCATTCGGGTTTCAGCAGGAGTTTTTGTTACAGGCTTATCTGGGAAGATTTTAATCCAGACTTTACCACCACGCTTAATATGACGTGTCATGGCAATACGGGCAGCCTCAATCTGGTTTGACTTAATCCAGGCCGGCTCTAAAGCTACAATACCATATTCACCATAAGTGATTTTATTTCCTCTGAGCGCTTTTCCTGTCATCCTACCACGGAACTGCTTACGATGTTTTACTCTCTTTGGCATTAACATTATTTATCGCTCCCTTCCTTTTTGTCATTCTTCTTGGCTGGAAGTACCTCGCCGTTGTATACCCATACCTTTACACCAATTTTACCATACGTTGTATCAGCCTCTGCGAAACCATAATCAATATCAGCACGCAATGTCTGAAGAGGAATTGTGCCTTCGCTGTAAAACTCTGTACGAGCCATATCTGCACCGCCAAGACGTCCAGAGCATGCTGCCTTGATTCCTTTTGCGCCTGTCTTTAAGGTTCTGCTCATAGCAGACTTCATAGCACGGCGGAAAGAAATACGGTTTTCTAACTGCTGGGCAATGTTTTCAGCTACAAGCTGTGCATGTCTGTCAGGATTCTTGATATCCATAATCTTGATATCAAGGGCAACTTTTCTGTCAAGTACCTTTAACAGTTCCTTCTTTAAATTCTCAATCTCAGCTCCGCCCTTACCAATTACAAAGCCAGGCTTTGCTGTATGAATAATAACTCTTACTTTCTCAGCAGGTCGCTCAATTTCAATCTTTGAGATACCAGCGCTATATAATTTCTTTTTAACAAACTCTCTGATTTTGTAATCTTCTACCAGATAGTCTGCAAACTTATCTTCTGCATACCAATTAGAATCCCAGTCACTGATAATGCCGACCCTTAAACCATGAGGATTAACTTTTTGTCCCATCTTAATCTCCTTTCATAGACCACCCAAACGACTAACGCTCATTCAGAATGATTGTAATGTGGCTCATTCTCTTCTCAATACGATAAGCCCTTCCCTGTGCCCTTGGTCTGATTCTCTTCATTGTCGGTCCCTTATTTGCAAAACATTCCTCAATATATAAATCATCCGGATTCATATCATTGTTGTTCTCTGCATTTGCAATTGCAGACTGCAATAATTTCAAAATAATGCTGGAAGCATATCTTGGATTATATGATAAAATACCGATTGCCGTTTCTACGTCCTTGCCTCTGATGGCATCTAACACATAACAAGCCTTCTGAACAGAAACCCTTGCATAAGATAACTTTGCGGAAGGTCTGGTGTCTTTCTGGTTTTCATTTCTCTCTCGCTTAATTTGAGATCTATGTCCCTTTGCCATTTGTCGAAGCCTCCTTTCAAAAAAGTGATATATTTATACTCTATGCCAACTTCGCTAGCACAAAAAATCCTTGAAAAATGCTGGCTTTGCATTTTTCCAGTGTGATACTTAGAATTTCTTTGCGAAACGCCCACTGGCGTAAGCAATTAGAAATTCTTATCGCACTACCTTTTGCCTTTTTTCTCGTCTTTTCCATGGCCTCTGTAAGTTCTTGTCGCTACAAACTCACCAAGCTTGTGTCCTACCATGTCCTCTGTCACATATACAGGTACATGCTTTCTTCCATCATGTACTGCAAATGTCAGTCCAACAAATGATGGAAAAATAGTGGAACGACGTGACCATGTCTTAATAACCTGTTTGTCATCGGATGCGACTGCAGCATCTACCTTTTTCAAAAGGCTTGCATCCGCAAAAGGTCCCTTTTTTAATGAACGTGCCATTGTATCCTCCATTCTGCCAGGTGTCCCCGGCTATTAACCTACTTTGTATTCAACCCAAAAGCGTTGTGCGTTGTCATCATATGGATTTATTTTGTGTTCAACGCTTTACCATCTCTTCTTCTTACAATCAGCTTATTTGACTGCTTGTTTTTCTTACGTGTCTTCAAGCCAAGAGCAGGTTTCCCCCAAGGAGTACATGGACCCGGACGGCCGATACCTGCTTTACCTTCACCACCACCATGTGGATGGTCATTAGGGTTCATAACCGAACCACGGACAGTAGGTCTGATACCCATATTGCGCTTACGTCCTGCTTTACCAATATTAACAAGGGCATGCTCGCCATTACCGATAATACCAATCGTAGCACGGCAGATAATCGGTACCATTCTCATTTCACCAGATGGAAGCCTGAGTGTTGCATACTTTCCTTCCTTTGCCATAAGCTGTGCGCTGTTTCCTGCCGCACGCACAAGCTGTCCGCCTTTTCCAGGATAAAGCTCAATATTGTGAATCTGTGTACCAACCGGAATATTTTCAAGTGGAAGACAATTGCCAACCTCGATTTCAGCAGTTGGACCATTCATAATCTTCTGTCCAACCTGCAGACCATTTGGAGCAAGAATATAAGCCTTTTCTCCATCAGCATATGCAATCAGTGCAATATTTGCTGTTCTGTTTGGATCATACTCAATTGTTTTAACAGTTCCTTCCACACCATCTTTATTTCTCTTAAAATCAATCAGTCTGTATTTTCTTCTGCTTCCGCCGCCACGATGTCTTACCGTAATCTTACCCTGGGCATTACGTCCGGCGTTCTTCTTTAATGACACGGTTAATGACTTTTCAGGCTTTGTAGCTGTAATCTCTGCCTTATCTGTCACTGTCATGTGTCTTCTGGAAGGTGTATATGGGTTAAATGTTTTAATTCCCATGACATATTCTCCTTTCAATACTCTATCATTATAATTAATGATTTACGTGATAGGTTTTCCACGCATTTTCTTTTATAAATCTTCAAAAATCTCGATTTCAGAAGAGATTGTTTTGTCAAGCTGTTTATTAATGAATAATTATTACAGGCCTTCAAAAATCTCAATCTCTGAAGAAATCGCTTTGCCAAGCTGTTCATTAATGAATATCTTTACAGCCCTTCAAAAATCTCGATTTCTTTAGAGTCCTCAGTCAACTGAACAATTGCCTTTTTCCTCTTAGCAGTTTTTCCAAATGTTCTGCCACGGCGGCGGGTTTTCCCCTCCAAGTTCATCGTGTTGACCTTTGCAACCTTCGTTCCCTCAAAAAGCTTCTCAACTGCTTCTTTTACCTGAGATTTTGTTGCATCTGGGTGTACATCGAATGTATACTTCTTGTCTTCCATAGCCAGCATAGATTTTTCTGTAATAATTGGCTTCTGAATGATATCATAATACTTTAAATCTGCCATTATGCGTACACCTCCTCTATTTTTGATACAGCATTCTTCGTAATAACAACTGTCTCATATTTTAAAATATCGTATACGTTAATTGCATTAAATGGTACAACGCGGACACCTTCAATATTTCTTGCAGAAAGTTCAACATTCGCATTATCCTCGCCATCTAAAACAACCAGCGCCTTATTTACTTTTAATGCATCAAGGACGCCAACCATTTTCTTTGTCTTAATCTCATCAAATTTCAGGGAATCCATAACAAGGAATTTCTGTTCATCTACTCTCGATGTCAATGCAGAGCGGATAGCTGCTGCCTTTTCCTTACGGTTCATCTTAAAAGAATAATCCCTTGGTGTTGGAGCAAATACAACTCCACCGCCTGTCCACTGAGGCGCTCTGGTAGAACCCTGTCTTGCATGACCAGTTCCTTTCTGCCTCCAAGGCTTCTTACCGCCTCCACGCACTTCCGAACGTGTCTTTGCCTTCTGAGTACCCTGACGTTTATTTGCAAGCTGCAATACAACAGCCATATGCATTAAATGTTCATTCACCTTAGCAGCGAAAACATCATCATTCAAGTCCATCTTTCCAACTTCGCTGCCTTCCATATTATAAACAGATACGTTAGCCATCTGTGTGTTCCTCCTTTCCAAAAGAATTATTTATGAGCCTTAACGCTTTCCTTTAACATAACGCAAGCTTTCTTCGGTCCTGGCACAGCACCCTTTACAAGGATTAAGTTCTGTTCTGCGTCAACCCTTACAATCTCAAGATTCTGGATTGTCACTTTCACATTCCCCATGTGGCCAGGCATCTTCTTACCCTTAAATACACGGCTTGGATCAGAACAAGCACCATTGGAACCAGCATGTCTGTGGAACTTGGAACCATGTCCCATAGGTCCTCTGTGAAGGCCATGTCTCTTAATAGCGCCCTGGAAACCTTTTCCTTTTGTGGTACCGCTGACATCAATCTTATCTCCGGCTTCAAAAATATCGGCCTTGATTTCCTGTCCAAGAGTATACTCTTCTGCGTTCTCAAATTTAAATTCTTTCAGATATCTTTTACCAGTAACACCTGCCTTGGCAAAATGTCCCTGTAATGGCTTATTTACACCATGAATCCTTTTCACTTCTTTTCTTCCGGTCGCATCTTTGCTGATAACTTTGTCTTTCTTGTCAACAAAACCAACCTGTACTGCACTGTAGCCGTCATTGTCAACAGTTTTTACCTGTGTAACATAGCAAGGACCAGCCTGAAGCACAGTAACCGGAGTCAAAACTCCATTCTCGTTGAAGATCTGTGTCATACCAACCTTCGTAGCTAAAATAGCTTTCTTCATACTAAATGCACCTCCTGTTAATCTACAGCGGATTTCATTATCTCATCCTGACCGCCAAAAAGTATTCTACGGCATTGAAACCATGAAATCATCCTAGATGGTCTATAATGTGCAAGTTCGTAAACCAAAAACTCGAACTGCTTATACAAAACATACCGCTATCTTTTCTCGAATAGCTTCTTTATTAAAGCAGCATATATATAAACCCTAAGACTTTCCTTAAATTATTTTTCCTTCATCTTTAAAACAACAGCAACACCAGATGGCATTTCCATTTTTGTCAATGCTTCAATGGTCTTCTGTGTCGGAGCAATCACATCAATCAATCTTTTGTGAGTTCTCTGCTCAAACTGCTCTCTGGAATCTTTGTACTTGTGAACAGCACGAAGAATTGTTACAACCTCCTTCTTTGTTGGAAGAGGTACCGGGCCACTAACCTTAGCCCCTGTCTTCTTTACTGTCTCAATAATCTTTCCAGCAGCATGATCAACCTGATTGTGGTCATACGCCTTGAGGGTAATCCTCATTACATTTGTTGCCATAAAAAAAGCCGCCTCCTTTTCGCACTTTTGCAGGCATTACTGATCTACGGGTTTTCCCCTATGCCTGTTCATTACAGCGGAACAAGTGGTGACTGTACACTTAACCGGGCGTGTCATACTTCGGTTTACATAATCAGCAGACTTCCCTTTTCCTGCCCTTTGGCAGAATATGAAATTGTACAGTGACTTGTCGCCAGTTTCCTAACTTGACATTCGCTCCACGGAAAACCTGCAGCCCGTTTCCGAAATGCAGCAACCTCACGCTTCCTCGCTATCAATGTCACAGCAAGTTGTATTCTACTATACTTTTCCTGTATTTGCAAGGGGGTTTTTTCATATTTTTCAAAATCTTTGTTACTACCTCATTCTCCACACCTTCATTTTCATCACGAAAATAATTTTTTATGCTTTTTTCTTTTTGTTATAACAGCTCAAACCTTCATAAATATTGAAAAGTCCTTATTTTCAGTATTTACTTTTATGGTGTATCCTCCTAAAATAAAAAAGTGCAAAGTCCTTGATAAGTTGAATAGACTTTACACTCTTTTAGGAGTGATATGTTATTCTGTTGTTGTATTGTTATTCTTTTATTTTGTCAATCTCTGTTAAGTTAACACCAAGGCTGTTTAACAATGCTTTTAAAGAGATATAATCATCCTTTAAGCTTGCATATGTTTTTGTGGCATTTTCTTCTTTTGCTATCAACATATGTCGTTGAATATTTTTGAAATCTTCAATACCTCTTTGTATAATTTCACCATTATTCATATCTACTAACACCTCCATGTTATCACCGCCTTTTGTTAATTCCGTTGTCCACATGTTGTAATTATTATAGCGGATTTGGTGTAGAGTGTAAAGTCTATTCAATTTTCAACAGTGATGTATCTGAAAGTTTTGAAAGCACATGCCTGTACGCAAAGCGTACAGAACGGAAAATATTCATTTATTTTCTCCTATAACAAATTCCTCTGCCAAAATCAGAAAACCCCGGATAAAACAAAAAACAGATACAAACGGCTTTGCTGTGTTGCAAACTACCTGTATCTGCCCTGTGTCCAATACAATATATGTTACTTATCCCTTTCTCTATTTCCAAACATACTGGCATATTTTATTCTGCATGAAATTCGTTCGGTATTTAACCGCCTTAGCAATAATAACTATTTTCCATTAATATGCTCATCTAATTTTTGAATTAATTCCTCCAAATCGCACTGATGTGTCTGACATGCCTGTTCCAATGTTTCCTGCGGAGACATATGACAGGAGATGCAATGCATCCCCATTTCACTAAAACAGATGACAATGCGCATTAACAATGCATTTCACGAATCGCTTCCACGGGAAGCTCATAAGCTTCTTTCCTGACCAGTCCCTCAATTGCAGCACCCAATCGAATATTCCGTAAAACAAATGCTGTCGCATTTTCTATCTGCTCATAAACAGAGCCAGTAAATTCCCGCATGTCAAAAAAAACGGTTCTCTCTGTTCCTTTAAACACCTCACACTATGTTTTAGAAAAGGAAAAACAATCCAATACCAGCAAAACATAGGCATTTGACGCAAGCAGCGATGTATCTGCCACTTCATACCCAAGACACGACAATTCATCCCACGAAATATGAGTACCTTCCATTTCCAGTTCTTTGATTTTTTCTGGACTTGCAGGTCTTGAAGTGCCAGCAAGCCGAATAAACTTGAATTCCCCACCCTATTTGGTAACTACATTTAATCCTTTGAACCGATT
>CANSYK010000009.1 GCA_947651225.1 uncultured bacterium | reverse complement strand
CTGAAGCCCTATAACTATCCGAAGGTATACTGGGGAAATGTGGCAGATAGGTGGATGTTAAAGAAACCAACATTGCCAGATAATCCAAAATTTCCATAACTATGTGAAGCATTTAAAAATATCAAAACCGGAATGGAGGATGGTGCTATGTGTGATTTGGTTCAGGCTTATGCTGAAGAGTATGCTAATGAGCAAGTAAATAAAGAACGAATAAAAATGTTAGTGGAATTGTTTAATGATGGCATGCTTTCAGCAAGCACTGCCGCAAAGAAACTAGAAGTCATAGAAGAACAATTCCTGGAATATGTAGACCAATATCAAAAACGAAAATATTGAATATATGGGAATCCGCTATTTTAGACAGGCAAAGACGCAACTACCCCTTCACTCTATTTTCTTAATAATTAACAGATATATGTGCTATATTCTATCGGGAGCAGATTGAAAAAGCACTGGCTTCCAACCAATAAGGAACTGTTACAAATCCCTTCTGAACAGCTCCCAAGGGATTTGTAACAACTGTAACCAGTTGTAACCGATAAATCTGATTAACTAAAAACACCGCAAAGTCCATTTTATATGGCTTTACGGCGTCTTAAAACAAGCAGCTGACGGGAGTCGAACCCGCCTCCTCAGCTTGGGAAGCTGATATACTACCGATGTACTACAACTGCACAACATCTTATGGATATTAGTATACCATTTATTGAGTGATTCGTCAAAAGAAATGGCACACTTTATAAAAATTTAACATTTACAGAGCATGCCATCTTTGCCCCAATCTCCTGCTATAAAAACATCATCATTTTATCACCTTCTCCAGAGGATATCCCTCTAAAACTAATGACTGAAATACTCCCCACGCCTTTTCCTCAGATTCAGCATGAATCGCATGTAAATTTTTATTTGTTTCCGTATCCACAATTGTTACAACATAAGTATCACTATGATCTACATCAACCTGCAGATAGTATGAGTACTTATCAAATTCCGCTTTCCAATGCTCCTCCCCTTCATCATCCTCTATCAAGGAATCTCCAATTCCAGTATAACTGGTAGACTATATAGAATCATTCTTATCTGTCATTATGGCGTCCACTGGTGTTTTCGTCACATCATAACCGGCAAATTCTGTCAACAACTCATGGCTTCTGGACAACTTTCTATATAAATCAATTGCTGTCCTTTCAACTATTATAAAGATAAAACTCTTTGTTTTCTTGCACTCAATTTCAAAAATTTTTTCCAGATGGCAGATTATTTTTTTCTGTCCACTATATATTTTTCCGTCTCTGATATTCTCTAACCAAATAGTCCCTTGGCTTTATTTTTTTCTTAATCCCATATTCATAAATCCGCAGCCAACTGTCATCCTCATTCAACCACTCAGCCAAACAAAGTGCCTTGTACAAAATAATTTCCTTTTCCCGCTCCTTATTTACTTCAAAATAATAGGAAATCCCCTCTTCCAACTCTGCCAGAATAATATGTATCATTAAAACCATATCACAAAAATTATTAATTTTATCTTCCATAACATATTTCTGTGTATCATATTTTTTCAACCCCTTAAGTTTCTCGGCATTCTCATCAACCAGCTTCTTTGTTTCTTCTAATGCTATATACTTTGCATCTGTAGTCTTTAACTCTGAAAGAAGCACTATTTGCTGGTCTGTGTGTACTGACTCTGCACTCAATCCACCTGTAGAAGCATATAAAATTAAGTGGGAAATATTCTCCCGTGTATACCCCGTGCCAAGCACTCTTTTTGCCACCAACCGGAAAAAATCCTCCTGCTTCCACCCAATCGAGCGAAAAGCGTCATCTGTTGAAAAAGATCATAACTACATGCATCACAAATTAGTCGGTACAAATCTACCAGTAAATTTACCGCCTCTTCATAATTTTCATTTTCCTGAGAAACTTTTTCTAATTCTTTCAGAAAATTTTTGACCAGAAAACGCCACTTGGACCGCTGGTTCTTTGGAACAATCCGGTTAGGAAACAGGTAATTCTGGGCATGTGCATTTTCAATAAACACCGTAATCTCCTGTTTTAGGTTTTCAAAAGGAATCTCTGTTTTTTTCTTTGCCTTATTTGGACTTATACCAGACAAAATATCTTTAATTATTTGGTCTGCCTCTTCTTTCTGATATTTTGTAAAATGCTTGTAACTCTCTACAAATGCCTTCTCTAAGAATTCCCTATCCGCTACTTTCAATAATTCCCTTAATTCCTGTACCTTCATTTTCTTTCTTCACATCCTTCCATATTATTTTAAGAAAGTATACCAAAATTTTCTATAAAATAAAACTATTGCAATTCCACGACACCCATGAACCCAACGCCAGAATATTCCCCATAAAATACAAAATAGCAGCCCTACAACAAAGCGCAGGGCTGCTGTTTTGTATATGGTAAACTTTCTAACGTATTTTATCCTTTTTCTTCTCTATCATATGATTTACTGCATTTTCCAATGCCTGTACGGAAGACTTTATAATATCTTCATCAGTACCAACTCCCCAATACCTCTTTTTCTCATCCTGTGTAATTCCGACATACGCCATCGCCTTGGAAGAAGAATTTCTTGTTAAAGAATGTTCCTCATAAACATCTAACGAGTAACTGATATCAAAATATTTCTTAACAGCATTGTTAACGGCATTGAGACGCCCATTCCCATTTGCCTCCACTACCTCAGAAATTCCATCCTGCTCTATCGTAACACTGGCAATAATGCCATCCTTCTGCTGAAAATGACACTCTGTAATCCGGAATGTCCTTTTTGGATTACAGTAATGCTTTCGAAATACATCTAACATCTCCTGCGGGCTCAGCTCTGCATGGGCATGATCTGATACTCCTTTCATCAGATAGCCAACTTCTTCTCGCATCTTTTCCGGCATAACAATTCCAAAATTCTGCTTTAATACATACGCCACGCCGCCTTTTCCAGACTGGCTGTTAATACGAATCACATCTGAATCATATGTCCTTCCAACATCCTTTGGATCAATCGGCAGATATGGAACTGTCCACTGATGTTCCCCTGTCCTCTCACGGTGTGCCATCCCTTTGGAAATCGCATCCTGATGGGAACCGGAAAAAGCAGTAAACACAAGTTCCCCTGCATACGGCTCACGCATGGATACCTGCATATCCGTTAATCTTTCATAAGTTTCCTTGATCTCCTGCATATTGGCAAAATCCAGCCTGGAATCCACGCCATGTGCATGAAGATTCATCGCAACCGTCACAATATCCAGATTTCCGGTACGCTCTCCATTTCCAAACAATGTCCCCTCCAGACGGTCTGCCCCGGCAAGTACGCCAAGCTCTGCTGTTGCCACGCCACAACCACGGTCATTGTGTGGATGTAGTGACAATACTACATTGTCACGGTACTGCAGGCTTCTGCTGATAAATTCCACCTGACTTGCAAATACATGCGGCATTGCATTCTCAACCGTAGACGGAATATTGATAATTGCCTTCGCTTCAGCCGTTGGCTGCCATACATCCAAGACTGCATTGCATACCTCTGCAGCATAATCCATTTCTGTACCATGAAAACTTTCCGGGCTGTACTCAAAACGGATATTTCCCTTAATTCCTTCTGCAAGCTTCTTTAACAAAACAGCACCATCCACAGCAATTTTCTTTATTTCATCCTTTGATTTCTGAAACACCTGCTCACGCTGCGCTACAGATGTAGAATTATAAACATGCACAATCGCATTTGGTGCGCCATCCACAGCTTCAAAAGTCTTTCGGATAATATGCTCCCTTGCCTGTGTCAGCACCTGAACTGTTACATCATCTGGTATCAGCTTCCGCTCAATCAAGGTACGCAAAAATTTGTACTCTGTTTCGGATGCTGCCGGAAAACCAACCTCAATCTCCTTGAATCCAATCTTTACAAGCATCTGGAAATATTCTACCTTCTCCTCCAGACTCATCGGCTCAATTAATGCCTGATTACCATCCCGCAAATCCACACTGCACCATACTGGCGGCTCCTTGATGGAATCCTTCTTCACCCAGTCATAACACGGAACTGGCGGCATAAAATAACTTTTTTGATACTTGTCAAATCCTTTCATTGTCTAACCTCCATTCTCAGAAACTGCTGTACACTAATTTGCAGCATTCCCCTAACTTTACTTGTTCCTGGAGAACAATCTATCTACCGCATACCATGCAATTTGACATCACTGCTGCCATTTCTCCTTACATAAAAAAACGTCCCTACAAAAAACTGTAGAGACGGAGAATCTTCTCACGCGGTACCACTCTAATTCATGATAATTCATGCTCTCACAGGTACATCAAAACTCATCAATACCCTTCCCCTGTAACGGTGGGACTCCGTCCGAACCTACTCTTTTTCAGCCGGCGGCTCCAAGGCGAGTTCACTGCATCACTTCAACTGTTTTCCATCAACCAACAGCTTTCTGGATTCCGCTTTACAGTTACTATTCCTCTTCTTCGCTTTTCTAGCAGTAACTATAACATATTTTGTAGGATTTGAAAACCCCCTTTTTTATTTTTCAACTATTTTGGGGAATCATGAAGTTACTATTCACGGCTATTCGAAACATCATGCGAAAAACCATCCGGCTATGCCGTCTGGCGCAGCAAAATCAGCAGCTTTTGTTTTTCTTATGATGTTTAGAACAGCCTTCACGCTGATTTTAGAAAAGAATCAACCTCTTACGTGCAAGCACGACGAGTTTGACTATTTTCTAAAACCAGCCGTGAATAGTAACATAATAACAAAAAAATCTATCATATTCTTGAAATTTTGTTGAAAATATAGTCTTTGTATGATAGTCTTTGTATAGATGTATACTTAAAGGAAAATTATTCTTTTTGGGGGGTGGTAAAAAGTAACAAAGCAAAAAAACAGTATCTAACTTAAAAAACAGATTATGAGAGGAGGTTTTATTTTTGAAGCGAATCAGAAAAATTTTTGGAGTATTATTGGCGTTATGCCTTGTAGTTACCCAATTTCCAATGGGGGGGAGAGCAGCCAGAGCAGATGCAGAGACAAAAATCAATATCACATCCAGCAAACTGACCTTTGCCTATAAAAAGAACAGCCAAGATGCTACTTACTTTAAGTATAGCGGTGCAGGGGTAACAGGCTTTCATGGGGATGGCGATTATGAAATAGCGGATGCAGGGGAATATACTTCCGATGGGTATACAAAACTGGGAGATTTTGAAAGTGATACGGATTATACCATGGAAAACGTAGTCCTGACAATAAATGGGAAATATGAATTTTTGTTGCAGGAGACAGGGTATACCTGGGATAATAATGGTGTACATAGTTTAGGCCTGGGAAATATTTACCATGAGCCAGAGAAGATATTATATGTATCAACGGATGGTAAAGCAATACTGCAATATGATGCAGATGCAGAGCTGATTGTATGTAATCTTGCACCAGAAAAAATAAAAAACAATGTCACATCCAGCAAACTAAGCTTTACCTACGAAAAGAAAAGCGAGGATGCATCTTCTTTCAAGTTTAATAGTGAAGAGGTAACGGACTTTCAAGGGAATGGCACCTATGAAATAGAGAATGCCGGGGAATATACTTCTGATGGATATACAAAACTGGGGGATTTTGCAAGCGATGCGGATTATACTCTGAAAAACGTAGTCCTAACAATAAATGGGAAATATGAATTTTTGCTACAGGAAACAGGGTATGCCTGGAATGATAATGGTGTATATAGTTTAGGTCTGGGAAATATTTACTATCAGCCGGAGAATATATCACATGTATCAAAGGATGGCAAAGCAACACTGCAATATGATGCAGATGCAAAGCTGGTAGTATTGTTTGCACCAGAAACAACAAGCACCCCTGCGCCAGAAACGACAGACACCCCTGCGCCAGAAACGACAAGCACCCCTGCGCCAGAGGGAACAAAAATCAATATCACATCCAGCAAACTGACCTTTACTTATGAAAAGAAAGACCAGGATGCAACGTATTTTAAGTTTAATGATACAGAAGTAACAGGCTTTCATGGGAATGGTGATTATGAAATAGAGAATGCAGGGACATATACTGCCGATGGATACCAAAAACTGGGAGACTTTGCAAGCGATACGGATTATACCCTCAAAAACGTAGTCCTGACAATAAATGGGGAATATGAATTTTTGCTGAAGGAGACAGGGTATGCCTGGAATAATAATGGCGTATACAGTTTAGACCTTGGAAATATTTACTATCAGCCAGAAAACATATTATATGTATCAAAGGATGGCAAAGTAACACTGCACTATGATGCAGATGCAAAGCGGGTTGTGTGTAATCTTGCACCAGAGAGAACAAAAACAACTATCACATCCAGTAAACTGGCCTTTACTTATGAAAAGACTGGCCAGGATGCAACTTATTTTAAGTTTAGTGATACAGATGTAACCGGTTTTCATGGAAATGGCAGCTATGAAATAAAGGATGCAGGGACATATACTGCTGATGGATATCAAAAATTGGGGGATTTTGCAAGTGATACAGGATATACCTTGAAAAATGTAGTCCTGACAATAAATGAAAAATATGAGTTTTTGCTTGGGGATGCATTATATTGTTGGGCAGACAGTGATATATACAAGTTGGATTTGGGAAATATTTACTATCAACCAGAGAAAATTTCATATACATCAAGGGATGGAGCGGCAACACTGAAATATGATGGAAGCTTGATATCATTATATGTACCAAAGGATAATTCTGGTGAGCAGAACCCAGACGGCAATGCTACCCCAAAACCTGAGAAGCCAAACAGACCATATTATCCTGTAATTGTCCCAACGGCCGAGCCAACCATAGCGCCAACAGCTGAGCCAACCACGACCCCAACAGCCGAGCCAACCACAGCTCCAACGGCCAAACCAACCACAGCTCCAACGGCTAAACCAACCACGGCTCCGACAGCCGAACCGATTACAACGCCTACTGCCAAGCCGACAATAGCTCCAACAACAGAACCAAGCACATCTCCAACAGAAGCTCCTTCTGAACCGACAGCCATACCAGCAGCGCCTACAAAAGCACCTGCTGAAAAAGTACAAAAGGGAGATAAGGTTGCTGTTTCCGGGCAAAAATATGTAGTGACAAATGTCTCCAAAAAGACAGTGGAATATGTTGCTACAAATAATAGCAAGAAAAAAACGGTTTCTATTCCTGCGACAGTAAAAGTTTCTATAAACGGGAAAAAGGTAACCTATAAAGTAACAAGTATTAAGAATAATGCATTTAAGGGCAATAAAAAAGTTGAGAAGGTCACTGTCAGCAAGAATATTAAGACGATTGGGAAAGATGCATTCAAGAATTGTACGAACTTAAAGACAATTGTAATTAAATCGACGTCACTTACAAAAATAGGAAAGAATGCTTTAAAGGGAACGGCGAAAAAGCTGGTAATTAAAGTTCCGGCAAAGAAGGTTTCTGCATATAAGAAACTATTCAAAAATAAGGGAAATAACAGCATAGTAATTAAGAAAGCGTAGCCAGAATTAATTTGTGAAGTTTTGTTAAAAACAGGAAAATCGTAGCAGGCAGCATTTGGGGGATTGATATGTGTTCAAAATGCTGCCAGGATCAAAAATCCAGATACCAACTATCTTTTAGTGGTATCTGGATTTTTTGTGACTATTTGCGGTTAACCGTGAATAGCCACGTGAAGAAGGAACAGGCAATTATGAATGAAGAACATGTTGCTATTTACCAAAAAATTTGTAACATAGAACAGCTTCATTTGAACAAAATAAATTGTGTAACTATCATTTCAAATTTGTATGTTGATGCAGCATAGAAAGGAGATATGTATGGGGTTTTTAGATGATTGCTGTAATACCGGTGAAACACTTGCTATGGCATCTCTTCCTTTGCAGGAGTGGTGTGAGCCATATGATTGGAAAACTGCTTTATCCAATGGTACTATTTTTCCTTGCTTGAATATGGAATTTTATAAGGCAGAAAAAATTCCATGTTCTATTTGTAAAGAGGAAGGGCAGTCTGACCAGTCGAAAAAATTAAATGAAATAAATGCGGTTAGTTTTGCTATTAACGATTTGACACTTTATTTAGATACCCATCCGGATTGTAAAAATGGATTGGCACTATTTAAAGAGTTAACGCAAAAAAGGCTGGAACTGTTGGCAGATTATGCCAAGCAATATAATCCGCTGACGCAAAGTTCTATGATTACTGGTACACCAGAAACAGAAGAATATGGATGGGCAAAAGGTCCTGTTCCATGGGAAGGAGGGCATGTCTGATGTGGTGTTATGAAAAACGCTTACAATTTCCCGTCAAAATTAACAAAACCTGCCCGAAAACGGCGCAGCTGATTATCAGCCAGTATGGTGGGCCGGATGGTGAACTGTCCGCTTCAATGCGTTATCTTGCACAACGGTATTCTATGCCGATTAAGAAGGTAGGTGGATTGATGACGGATATTGGTACAGAAGAAATTAACCATATGGAAATTATCTGTGCTATGGTTTATCAGCTTACCAAAAATCTTACGCCGGAGGAAGCTAAAACAGCCGGTTTTGATGCTTATTATATTGACCATACGGCAGGAGTGTGGCCACAGGCGGCAGCAGGCGTTCCATTTACTGCACTGGAATTTCAGTCCAAAGGCGATGCCATGGCTGACCTGTATGAAGATTTAGCGGCGGAACAAAAGGCCAGAACAGTTTACGAAAATTTATTGCGTGTTATTGAAGACCCTGATGTAAGGGAACCTTTAAAATTTCTTCGTGCTAGGGAAATTGTTCATTTTCAGCGTTTTGGTGAGGCGTTGGAAATGACAAAGCAAAAGTTAGACTCTAAGAATTTTTACTATTTTAATCCTGAATTTGACAAAAAAATGTTTCATCAGGAAGAACAATAAGAAAGAAAAAGGCTGCAATACTTTTGTGCCTGAATAATCAAAACGCCGCATGTTTTCTCTGTTTTTGCGGCGTTTTGATATTATTTGAAATCGCAGGGGTGGCAGGCATGTAGAAAAGTTCCTGTTTTTCCTGAACAAGTTCTGCGTATCTTGGAAAATGGGAATGGTTGAATGGGGGATTTCTTCCTAAACCTTACAAAAACGTAAGGATTTTAAAAAGAAATGTAAGCTGGAGTTAAGGCATTACATTTCTTTTTTTTATATAATGGTTATAGTAACAGGAGAGAGGCACAGGAAGTGAGGAATTATTTCCGGGCAGATTTGAGGAGGGAAAAGATGACACTATTAGATGTTAGGAATGTAAAGAAGGTATATACGACGCGTTTTGGCGGCAATAAAGTAGAAGCGTTGCGCAATATTACGTTTTCGGTGGAGCAGGGGGAATATCTTGCGATTATGGGAGAGTCAGGAAGTGGTAAGACAACACTTTTAAATGTTCTGGCTTCGATTGACAAACCGACAGATGGTTCGATTCAATTAAATGGTAAGGAAATCAGCCAGATACGGGACGGTGAGCTGGCAAAGTTCCGCAGGGAGCATTTAGGGTTCGTTTTTCAGGATTTTAATTTATTGGACAGTTTTAGTTTAGGGGACAATATTTGCCTGCCGCTTGTGCTTGCTGGGGAGAAGTATGATACGATTGCCCCAAAGCTTCAGAAAGTGGCAAAATATGTCCATATTGAACAGCTTTTGAACAAATATCCTTATGAGGTTTCAGGCGGGCAAAAGCAGCGTGCCGCAGTATGCCGGGCAATTATTACGGAGCCAGAGCTGATTTTGGCAGACGAACCAACTGGGGCATTGGATTCCAAATCTACAACGGATTTGCTGGATGCTTTTGAGAATATTCACCAGAGTGGGCAGAGCATTGTAATGGTTACACACTCTACAGCTGCCGCAGCGAGAGCTGGCAGGGTTTTATTTATCAAGGATGGCGAAATCTACCATCAGATTTATCGTGGAGATATGACAAATGACATGATGTATAAGAAAATTTCTGATACATTGACGCTTTTGTTGTCACAGGGAGGAGAGGCATGAAAAGAGGGTTATATTTTAAACTGGCATTTACTAATATCAGGAAAAATAGAAATGCGTTTTTTCCGTTCTTATTATCAGCAATTGTGATGGTAGCGATGTTTTATATGCTATTGTCCATTGCGGGGCAGTCAGATGGGCTGTATTATGGAGCGGAATATATGAGCCAGATTTTGGGGTTTGGTGTCTGGGTTGCAGGAATTATATCTGTTATTATCATTTTTTATACTAACAGTTTTTTGATGAAGCAAAGAACACGGGAACTTGGGCTTTACAATGTACTTGGTATGGAAAAGAAACATATTGCAAAAGTTATCACATGGGAGATTACAATTGTAGCAATCGGTGGCGTTGTTGTTGGATTAATTTTGGGAATTATTTTTTCAAGGCTGCTTTTTCTCGTCTTAATCCGTATGATTGGATTGGAGGCAAAATTCGATTTTTTTGTTTCGCCACATGCGGTTACAATTACAGTGCTTGTGTTTGCGGTGGTATTTGCTGCTGCTGTGTTACAGAATCTGTTTAAGGCGGCATGGTTAAAGCCGGTTGATTTGATGCGGGAGACAAATGCAGGAGAACGGGAACCAAAAGCAAAGTGGCTGTTTGCCTTTCTTGGTGTTATTGCTTTGGGAATAGGATATGAGATTGCCATTACAACAAAGAATCCACTAAACGTCATGGGATTGTTTTTTGTGGCAGTGATTTTGGTAATTATAGGGACATATTTTCTTTTTGTAGCTGGAAGTATTGTACTTTTAAAAATGTTAAAGAAAAACAGAAAGTTCTATTATCATAAAACACATTTTGTTACAGTTTCTGGTATGATGTACCGTATGAAGCAGAATGCTATGGGACTTGCAAGTATCTGTATTCTGGTGACAATGGTAATTGTTGTATTGTCAACAACAGTTTCCCTTTATGTCGGGATTGATGATGAGCATAGATACCGCTATCCAAAGGATGTTTCTGTTAAGGTAAACTGCGAGGGGAAAACTTTACAGGAATCGGAGGAAACAGCAAAGCAGTTAAAGGATGTTACGGAAGAACTTGCGCAAAAGCGGGATGTGAGTATTAAATCAATAGAAACTTATTTCGATTATGAGGTGGTGCTTCTCAGAAGTGAAGGGAATAACTATCAGTCCGAAGAAGATGATGATGATTATACAGCAAATGATATACTTGCCTTTGGGGTGATGCTGCTTCCGGAATATAATGAGATGACAGGAGGCAGCCTGACGCAGGGAGGGGATGTTCCACTGCTTTTGACAAATGAAGAAGCAGAAATTGATGGAGACAGCATGGAGGTAGATGGCGTAAAAATCCGTTTCCAAAATGAGGGTGCAATTGACGAAAAACTTACAAACAATCTTTATCCGGCGGCAGTTCTTTTGCTGTCTGATTACAATGAGATGGCAGAACTCTGTCAGAAATTAAGTGAAAGAATAGAGCGTAACAGAGGAACTTTAAGTCCGCAATTTTGCCAAAAATATAATTTTGATTTGGATGGAAAATGGGAGGATAAGGAGGCGTATGGAAAACAGATTAAAAAATTTCTAAAGAAGAAAGGGATAGAAAATATCTGTCTGGTAGAAGATTATTATTCGTCATGGCAGGAATCTATTGGTTTGTATGCCAGTGTGCTTTTCATTGGAATTTTTATTGGAAGCCTGTTTTTAGTTGCTACTGTATTGATTATCTATTATAAACAGATTAGTGAGGGGTATGGAGATCAGCGTAATTTCCAGATTATGAGTAAAATTGGGCTTGCGAACCGGGAAATCAGCCATATAATCAACAGTCAGATCAGGATGGTGTTTTTACTTCCTATTATAATGGCAGTAATGCATATTTGTTTTGCCTTTCCGATTATTAAAAATATTATGTCGATGTTGAACCTGACAAATACAAAATTATTTTTAGGCTGCACAGCAGGGACGGTATTGGTGTTTTTGGTCATCTATATGTTAGTTTATAAAATCACTTCTCGGATCTATTATCAGATTGTGGGGCGGCGGTAGGCAATAGCAGCGTTTTCAAACATACACTGGCATTTCGTTTTTATTCCTGTTAAAATGGAAGAATGAACAGGAAAATGGCAGCCTTGTAAACAGGGCTGTTCAAAAACGGAGGTAGAAATGAAAAAAGCGTTGATTGTTGTTGATATGCAGGTGGATTTTGTGACAGGAGCTTTAGGGACAAGTGAGGCACAGGCGATTGTTCCCAAATTTTACAAAAAGCTGCAACAGGAGAAAGAGCAGGGAACGAGAATTATATTTACAAAAGATACCCATGAGGAAAATTACCTGGACACCCAGGAGGGAAAAAAACTGCCGGTCAGGCATTGTATCAGGGGAACAGAGGGGTGGGAGATTATACCAGAGCTTAAAGAGTTTGCAAAAGAAGTCATTGAAAAACCAACTTTTGGTTCAACAGAACTTCCTGACCTTGTAAAAGAGGAAGAGGTAATTGAGTTTGCGGGACTTTGTACGGATATCTGCGTGATTTCAAATGTATTGTTGGTAAAGGCATATTTTCCGGAAAAAGTGATTCAGGTAGATGCTTCCTGCTGTGCCGGTGTAACGGCAGAATCCCATCAGAATGCGATTTCTGCCATGAAAATGTGTCAGGTTGATGTGTTAGAGGAGGAAAAGGAAACAGAACCAAAGAAGGTTATCGTTCAGACTTTTGGAAAATTCCAGGTATTTATAGATGATAAGCCGGTGAAATTTTCCAGAAGTAAATCAGAAGAGCTTTTTGCGTTCTTAATTGACAGAAGGGGAGCAGGAGTGACCAATACGGAGATTGCCGCTATCCTTTTTGAGGATAAGGAGTATAACCGTTCTGTCAAAAATCAGGTACAGACAATTATCAGCCAGTTGACGAAAACATTACGGGAATATGGGGCAGAAGATATTATTGTCCGGCAGTGGAACAGCCTGGCAGTCGATACGAATCAGGTAAAATGTGACTATTTTGATTTTCTGAAACAGGAAACAAATGATATGATGAATTTTGCAGGGGAATATATGTCAAACTACAGTTGGGCGGAGTATACTACCGGATATTTGATTCAGCAGAAAATGAAATAGCAGGTTTGGCCTATGCTTGGAAGTGTGAATCATAATGATAAGCAGAAGAAGTCAAAAATTGGCGAAAATGGGAATTAAATGGGAGAATATGAAAAAAGATGGAAATTCATAAGAAAAATCAAAGGTTATAAAGATTTTTTTAAGAAAAAATTGCAAAAATTAGAAAAAAATGTATCAAAATTGTAACTTTTTGTTGTCCTATTGTTGTCCTTTTTGTGATATACTAAGTTTGTTATCAAGTTACTAATGTAACAGTAACAAGATATACCCCTCAAACCCCTCTCCTCTTCAGAGTGATTTTCACTGTGAAGAGGAATTTTTTTGCTTAAAAAGGAAATGGCTGGTTTTAGAATCGGTTACTATTCACGGCTATTCGAAACATCATGCGAAAAACCATCTGGCGCTGCAAAAACAGCAGCTTTTGTTTTTCTATTGCATAATATGTCTGGTCATGCTATAATTCTTTCGGTTGTATGAGCGGTATTCTGGAAAGAAACTGCATCAGATGATGATGGATTACCACAAAAGCGAGGTGGTAATTTGACAATTGGAATTATAGGCGCAGGGAAGGCAGGTACGACTTTAGGGGCGTATCTTTGTAGAAATAAGATTGCTGTGTCCGGCTATTACAGCCGAACTTATGAACATGCCGTCAGTGCGGCAGATTTTACAGAAACAAAAGCATATTACGATATTCAGTCAATTGTAGATGCGAGCGATACCCTTTTTATTGCGACTCCTGATGGGGAGATTGCACATGTATGGGATTGCATTGCAAATTACAAATTAGCAGGGAAAGTGATATGTCATTTTAGTGGTTCGTTATCATCGTATGTTTTTTCTGGAATAGAGGCAACCGGGGCATCCGGCTGTTCCATTCATCCAATGTTTGCGTTCAGCGACAAATTCAAATCCTATGAAACGTTTTCTACAGCTTATATAACAATGGAAGGAAATGAAGAGGCAGTGCAAAAAATGCGTCAGCTCTTTGAGGGGTTGGGACATAAAGTATGTCTTGTAAAAGCGGAAGATAAAATGAAATATCATGCGGCAGCGGCGCTTGCGAGTAATTATATGATTGGACTTTTTCAGACAAGCCTGAATCTGCTTAGTGAATGTGGGTTTTCGGAGGAAGATGGGCGCAGGCTTTTAGAGCCTCTTGTAAGAAATAATGTCAATGCAATGTTAGAATGTCCAACAGCAGAGGTATTGACAGGTCCGGTAGAGCGCAATGATACCGGGACAGTTCAGAAGCACTTGAATGTGCTGCAGGGAACGAATGCAGAGGAAATTTATCGGTGCATTGGAAAAGAACTGCTTATGATTGCAAAGCAGAAAAATCCGAATCAGAATTATGCCATGCTCAATCATCTATTTTAGACAGGAAAGTGCGTAGACAGCATTTCTGTATATGAATAGCTATTTGCTATATTATTAAAGTCGCCAAAGCGAGGTAAGGAGGAAGAAAATGAAAAAAACAGTGAGTACATTTCAGCGTGCGAAAGAAAATCATGAGAAGGTTACAATGCTTACAGCATATGATTATTCTACCGCAAAGCTGATGGATGAGGCAGGAATTGACTCTATATTGATAGGTGATTCTCTTGGCAATGTTATTCTTGGATATGAGGATACTCTGTCAGTTACAATGGAAGACATGATTCATCATACAGCAGCAGTTGCAAGAGGGGCGAAGGAGGCTTTGATTGTGACAGATATGCCATTTATGTCATATCAGGCATCGGTATATGACGCAGTTGTGAATGCGGGCCGGTTGATGAAAGAAGGGCGTGCCAATGCGGTAAAATTAGAGGGAGGAGCCAGTGTTTGTCCGCAAATCAAGGCAATAACAGAAGCCGGGATTCCGGTGGTGGGACATCTTGGATTGACGCCGCAGTCAATTAATGCATTTGGCGGATATAAAGTACAGGGAAAAAGCGAAGAAGCGGCAAAAAAATTGGTGGAAGATGCTTTGGCAGTCCAGGAAGCAGGGGCGTTTGCTGTTGTATTGGAATGCGTACCAGAAAAGCTTGCAGCTTTGATTACAGAAAAACTTTCTATTGTGACAATCGGTATTGGGGCAGGCAGTGGTTGTGATGGCCAGGTACTTGTATATCAGGATATGTTAGGTATGTTTTCCGATTATGTGCCAAAGTTTGTAAGACAGTTTGCGGGTGTTGGTGAAGTTATGAAACAGGCGTTTACTGATTATAAAAAAGAAGTTGGCGAAGGGACTTTTCCAGCGAAAGAACACACCTATCAGATAGATGATGAGGTAATTGAAAAACTTTATTGATGCTTTTTCTGTTTTGGGAAAAGCATTCAAAATAAAGAAAGAAGAGGTAAAACCATGAAAATAGCAGAAACAATCCAGGAAGTCAGAGAACAGGTAAAGGAATGGAAAAAGCAGGGGCTTTCTGTCGGACTGGTTCCTACAATGGGCTATCTCCATGAAGGCCATAAAAGTCTGATTGACCGAGCCGTAAAGGAAAATGATAAGGTTGTTATCAGTGTCTTTGTCAATCCAATGCAGTTTGGGCCAAAGGAGGATTTGGCAAGCTATCCAAGAGACTTTAAGCGAGACTCTGCGCTTTGCGAAAATGCTGGCGCTGCATTAGTTTTTCATCCGCAGCCAGAGGAAATGTACCATGAGGATTTTTCTTCTTTTGTTGATATGAGCACTCTGACAGGAGGGCTTTGTGGGAAGTCAAGGCCAATTCATTTCCGAGGTGTCTGCACAGTTGTGTCAAAGTTATTTAACATTGTAATGCCAGATAAGGCTTATTTTGGACAGAAAGACGCACAGCAGCTTGCAGTAATCCGCCATATGGTCAGCGATTTGAACTTTGGAATTGAAATTGTGGGCTGTCCGATTATCCGGGAGGAAGATGGTCTGGCAAAAAGTTCACGAAACACATATCTAAATGAAAAAGAACGAAAGGCAGCTCTTATTTTAAGTAAATCTCTTCAGAAAGGAAAGGCTCTTATTGATGCGGGAGAGGAAGATGTAGAAAAGATAAAGCAGACGATAACCGAAAAATTAGAAAGTGAGCCTTTAGCAAAAATTGACTATGTTGAGGTAGTAGACTGGAATACTCTGGAACCGGTTGAAAAAGTCGAGGGACCAGTGCTTGTGGCAATTGCGGTATATATCGGAAAAACCCGGTTGATTGATAATTTTATCCAAGAGTAGGAAATTATATTTTTGGCAAAGCAAAGAGTTTGGGGCATTGCATATGCGAGGACAATTTTTAAGGCAGTCATAAGAAATGAGGGAGAAAATATGACAGTAACAATGTTAAAAGGTAAGATTCACCGGGCAGTTGTACAGCAGGCAGAATTGGATTATGTAGGAAGTATTACAGTAGATCTGGAGTTAATGGAAGCAGCGGGAATTTATGAATATGAAAAAGTACAGATTGTAGATGTGGAAAACGGAAGCCGTTTTGAAACATATACGATTGCAGGAGAACCGGGAAGCGGTATGATTTGCCTGAATGGCGCTGCGGCTCGTATGGTACAGGTACAGGACCATATCATTATTATGGCATATTGTGAGATGACGCCAGAAGAGGCAAAAGAACATAAACCATATGTTGTTTTTGTGGATGAGGATAATAAAGTGAAGAGCGTAGCACGCTACGAAAAGCATGGTCAGTTATCACAGGAGATGAGATAAAATGTTAGATGAAAAGACGGTTGTTTTAGCTGTTACTGGGAGCATTGCAGCTTACAAAATAGCAAATCTGGCAAGTATGTTAGGAAAGCTTAGGGCAGATGTCCAGGTTCTTATGACACAAAATGCGACGCAGTTTATTAATCCGATCACCTTTGAAACTCTGACAGGAAATAAGTGTCTGGTTGATACGTTTGACAGAAATTTTCAATATAGTGTGGAGCATGTTGCGCTGGCAAAAAAGGCAGATGTTGTGCTTGTTGCACCAGCATCTGCAAATGTAATTGGAAAGATTGCCAATGGAATTGCGGATGATATGCTTACCACAACAGTTATGGCATGTCCCTGTCCGAAAATTATTTCTCCGGCAATGAATACGAATATGTATGAAAATTCCATTGTACAGGAGAATCTTGAAAAGTTAAAACGGCATGGCTATACCATAATTGAACCAGATGTAGGGCTTCTTGCCTGCAAAGATGTCGGAGCCGGAAAGCTTCCTTCGGAGGAAGTGCTTTTAGAGTATATCAAAAGAGAAATTCGCTTTGAAAAAGATTTAACAGGAAAAAAAGTTCTGATTACGGCAGGGCCTACGGTAGAGGCGATTGATCCGGTACGTTTTATATCAAATTATTCCTCTGGCAGAATGGGCTATGCCCTGGCTCGTGTTGCGATGGAGCGGGGAGCAGAGGTAACACTTGTGACAGGGCCGACTTCCCTTGCCTGCCCGCCGTTTGTTAAGGTCATGCAGGTTCAGAGCGCACAGGATATGTTTGAAGCGGTTACTTCCGTATCGGCACAACAGGATCTTATTATCAAGGCGGCAGCGGTTGCCGATTATACGCCTGTATCTGTTGCAGAAGAAAAGATTAAAAAATCAGAAAATGATGGAACGATTGAGCTAAAGAGAACCAGGGATATCTTAAAGTATCTGGGAGAGCATAAAAAGGAAAATCAATTTCTTTGCGGTTTTTCGATGGAAACGGAACATATGCTGGCGAATTCTAAAGAGAAATTAGAGCGCAAAAATCTGGATATGGTAATTGCCAATAATTTAAAAGTGGAAGGTGCTGGCTTTGGAGTCGATACCAATGTTATAACAATTATTACGAAAGATATTGTGGCAGAGCTTCCGTTGATGACAAAGGAGGAAGCTGCTGTAGAGATACTAAATCATATCAAACTGCGTTGACGGTGGAAGGTTATAATGTTACAATGAACAAGGTGGCGAAGGAACTGTTTTTTTACAGTTCTATCATGTACGGTATTTGTTGATGCGCAAAGGCGCAGAATGGAGGTCGATTATGGGAAGATTTACACTACCAAGAGATTTGTATCATGGAAAAGGAGCATTAGAGGCATTAAAGGGATTGCAGGGAAAGCGTGCGATTATCTGTGTTGGCGGCGGTTCCATGAAAAGAAATGGTTTTTTGGATAAAGCCGTTGACTATTTGAAAGAAGCTGGAATGGAAGTTGAGCTTTTTGAGGGAATTGAGCCAGACCCTTCTGTAGAAACAGTTATGCGTGGCGCACAGGTAATGGCGGATTTCAAACCAGACTGGATTGTGGCAATGGGTGGTGGTTCTCCGATTGACGCAGCAAAAGCAATGTGGATTAAGTACGAGTATCCAGAAACTACCTTTGAAGATATGTGTAAAGTGTTTGGGCTTCCCAAACTTCGTACAAAGGCACATTTTTGTGCGATTCCTTCTACATCTGGTACAGCAACGGAAGTTACCGCATTTTCTATTATCACAGATTATGAAAAAGGAATTAAGTACCCAATCGCTGATTTTGAAATCACTCCTGATGTGGCAATTGTAGACCCGGATCTTGCAGAGACAATGCCTGCTAAGTTAGTAGCGCATACGGGAATGGATGCAATGACACATGCAATTGAGGCATATGTGTCAACGGCAAACTGCAATTATACAGATCCGCTTGCTCTTTGGGCGATTAAAATGATTCAGGAAAATCTGGTGAAGTCTTTTGGCGGTGATATGGAAGCAAGGGCGCAGATGCACGATGCACAGTGCCTTGCGGGTATGGCATTTTCCAATGCATTGCTTGGAATTGTACATTCTATGGCACATAAGACAGGGGCAGCCTTTCAGGGCGGACATATTATCCATGGTGCGGCAAACGCAATGTATCTGCCAAAGGTAATCCGTTTTAACAGTAAAGATGAAACGGCAAAGAAACGTTATGGTGAGATTGCTGACTTTATGAAACTTGGTGGAAGCAGTGATGACGAGAAAGTTGATTTGCTGATTCAATATCTGCGTGGAATGAATGATGACCTTAAGATTCCGCAGTCGATTAAAAATTATGCAGATGGTGGTGTAATTGCAGATACTTCCATGGTTCCGGAAGAGGAATTTTTGTCAAAGCTTTCTGATATTGCGGCAAATGCTTTATTGGATGCATGTACAGGTTCCAATCCACGTCAGCCTTCCCAGGAGGAAATGGAAAAACTGTTGAAGTGCTGTTACTATGATACCGAGGTAGATTTTTAGCATGATTTTGAATCCCCTCTTGTAAAAAATACAAAAGTGTATTAGAATGGGGATATCACATAATAAAAGGAGGAACAACTACTATGGCATATGTAATTGGCGATGATTGTGTCAGCTGTGGTGCTTGCGCTGGCGGATGTCCAGCAGGTGCTATCTCAGAGGGTGCATCTCATTATGAAATTGATCCAGATACTTGCATCGATTGTGGTGCTTGTGCAGGAACATGTCCTTCAGGTGCTATCTCAGAGGGCTAATGTAACGATAAGTTACTGGCCTTGGGATTCTTTGGACAGTAACAGAACTGTCGGCCCTGCTTTAACAAGCTGGGTACGGCAGTTTTTTCTGTGAAAATGGTTTTTTTAAACACGCTCTAGTATAATCCGATTTAATTACCTTATCTTTTGGTGAGTATGTTTTTTTGAGAGTGCAGGTGTAAAAACGTAGGCACAGTGGGCTGCGCTGAGGATTTTACACTTGTGCTATCGGGAAAGCAGACCAGCAAAAGGTATGGTTAATTAAATTGGGTTATACTAGGGATAAAATAGTTCATTTTGCAAAAAATACCAATAGAAAAGGTATTTTTACTTCAATAAATAATTAAGAAACTGTCTGGAAATTGTTATTTTCATATAGTTCCTAAGAAAAGCGGAGGAAAGAAATATGGCAAGTACGGTAAACAAAGAAATGGTTATTGCGGATATGCTTCAGATTGATCCAGGGATTGCGCCAATTCTTATGGCATCAGGAATGCATTGCATTGGCTGTCCGTCTGCACAGGGCGAAAGCCTGGAGGAAGCAGCGGTTGTACATGGTTTGGATGCGGAGGAGCTGGTAAGTTCAGTGAATACTTATCTTGCGAAGAAAGAGGTATAAACCATGGAGAGTTTTCTTTGGGAAATTTCTATATCTGTTATGAAAAAACACCGCCTGTAAGTAAAACAGGCGGTGTTTTTTTGGAATTCTAAACTTTTGCTAATACTTCGACCGCATTTTTCTTAATAATCGGACGAAAATGTTCTTCATAATAATATTGATTGGAACCTGAGTTCTTAACAATGGTTCCATATTCATATAAAATATTGCATATTCTGCTGAATTCTTCCGGTTCATGCTCAGAACGGTGCAGAAGTAGATAATAGGTCCCGGAGGATGCATCTTTATATAAGGTGTTTTCTCCATGATATATTGTGTGAATGTGGCTGGAAAGATTGGAAACGTCCTCCAGCTTAGGAAAAGCAAAAATCATAACAATATCGTGTGTTTTTTTCCCTGGGGAAGTCTTTGGACGGGGCTCCATACCTAATACTTCAGGCAAGGAAATAAAATCCTGTTCGGCATGATCAGTGTTTACTGGTGCATCTAACAGATTGGAATCATCTTCGGCAAATTCCCATATTTCTTCATCAGGTATCTCATCATATTGTTCTTCGTATGCAATTAAATCATCATAGCCATCCAGCCCCATATAGTCAAAATCATCTTCCTCTTCCCAGTTTCTTTCTTCGGTAAAGCAGGAAAAACGAGTGTCCAGTTCATCAGGGTCTTCCACTTTTGTAATAATCAAAACCAGAGCTTCGGGAAGCAGAGGAATTGCTTCAATCATGAGTGGGATGTCATCAGCATCAAAGCCCAGTTCATAGGAAGCCTGCTGTATCATATCACGGAATAATGCCTTTGCTTTGGCTGTACCGTATGCCAATTCGCTGATACCGATTTCACGATCCTTTAAATCTTTTTGGTTTAAGGTACAGCGAATTTGCTTTTCGTTTATTTTTTCAATTCGCATAGGCTCACTTCCCCTCTCACTCAGAGCATATCTGAAAATGGATTTCCACATCTATTGTACAGATTTAAAAACAAATTCAACACACTCTGACATAATAGTTCTTTAGAAAAGACAAAAATATGGTGAATAGTAACAGTGAATTGTCTTTCCTATGTATAAATTATAAGTGAATCGGGTATAGAAGTCAATGGACTGGCATAATGAATCTTAAGTTTATAACGGTTGATAAGGACACTACTATATGATTTGTTAAAGTGTAGAAATAAATACTGGCAGAATTTGTTTTTTTGTTTAATATTCTCAAATGTGAGAAAAATGTGAGGAAATGAAAAAATCCAGTCAATTTTTACACAAAATAATAATTTTTTTTTAATGGGTTTCCCAATAGCTTTTGTAGTGTTTTGTGTCCTATAATAAGCACATGCAGTGAGTGTGAATCCGCAGGAAAGGGAGGTGGGAAAAAGATTCAGGCACTCTGGAGAACACAGTTTATCATATGAGACAGGGCTGAGAAAGGTTCCTTCTGGTTCTGCGCATATTCGGATTCGCAGCTTGCGGCATAAAAAGATAAAAGGTCCTTGGCGTATCACAATACTGTACTGGATGGACTGGCTATTTGGGAGGAAGAACAGATGGAATCAAAAGAATTAAAAAATGAAATGTATGACTGGCTTTTATCGGAGCTATATGCTGCGCAGACAACGGGGGTTCCTGTAGCTGTGGATGGAAGAATTTATTCTTTATATGAAGCGGAAGAACTAAAAGGTGTCATGGAGAATCATTACTATATGAAAAGCTATATCGGCGATGAATCTGGTAAAATTGTTCGGATTGATTTTGACCATATCACAGGTGTCTGAAAAAATAAAAAACATATGAAAATATATGTGCTTTGCTGCACAGATTAGGCTATGCCCTGAATACTCCTTGCATTGAGCTGGTGCAATTTATGTATCGGCTCAATGTAATAAATTGATATTGCTAACGATTTGTCGTTTCTTAGATTTGCTACCAGGCAGAAAAAGTGTTATACTATAACAAATTGCCTTAGAGCGTGTTTGAAAATTGCTTTTTGCAAGATGTTCTCCCACAAAGTGGGGAGTGCAGATTGTGAGAATGAATTTTCAAACACGCTCTAGGAACTGTTAAAAATCTGGACTCTATGTTTTCTGACAGTTTTATATGGAAGTAATTTGGGGGTTAGGACTAATGAAGAAAAATACAAAAGTGATTATGGCAGTGGCAGCACTAGTAGCGGTAATAGGAATTGTTACTGGAATTTTGCTGTACCGAAAGTTTTCTCCAAGTAAGGAGCATATGAAGTTAACCGATTATTATAAGATGGAAAAAAATGATATCCGAATTATCCTTGAGGATGAGGTTTTAGAGGTTGATGCACTCTATCAGGACAAACAGGTCTATCTTGATTTTGAAATGGTAAAAGAAAAGCTAAATTCCCGTTTTTATTGGGATAAAAATGAAAATCTTTTGTTGTATTCAACGCCGACTGCGGTGATTTCTGCGGAACCAGGAAGCAAAGAATGTTATGAAAATAACAGTAAAAGCAGCAGGGATTATGAGATTGTCCGTGTAGATGCAGAAAAGGTGTATGTTGCGTTAGATTATGTGAAAGAATATACTGCATTAGAATATAAGGTTTATAATGATCCGACACGTATTGTAATTAACAATGTTTATGGGCAAGAAATTGACTGTGTAAAGACCGATTCGGACTGTGCCCTTCGTTATCAGCCGGATATAAAAAGTGATATTTTAGTGGATTTGAAAGAAAATGCGAAACTGCGCCTCATAGAAAAAGAGAATAAAGATACTGGTTTTTGTAAGGTTATGGACAAATCAGGGGTAACAGGGTATGTTCGGGCAAAAGACCTGGATAAAGCATATCAGGAAGTTAAGGAAACAGATTTTAAAGAAGATAAGTATTCCCATATCTTAAAAAAGGAAAAAATTAATCTGGTCTGGCATCAGGTGACAACGCAGGCAGCGAATAGTGGATTGCTTACTGTTCTGTCAGGTACTAAAGGGGTAAATGTAATCTGTCCAACCTGGTTTGAAACATCAGATAACGATGGAAACATCAGTTCGATTGCAAGTGATACCTATGTTGAGCAGGCGCACCGTGCAGGTGTTGAGGTATGGGGACTGTGTAATGATTTTAGTCCTAATATGAAGATTGGTAAAGTGCTTGAAAAAACAAGCAAGAGGCGGAGACTGGCAAAAAATTTAATTGCGGAAGCGATTCGCTACAGTTTAGATGGGATTAATATAGATTTTGAAAATGTGAAAAAGGAGTCAGGAGAAGATTTTATACAGTTTATTCGTGAGCTGGGAATTATGTGTAGAAACAACGGAATTGTATTATCTATTGATAATTACCCATTAAGAGATTACAATGAGTATTATAACCGTAGGGAACAGGCAAAAGTTGCGGATTATGTGATTACAATGGCATATGATGAGTATTATGCAGGTTCAGAAGAGGCAGGGCCGGTGTCTTCTATTGGGTATGTACAGGATTCTGTAGAAAAGATTCTGGAACAGGTGCCAAAGAAGCAGGCAGTAATAGCGTTGCCATTTTATTCCAGGTTGTGGAAAGAAAATACAGGTGGTGGGGAGGATGCTCTTTCTTCTGAGGCATGTTCTATGTCGTATGCACAGGAAATTTTACAAAATTCCAGTGAAAAAGCAATATGGGATGATAAAACAGAAATGAATTACCTGGAATATAAGGAGGGAAAGATTGTTCACAAAATATGGATTGAAGATATCAATTCCCTGAAAGTAAAGATGGAAGAAGTTTCAAAGCATAAAATAGGCGGAGTGGCATTTTGGAAAGCAGGGCTGGAAATCAGTGATGTGTGGGATATGATTCGAAAGTATAATAAATAGAGGATTTGTGGATAGTAAGACAAGGGAAACAAGTCATTTCAGATTGCTTTAACTCATAAGATAGAATAAAAAGAATATTTTGGGGCTGCTTGATGTAGCATGGGAGTTTTATGTATTTTCTTAGAAAGGGTTATCTTATGAAGTTTTGGTCAAAAATGAAACACAGTAGATTCAGCGTACCTCTTTTTAGTGTATTGTTTCTTTGTGCATTAGGGATTGCGGCACATCTACATGAGGTAAGGCAGACGGCAGGGGTGTCAGAAAAGGTAACAGTTGTTGTGGATTGTGGTCATGGGGGGATTGATCCAGGCAAAGTGGGAGTAAACGGCGCCTATGAGAAGGATGTCAATCTTTCGATTGGACTATTCTTAAAGGAGGCATTGGAAAAGGAAAAGTGTCGTGTTATCATGACACGGGAGTCAGATATAGGGTTATATCAGGAGAGTGATACGAATAAAAAAACAGCGGATTTGAAGAAGCGGGTAGAGATGATGAATCAGGAAGAAGTGGATTTAATTATAAGTGTTCATCAAAACAGTTTTTCAGGAGAAAGTTCAAGAGGGGCACAAGTGTTTTACCATTCTGGTTCAGAAAGCGGGGAAACCTTTGCGAAGCTTTTGCAGGCACAGCTTATCAGTTCGTTGGATACATCCAATCACAGGGAAGCAAAAGGAAATACCGATTATTATTTACTGAAGAATACAGAAAAGACGGCAGTGATTGTAGAATGTGGTTTTTTATCCAATCAGGAGGAAGCCAGGAAACTGTGTGATGAAGCTTATCAGAGACAGGTGGCATGGGCGATTGCGCAGGGAACGATGCAATACATCGATACGTTGTCAGTAGAAACGAGGTAATCATGGAAACAGTGGTGAAGAAAATAGATCCAGAGTATTTTCAGGATATTGAGTTACAGAAGGCATGTCAGATTCTGCAGACAGGCGGACTTGTCGCTTTTCCTACGGAAACGGTGTATGGATTGGGAGGAAATGCGCTTTCGGCAGAGGCGTCCGATAAAATTTACCATGCAAAAGGCAGGCCTTCCGATAATCCATTAATTGTTCATATTGCTGATATGGAAGATTTGTATGATGTGGCATTGTCGGTTAACAAAAAAACATTAGAGTTGGCAAAAGCATTTTGGCCGGGACCCCTTACGATGATTTTTCCCAAAAAAGAAAATGTGCCATTGTCTACTACTGGCGGACTGAATACCGTTGCTGTGCGTATGCCGTCACATCCAGTGGCACGAGCGTTGATTCGGTGTTCTAAGGTATATATAGCGGCGCCTAGTGCGAATCGTTCTGGGCGTCCAAGTCCGACAAGGGCAGAACACGTAATAGAAGACATGGATGGAAGAATTGATATGATACTGGATGGTGGTCCGGTAGGAATTGGAATTGAATCTACAATTATTGATATGACAGAAGAGATTCCGGTTATTTTAAGACCGGGATATATTACAGAGGATATGGTGAAAGGGGTAATTGGCAGCGTTTTGACAGATCCAGCAATAGTTGCTGTCTCACCAGATAAAAATATAGTGGCAAAAGCACCTGGTATGAAATACCGGCATTATGCACCACGAGGGCAAATGACGATTGTGGAGGGAGATTTGGCGGCAGTAACAGAAAAAATAAATGTGCTGGTGAAAGAACAGGAAAAGGAACAGAAGAAGACTGCTGTGATTGCAACAGAGGAGTCAAAAGAAAGGTATAACTGTAGTAGAGTATACAGCATTGGGTCCAGAAAGAGTGAAGGTTCCATAGCTGCGGGTTTGTATGACATACTGCGACAGATGGATGCGATTGGAGCAGAATATATTTATGCGGAAAGTTTCGCAGAAGATACATTAGGACAGGCTATTATGAACCGAATGCTCAAGGCGGCAGGCTACCATCGGATTAAAGTATAGAGAGGTACGAATATGAAAGATTATGATCAGGTTCTGTTTGTTTGTACGACAAATACATTTTTAAGCCCGATTGCAGAGGGAATTTACCAGCATAATGCACCAGACTGGATGCCGAAAGGGATTTCAAGAGGTCTGGTGGTTTTATTTGAGGAACCGATTAATCCAAAGTGTAATTTGTTATTGACAAAGAATGATTTTGATATAAGTGGGCACAATCAGTCCAGACAGCTTAAAAAGGAGGATTTGACAGAAGATTCATTGATTCTGACTATGACATTAAGCGAAAAGGTGAAGCTGATTGAAGAGTTTGAACATGAAAATAATGTTTATACTATAGGAGAATTTGTAGGGGAAGATACAGATCTTATTGTTCCAAGCAGTGGAGAGGATGAGAAGTATAAAGAATGTTTTGAAGAATTGGTATTGCGTGTTAATAAGGTGATAGAGAAACTGTAGGAATTACGCAAAGAGATTTAGGTAGGAAAAAGAGGAGGAGAAGAAAAAATGATTGCATTAGGAAGTGACCATGGAGGTTATGCTTTAAAGCAGGAGGTAATTCAATATTTGAAGGAGCAGAATCTGGATTACAGAGATTATGGCTGTGACAGTGAAAAATCCTGCGATTATCCGGTCTATGCCCAAAAAGTTGCAAAGGCAATTGTATCAGGGGAATGTGACAGAGGAATTTTAATCTGTGGAACAGGAATTGGAATTTCGATTGCGGCAAATAAGGTAAAAGGAATTCGTGCGGCGTTATGCCATGATACTTTTAGTGCCCAAGCGACCAGAGAGCATAATGATGCTAATATTCTTGCGATGGGAGCGAGGGTAGTTGGTCCAGGGTTGGCATTGAAAATCGTTGATGTTTTTTTACATACTGAGTTTTCCAATGATGAAAGACACAAAAACCGTATCAGCCAGATTGAAGATTAGCATTGACACTGCGATATTCAAGAGGTAAACTATAAGTAGTTTAGTATGAAAGGAAGTAGTGATATGGCAAAAAAGGACATCGATTGGAGTAATATTGGTTTTAGCTATATGGAAACGGATAAGCGATATGTTTCTAATTATAAAAATGGGGCATGGGATGAAGGTGCTTTGATTGAGGACAGTACCGTTACAATAAGCGAATGTGCTTGTGTATTACAGTATGCACAGACAATTTTTGAAGGATTAAAGGCGTATACAACAGTGGATGGACGGGTTGTCTGCTTCCGGCCTGACCTGAATGCAGAGCGTATGGTGGATTCTGCAAGGAGACTGGAGATGCCGGCTTTTCCGAAAGATCGTTTTGTGGATGCTGTTGTACAGACAGTAAAGGCAAACATGGACTATGTACCACCATATGGTTCTGGGGCTACTTTGTATCTTCGCCCATATATGTTTGGCTCGGATGCGATTATTGGTGTAAAGCCGGCAAATGAATATCAGTTTCGTTTGTTTGCGACACCTGTAGGACCATATTTTAAGGGTGGTGTAAAGCCAATTACAATCCGTGTCAGTGATTTAGACCGTGCAGCTCCAAATGGAACAGGACATATTAAGGCAGGCCTTAATTATGCAATGAGCCTGTATGCGATTGTGGATGCGCACGAAAAAGGCTTCGATGAGAATATGTATTTGGATGCTGCTACTCGTACAAAGGTAGAGGAAACGGGTGGTGCAAATTTCTTGTTTGTTACTAAGGATCAGAAAATTGTTACCCCGAAGTCAGGCAGTATCCTGCCTTCTATTACAAGGCGTTCGCTTATGACCGTTGCGAAAGATTACCTTGGTCTTGAGGTAGAAGAAAGAGAAGTGTTGTTTGAGGAAGTTCCAGAGTTTGTTGAGTGTGGACTTTGCGGTACAGCAGCAGTTATTTCACCAGTTGGCTGTGTGAATGACCATGGAAAAGAAATAAAGTTTGCAAATGGCTGTACAGAAATGGGACCAGTTATTACCAAACTTCGTGATACACTGACAGGAATTCAGATGGGGCAGATTGATGCGCCAGAAGGTTGGATTAAAGAGATTAAATAGTGAAAATAAAGTAGCCATAAGAAAAGGCACCACTTATTTTATGGCGGTGCCTTATTGGCTCATAACAGGAGAAATTTTGGAAAACGTAAATTCTTTTGTCTGCAGCCGATGATGGTTTTAAGTTAAATCCCATCAATCTGCTTTAAAAGCAAGAGACGGTCTCCAGGCCGTACCTGGTCATGGTCAAGTTGATTAAGCTGCATAATATTTTCTACAGTTGTATTATATTCTTTTGCGATATTCCAGAGGGAGCCTTCCTTTTCAGCAATAAATCCAACCAGCCCTGGCATTGACTGAAGGTATTCCATATCTAAAGGCTGTTCCTGAATTTGAGTGATAATCTGCTGGGTATTGTGTGTAAAGACAAAGGCACAGAGATTTAAAATGATTTTTGCTTCTATTTCCTGACTGTCCAACATGATTACACTGATTTGGTTAATGGTAGACTGTAGCTCATAGTCGTCTTCTGGTGAAATCCCTCGTATTTCGATTGTATGTGTAAATGGAATCGTACCTTTTGCTACGGAAAGCGGGCGATCATCGTTTTCTGTGATATATAGGATTTCTAGTTCTACAACGCCTTCCAGTGATATTCCATTTTCTACGATTTCCTGTTCATCAATCTGGATTGTTCCAGTAGCATTGCAGATTTGCAGAATCGTATCGGTATCCTGGGTGACATGGATTCTGTCAGATACCCGCACAACACTTTGGTTTTTCATCAAAAGTTTTGTTGCAACAACATCCTGACGGCCAAGTTCTAAAGTACAGGCAGTAGAGTAGGCATCTTCCAGATAGTCAAAGGTTTCATCCTGATAAAATTTCAAACGCAGATTTAGGTTCAATTCCAGTTCCAAAATGCGGTTTTCACCATCTTCATCTGGTTTGACTTCAATTTCCTTTTCGGAATTTAATATTTCAACATCTGAAATCATATCTTCATTGCAATTGCTGCAGGGAACAACTCCGTCAAATGGAAACTCTGTTTCAATATATTCCAGGTGCCGTTCCTCGTTTTCTGGAATATACAGCAAAAAAAGCTGCAAATCCCCTACAAAGCGGATTCCATCTTCTACGATTCTGCTCTGTAGATTCTGTGGTGTCATTTCATAATATAAAACAGTGTCAATATTTGGTTTTCCTTTTGGAAGGTTTGTTTCGTCTTTAATACGGAAAACATCTTTTTTCTGGTCTACAAGCTGTGTCAGCGCAAACTGGCTGAAACGGCGGTGAAGTCCCTCAGGAGGAGAAAGTTGTTCCATATCAGCACGAGAAGCCTCTGAAGAGATAATATCGACACCTGCTGCGACTTCTTTCTCATCTTCCTGGCAGCAGTGGAAACTGACGATGGCGCGGATGCTGACTTTTCTGGAATTAATCAGATTGGTCTGACAGTCCTCCAGGTCAAAGTGGCACATTACTTCACGTTCTGGCAGCAGGCCATCCATGTTAATTGTTTCATTGATTGGGATTTGTCCTTTCATATTATGTACTGGACGTATATCTTCTGTTGTAATGTAAAGCAGGGAAAAGGACAGATTGCCATGTAATGTTACTTTCCCATCGGTGGGAGTGATGGAAGTAATCTGTATTTCTCCCTGTGTTTTTATTAGTTGGTCAATATCTGGTTTGGTATCAGGGACATTGACATCATCTTCCAGTGTAATTTGCATGTCGCTTCTGCAGAGAGTTCCATGCGTCCGTATGTTGCGTGTTGACAATTCCATATGCTCTCACCTTTCCTGTTTGTAATAGACAGTTAAATAACAATAGACAACTTGATTACTCTGATTGTATTTTATGCCGCTGCTGCGCAGTTTATGATAAAGGACAAAAGAAAAAGGAAAAAATTTTCTAAAACCAGTCGTAAATAGTAACATTTCTTGTTGCTATTCACACATTGATCGAATTCGAGGATTTTTGGCATGTTTTATGCCAAAAGTACAAGTTTTGCGGCGCCATTTTGCATGAATTTTGCAAAATGTGTGCATACAGCGTTGAAAACGCTGCTGTTACTGGTAACGGAGTGGACAGTAACCATTTATTCTGTTTATTCTTGTGAATTAAATAGACAATTTTGCGAAAATATGGTACACTTTATAGTGTGTGAGACGGTGGATAAAGGTTAAGAGAATATAAAAGGAAATGGAGGATAAGTTATGGGAACAAAGAAAGAAGAGAAAGTTAAGAAAAAAGAACTTCGTTTCTCGCTAGTTTGGAAAATTACTTTGATGGCATTGCTCCCGCTTATTATACTTGCTATTGCGGCAGTCGTTGTTGGAGGAAACAGTATACAGTCAGGCATGAGGGCAGAAGTAGTCAGCAAGCTGCAGGCTATTACAACATGTATTGAAGGTACATTAAACGTACTGGATGATGGGGATTATACACTGGATGATCAGGGGAATCTTTTAAAGGGAAGTTATAATCTGTCAGAGCATATGGAAGTTCTGGACGCCCTGGTGGAAGGTGATGAAGAGTTTACAATCTTTTTTGATGATACACGCCGTGTAACAACTATCTTTGATGGAGAGACGGGAGAACGTCTTATAGGGTCAGCTGCAAGCGAGGATGTGTATAATGCGGTAGTCGAAAAAGGGGGGACTTATGAGGCATATGATATTGTGATTAATGATATTACCTATTATGCTTATTATAAACCATTGGAAAATGCAGATGGAACAATTGTTGGTATTGTATTTGCAGGGGTTCCATCGGCATCAGTAGATTCTTTTATCAGGCAAAAAGAGATTACTTTATTTGGTGTTGCAATTGTTGTCACAGTGGTTGCTGTGGTCTTTATCATTTTGGTTGTTCTTACTATAAGGAATGGTCTGATGGAAACGGGCAAGGTAGTTGCTGAACTGGCGACAGGCGACTTGAAATCAAGAATTAATCAGAAAGTTCTAAATCGTGGCGATGAGCTGGGGCTGATTGCAAGAGAGGTAAAGGAGCTTCGGGAGCAGTTGGTTTATGTGCTTGCTAAAGTAAAGGATTCTGCCAATACCCTGTTGGATTCTGGTAAAAATTTAAGTTCTATGGCATCACAGTCCAGTTCAACGGCAGATGACATCAGCCATGCAGTAGAAGATATTTCAAAAGGAGCTATTTCGCAGGCAGATGATATTGAGACAGCATCTTCCCAGATTAATAATATGGGGGACATTATTGGCAAAATTGTAAGGAGTGTGAGAACTTTAGACACGACCTCTGAGGAATTAAAATATGCTGGAGATAAGTCTACAGAGATTATACAGGATTTGAGTTCTTCTAATGATAAAACGATGGCAGCGGTTTCCCGGATTGGAAAGCAGGTAAATGCGACAAATGAGTCCGCACAGAAAATTGGTGAAGCGATTGAAATTATCACTTCTATTGCAGAAGAAACCAATCTGTTGTCTTTGAATGCTACGATTGAAGCGGCAAGGGCTGGTGAGCAGGGAAAAGGGTTTGCAGTTGTTGCAAATCAGATTCAGAAGCTTGCAGAGCAGTCCAATGAATCTGCTCAGAAGGTTGCAGGAATTATCGAAGAACTCTTGGCTGATTCAGAGAGGACTGTGAAGGTCATGAGTGAAGTAGAGCAGATTGTCAATGAGCAGCAGTCAAAGTTAGATCAGACAAAGAGCCAGCTTGATGATGTAAGTAAAGGGATTGGCGTTTCCAGAGATGAAACCAGTGGTATTAAAGAGCAGACAGATGTGTGTGATGAGGCACGTTCTAAGGTTGTTGATGTAATCAGTAATCTTTCTGCGATTTCTGAGCAGAATGCGGCATCTACTGAGGAAACGACAGCGGCGATGCAGGAGTTAAATGCTACTATGAACCTGCTTGCGGAGGCAGCACATGATTTAACAGAAATTTCAGAAACATTAGAGAATGAAATTGAATATTTCTCTATGTAAAATAGGAATTGAGGAAACAATATGTCAGACAACAGGCAAGAAGAGATTACATATACAAATAATATTTCAGTAGAAGCATATAATGCCTTAAGAAAGTCGGTTGACTGGATTCAGCTTACTCAAAAGCGTGCGGCAATTGCATTGGGAAATTCTTTTTACCTCTGTGTGGCAATGTCAGGGGAACAGCCAGTTGGGATGGTGCGGATTGTCAGTGATGGAGGATATACATATTTTATCACTGACGTTATTGTGAAACCAGGATATCAAGGGAAGCATGTTGGCATGGAACTGATTTCCAGAGCAATGGATTATATTCAGAAAGATGTACTGGAGGGGGAAACGGTTATGATTAGTTTGATGTCTGCTTTCGAGAGAGAATCCTTTTATAAGCAGTTTGGTTTTCATCAAAGGCCTTTTGGCAATCATGGTTCTGGCATGTCTGTCTGGGTAAGCCGTGATTCTGAAGGAAATGTAACTAAATATTAAAATAAAATGTCCGGTCAGCGGTTCTACATTTGAGTGTAGACCTGCTGATCGGATATTGCTTTATTCATGGTAATAGAAATTTTGCGAAGTGAGATTTTTGTTATCTGAATTGATTTTGCTCTTTGTTGTAGTGACAATCAATGGAGGCCAGCTTATCTGTAAGATTTTTCTGTTCCAGATTCAGATCTTTACAAAGGGCATCTAAGGAAGGGTAAAAATCGCGCAATTGTGTATTGATATAACTTAATAACATAATAGGATCATTTGGGATATTCATAAAAATCCTCCTTTCTGAAGTTTATATTATAGTAAACGCATAAAATACATGCGTTAACTATAATGGATGCGCACGGATACACATAGGAAGTTATGCTGCTTTGCAGCGTGTATCCGGCGCTGTAAACGAAGCAAAACGCAAGCGTTTTTTCGTTTACTATATATATAGCGCACTTTTTTTAAAAATGCAAGTTCCTTAGAGTGTGTTTGAAAATCAGGCAAGTGATATGGCTGGATGGAGTAGTAGTATAGAAGGTATGAAAAATTTGAGTAGCAAGAGTCTATAAGGATATTTTGAGGAGGGTGATGATGTGAGAACAGAGGAATTGGATAAGGCAGAGTTAGAAAGCCGTATATTTGAAGGATTTGCAGAAACTTCAAGGCGCCGGTATATTTATGTTTGTAATATGGAGACAGGTGTGTCCAGATGGTCGCAGAATGCTGTCAAGGAGTTTGGGCTTCCAGGAGAGTATTTTGAAAACGGAGGTGAGATATGGGGAGATTGTATTCATCCAGCAGATAGGGAAAAGTATAAAAAGGATATTGAAGAGGTTTTTTCAGGCAAAAAGAAATGGCATGATTTGGATTATCGTGTAAAGACAGTAGAGGGAGATTATGTTACCTGTACTTGTCGTGGGGTTGTATTAAATGGAAAGGATGGAGAACCTGATTTATTTGTTGGTACAATTTCTAACCATGGTATTGTTGATAATGTTGATGCGGTAACTAATTTATATAATATCTATGAGTTTTGGAAAAATATACAGGAAGTGAAAGATGCAGGGGAGCATTGTAGGGTCCTGATGATAGGTATCAACAATTTTTCAGATATTAACGCAATCTATGGTTATTCCTATGGGGACAAGGTGTTACGTGGTTTGAGTAACATTTTGTTGGAAATGGTTCGTGATTTTGGAAAAGTATACAGAATGGATGGAGTACGTTTTGCCTGTGTTTTATCAGAATGTGGCAATGAGGAGTTAAAAGATTTTTATGCCCGTATACAATATGCTGCAAGACATTCTTTATTTATAGATAATGTAAGGATTTCAGTTAGTATATCAGGCGGTGTTGTTGATTTTCATGGTGAATACGATGAATATCTGCTACAGACAAATGCAAAACATGCTTTAGAGCAGTCGAAGCAGAAGATAAATGGAGAGTTGTATTATTTTGACAATCAACTTCTGGAAAATAGCCGTAGAAACCTTGAAGTTCTAAATGCTTTGAGGAAAAGTATTGTCAATCAGTGCGAAGGATATTACCTTTGCTTTCAGCCGATTATCAGCGCCAATACAGGCGAGGAGCTTGTAGGGGCAGAGGCATTGCTTCGGTGGAATATGGAGCCATTTGGTGAGGTGCCGCCGGGAATGTTCATTCCATGGCTGGAAAATGATCCAAGTTTTTATGAGCTGGGAAACTGGATTATCCGGGAAGCGCTTTTAAAGGGAAAAAAACTTCTGGAGGATTATCCGGATTTTGTTTTGAATGTTAATATAGCATATACGCAGCTATCTCATGTTGGATTTGTAGATTCTGTAAAAGCTGTTTTGAAGGAAACGGGATATCCGCCGGAAAATTTGTGCCTGGAACTTACAGAACGCTGCCGTCAGTTGGAAAAGGAGTATTTGCGCCAGGAAATTGATGCTTTGAAAGCGGTTGGGATTAAGATAGCAGTAGATGATTTTGGAACGGGATTCTCTTCTTTGAATCTTTTGAGTGAGCTTCCGGTAAACACTATAAAAATTGACAGAGGTTTTATCGTGGATATTGAAACCAATCAAGCCAATCAGGCGATTGTTGAAGCGATTACAAATTGTGCCAGAAAATTAGATGTTCATGTCTGCTGTGAAGGACTTGAAACAAAAGAAATGATAGAGTTTATCCGTCAGTATCCGATTTATAGTATTCAGGGATATTATTATTCCAAGCCAATTCGGATTGAGCCATTTATGGCAAAATTCTGCTGATGTTATTTTCCTACAGTTCTTTCGGCAGGCTCACGCTTACTGAGTATATGGGAAGATAAAGGGAAGTGTTTTGATAATTGGTATCAGAATGCTTCCCTTTCATAAGATATTGGTGCAAATAGTAACAATAGCAGTGACAGATTATTTCTTTTTCCCCTTTTTGCTTGCTTCGTTGATGAGGCCTACAATTTTTTCAATGGAATTGTTAAGCTGGCTTCGTTTCATAGCTTTGATATATTTTTCCTTGTCATCATATGCCTGGCTGACAGCAGAAAGAAGTTTTTCGTCCGTCAGTTCCTCTTCTTGAATGACAATGCTGTAACCTGCCTTTTCAAAGGAGGCGGCATTTAAAATCTGATCACCACGGCTTGCCTGTGCGGAGAGTGGAATCAGAATATTTGGTTTGCGGAGCGCAAGAATTTCACAAATGGCATTGGCGCCGGCACGGGAAATCATAATATCGGCAGATGCCATTAAATCGCTCAACTCTTCTTTGATATATTCAAATTGGACATATCCTTTCGTGTGATTTAAGGATGTGTCTATTTTATCTTTTCCACAAAGGTGGATGACCTGATAGTTTTTTAGCAGTTTTGGGAGGATGCTGCGAACTGCATTATTAACTGCAACAGCGCCAAGACTGCCGCCGATTACCAGGATAACGGGTTTGATGTTGTCGAATCCACAAAATGCGAGCCCTTTTTTGGCATCTCCGTGGAATAATTCTTCACGAATCGGGGAACCAGTCAGAACAGCTTTTTGTGGTGGAAGATGTTTTAAGGTTTCCGGAAAGTTCGTACATACTCTGGAAGCACAAGGAATACAGATTTTATTTGCAAGTCCTGGTGTCATATCGGATTCGTGAATGATGCAGGGAATCCGACGGCTTTTTGCGGCTACAACGACAGGAACAGAAACAAACCCTCCTTTAGAGAATACAACATCCGGCTTGATTTTTTTCAGAAGACGGCGTGCCTGATGTAAGCCTTTGATTACTTTAAATGGGTCACTCATGTTTTTTATATCAATATAGCGACGGAGCTTTCCGCTGGAAATTCCATAGTAAGGGATTCCTAAATCGGTAATTAGCTTGCTTTCAATTCCTTCATAGGAACCAATATAATGAATCTCATACCCTTGCTTTTTTAGCTCAGGAATGAGTGCAATGTTTGGTGTTACATGGCCTGCGGTGCCGCCGCCTGTTAATACGATTTTTTTCATGGTATGTAGCTCCCTTCCGATTCTGTATCAAATTAAAAAATGCTTAATGACAATCTTTTATTATAATATAGTATAACGGATAAAAAGTTACAAGGCAACTTTTTGTATAAATTATGCTCAAAATGTGGTAAGATAAAGGTTACTATGCACACATTGACCAAATTCGAGGATTTTTGGCATGATGGTTAGGATAGCCATGAATTGGATGGAGAAGGGAGAGGATTGTGATGAATTATGATGTGATTATTGTTGGTGCTGGGCCAGGAGGGATTTTTGCGGCATATGAGCTGGTAAAAAATTCCAGTCCGTTAAAGGTGGCTGTATTTGAAGGAGGACATATTCTGGAAAAGAGGAAATGTCCGATTGATGGAGAGAAAATTAAATCCTGTATTAATTGCAAAAGCTGTTCTATTATGAATGGGTTTGGCGGAGCCGGGGCATTTTCTGATGGAAAATATAATATTACTAATCAGTTCGGTGGAACGTTATATGAGCATATTGGAAAAGAGAAGGCAATGGAATTGATGTATTATGTAGACGAGCTGAATCTGCAATTTGGCGGGGAGGGAACAAAGCTGTATTCTACGGCAAATACAAAGATAAAGAAATTGTGTCTGCAGAATGGACTTCATCTTTTAGATGCATCTGTGCGCCATCTTGGAACAGATATTAATTATATTGTCCTGAAAAATCTGTATGAATATTTGAAAGATAAAGTTGATTTTTATTTTGATACTTTTGTTGACGTTATTCATCAGCAAGGAGACGGCTATAGTATTACAGCAAATGGGGAGGAATATCATTGTGGGAAATGCATTGTATCGGCTGGACGGAGTGGAAGCAAATGGGCAGAAAAGCTGTGTGAGGATTTGCAGATACCAACAAAGTCGAACCGTGTAGACATAGGGGTGCGTGTTGAGCTTCCAGCAGAGGTGTTCGCCCATCTGACCGATGAATTATATGAGAGTAAGATTGTCTATCGCACAGCAAAATTTGAAGATTTAGTCCGTACATTTTGTATGAATCCATATGGTGTGGTAGTAAATGAAAATACGAATGGCATTGTTACGGTAAATGGGCACAGCTATGAGGACCCGGCAAAACACACAGAAAATACAAATTTTGCACTTTTGGTGGCAAAGCATTTTTCGGAACCGTTTCGTGACAGTAATGGTTATGGGGAAAGCATTGCAAAGCTTTCAAACATGTTAGGCGGAGGTGTTCTGGTACAGAGGTTTGGTGATTTGATTCGCGGAAGGAGGAGCAATGCTTCCCGGATTAAAGAGGGATTTATTACGCCGACTTTAAAGGCAACTCCAGGAGATTTAAGTCTGGTTATGCCAAAGCGTATTTTAGATGGCATTGTTGAAATGATTTATGCACTAGATAAAATTGCACCAGGTACAGCAAATGATGATACCCTTTTATATGGAGTAGAAGTGAAATTCTATAACATGGAAGTAGAGATTGACGAACATTTAGAGACAAACCATAAGGGTCTTTATATTATAGGCGATTGCAGTGGGGTTACCCATTCGCTTTCTCATGCATCGGCAAGCGGCGTGCATGTGGCAAGATGTATTTTAGAAGAACAGTAATCAAAAAGTGGGAATGCCATGAGCATTCCCACTGGCTTGCACCGCCTGCGCTTTATAGCTTTTCTACTCCAAGCAGAACTTCTTCTCCGTTGATGTTCCATTGTTTTGTAAAGCCTTTTGCACTGTCATAGGAAACTTCATCGGCCAGAACCTCTGACTTGATTTCGGTTTCATTTTTTTGGACATTTGCTTTTACGGTATCATTGTCCTGCATGCTGACACGGATGTGGTTCATCACCTCAAATCCGGCATCTTTACGCATTGTCTGTATTTTACTGATGACTTCACGTACAAAACCTTCCTCTAAAAGTTCTGGTGTCAGGTTCGTATCCAGCACAACGGTTATTCCATGATCGCTATCGGAAATATAGCCTTCCATCTGTGCCGCTTCAATTAAAAGATCATCTTGAGCCAATGCTTCTTCGGTTCCATCTACTGTAATAGAAAGAGTTCCTTTTTCGTTTAATTCTGCCATAGCCTTTTGCCCATCCAGACTGGCAAGGATTTCTTTTACAAGGTTAATATTTTTGCCGAATCGGCGTCCCAGTGTCTTAAACTGCGGCTTGAAATTATAAGTTGTCAGGTCGCTGATATCATCAGTAAGTACTGCTTCTTTTACGTTTAATTCTTCTTTCATAATATCCAAATAGAAATCGGACAGCGTTTTTTCTGTCTTGACAAACATTTTTCCGATTGGCTGACGGTTCTTGATATTTGCCGTGTTACGGCAGGCACGCCCAAGGACGACAGCTTCCAGGACAACTTCCATATCTGCTTCTAACTGTGTGTCAATCTGCTCTGTGCAGACTTCCGGGAAATCACACAGATGGATACTTTCTGGTGCATCTGGATCAAGGGAGCATACCAGATTGCGGTAAATGTCTTCTGTCATAAATGGAATCATTGGAGCTGCTGCTTTGGAAATGGTTACAAGGGATGTGTATAATGTCATATAGGCATTGATTTTATCCTGTTCCATGCCCTTTGCCCAGAAACGGTCACGGCAGCGTCTTACATACCAGTTGCTCATTTCGTCTACAAAGCTCTGCAGGGCTTTTGCGGCTTCTGGAATCCGATAATTGTCCAAATGTTCATCTACTTCTTTTACAGTACTGTTCAAACGGGATAAAAGCCATTTATCCATAACAGTAAGTTTGTCATATTCCAAAGAATATTTTGTAGCATCGAAATTGTCGATATTGGCGTACAATACGAAGAATGCGTAGGTATTCCAAAGAGTTCCCATAAATTTACGCTGTCCTTCCTGTACTGTCTTGCCATTGAATCGGGTAGGAAGCCACGGAGCACTGTTAATATAGAAGTACCACCGAATGGCATCAGCGCCATAGGTTTCTAAGGCTTCAAAAGGATCTACGGCATTTCCTTTTGATTTGCTCATTTTCTGTCCATTTTCGTCTTGGATATGGCCAAGTACAATAACATTTTCGTAAGGTGCCTTATGAAAGAGCAGGGTGGATTCTGCCATCAAAGAGTAGAACCAGCCGCGTGTCTGGTCAACTGCTTCTGAAATAAACTGTGCCGGGAACTGCTTTTCGAACAGTTCTTTATTTTCAAACGGATAATGATGCTGTGCAAAAGGCATGGCGCCAGAATCGAACCAGCAGTCAATAACCTCTGGTACACGGTGCATGATTTTGCCGCAGTCTGGGCAGGTAAAGGTAACTTCATCAATATAAGGGCGGTGAAGCTCTATTTTTGCATGTTCTGGATTGCCGCTTTTTTCAGCAAGTTCTGCGCGGCTTCCAATAGATTCCATATGGCCGCAGCCTTCACATTCCCATACGTTTAATGGGGTTCCCCAATAGCGGTTACGGGAAATGCCCCAATCCTGAATGTTTTCCAACCAGTTCCCAAAGCGGCCTTTGCCGATGGATTCTGGAATCCAGTTTACAGTATTGTTGTTACGGATTAACTCTTCTTTTACTTCGGTCATTTTGATGAACCAGGATTCCCTTGCATAATATATCAGTGGAGTATCACAACGCCAGCAATGTGGGTATTCATGTTCGAACTTTGGTGCATCAAATAGCTTTCCCTGTGTATTTAAGTCTTTAATGACCTCTGGATCTGCTTTCTTAACAAACAGTCCGGCATATGGGGTCTCCGGTGACATTTCGCCTTTTTCTGTGACAAATTGTACAAAAGGAAGGTCGTATTTGCGTCCTACCTGGGCATCGTCTTCACCAAATGCTGGTGCAATATGGACGATTCCAGTACCATCTGTCATGGTTACATAGGAATCACAGGTAATAAAGAATCCTTTTTTATGCTGCTTTTTGGCTGCTTTGGCAGCACAGTCATAAAGAGGTTCATATTCTCTGTATTCCAGGTCTTTACCAGCACAGGTTTCTATTACTTCATAGGCTGCGGTATTGTTTTCTTTGTCTGCCAGTTTTCCAAGCACCGTATCTAAAAGAGCCTGTGCCATATAATAGGTATATCCATCTGCTGCTTTTACCTTGCAATACGTTTCATCAGGATTGACACAAAGAGCCACATTAGAAGAGAGTGTCCATGGCGTTGTAGTCCATGCCAGGAAATATGCATCTTCCCCGGCGGCTTTAAAGCGTACAATAGCGGAACGTTCTTTTACTGTCTTATAGCCCTGTGCCACTTCCTGGGCAGAAAGTGGTGTTCCACAGCGAGGGCAGTATGGCACGATTTTAAAGCCCTTATATAACAGTTTTTTATTCCAGATTTCTTTTAAAGCCCACCATTCAGATTCGATAAAATTGTCATCATAGGTAACGTAGGGATTATCCATATCGGCCCAAAAACCGACTATGCCGGAAAAATCCTCCCACATTCCTTTATACTTCCAGACGGATTCCTTGCACTGCTTTACAAAAGGCTCAATACCATATTCTTCAATCTGTTCTTTTCCATCCAGACCAAGCAGCTTTTCAATTTCCAGTTCTACAGGAAGTCCGTGGGTATCCCAGCCAGCTTTCCGGGGAACCATAAATCCTTTCATTGTTTTGTAACGAGGAATCATATCTTTAATGACACGTGTTATAACATGGCCGATGTGTGGTTTTCCGTTTGCCGTTGGGGGTCCATCATAAAAGGTATAGGTTGGATTTCCTTCCCTTGCTTTCATGGACTTTTCAAAAATTTTCTGGTTACGCCAGAATTTTCCAACATTTTTTTCGCGTTCTACAAAGTTTAAGTTGGTTGATACTTTTTCATACATAGTATTTTTTCCTTTCTATTGTCGTTATAAGGAACTGTCGCAAAATAATTTGCTCTATTTCTTGTCTTTTTCTCTGACAGCACCAACCAAAAATCAGTTACATAGCCAACTATGCGCCCGATTTTTGTTCGGCGCTGTCAAAGAAAAATCCTGCGAACTATCTGCAAATTATTTCACGACAGTTCCTAACTAAAAACGCTCTCATCCCAAACAGGATGAAAGCGTTTGCTGTCTGTCATAAAATCCCCTATTTTGATGCGCAGTTCGTTTATCATGGCGGGGACCGGCGCATAAGTATAAACTGTAATGCTGCTAAACCATCTTCCTTGTTTTTAACATTCTAATAATAGTATGTGGCAAAGAATTTGTCAAGCCATGAATAGCAACGGGGAGTAACCTATTTATCATGTTATAGCAATGAAATTCGATTAAAAATCTTTTGTCTTTTCCTGTTGTTTCTGTTATAATAAAAATGTTATTTTCGAAAAACTAAATGGCACACATGTTAAAATGGAGGAATTAACATGGGCATGGAACAAAGGAAGGGGCTGCGGGTTGCTCTTTGTGATGATGAAGAGGTCACGCATGCGGTTATCGAAAAGCATTTAGAAGAGTGGGCAGGGAAATATGGCGAGGCATATGAATTGTACCACTTTTTTTCTGGTGAGGAAGTTTTAGAGGCGCAACCTTGCTGGGATGTATTGTTATTGTCTGTATGTCTGCCTGGGATTGATGGGATTGAAACGGCATACCACCTGAATCAGGGAGACAGGCAGTATAAGATTGTCATATTGTCATGTATTGAGGAGGTTTTTAAAGATGCATTCCGGGTTGGTGCGTATCGTTTTGTCACAAAACCGGTATGTACAGAAGAAATACAGGAGGCGTTAAGTGCTGTCAGAATGTCCTTGCTGGAAAAAAAGAAGGTTGTTGTTTTTCGGGATAAGAAAAAATACAGTATTTACCAGAAGGATATTCTTTATATCTCTGGAAGAGGTTCAGAAACAGAGGTTTATACAAAAGTATCCTCTTATCGCAGTGATTTATCATTAAATGGCTGGGAACAGCAGTTGGATGAGAGAATGTTTTTTCGGTGCCATAGAAGCTATATTGTAAATTTATCCAAAATTAGGGAAATAGATGGAAAAATTTATCTTTGGGATGGTGAAATCGTTTTGTTGTCCCGGAGACGGCGCAGGAAAATAGAGGAGCTTTTTTCAGAATATAGGAATAATAACCATTAAGGGGACTAAAAAACCGTTAACGGCGAAAAAGGGTGCTAAAATGGTGAAAATGTGTTAGTATACTCTTACAGAAAGATTTGAACTTGAATGCGGAACGAGCAGAGCATGAAAGTTCAAATGATTTTTATAAAAGTATAGAGGGGGTATGCGTGTTTTTTCATTCGTATGGCTGGTCAGTCCGACAGTATGGGTACATAATGGTAACACTGCAGTGCTAGGAAGGAACTCACAGTTCTAAGGAGTAAAGAAAGTTTATGGGATAGAGCATCGTATATGCTTAAATGAAAAAGAATCATTTCGGACGAGTAGTATGACAGGAGTCAGGGAGCTTTGAAGAGTGGGAGAATCGTTTGAGGGGGAAGAAGTCCATCTGTTGATCGGAAAAAACAGATGGACTTCTTTTTTTTATTTTTGAAGACTTTTTCAAGTTTACTTCGTTATATATATTAGATAGCCAAAAAGGAGGTGATGTTTTGGAAGAGTCCGATATTTTGAAAACAGTGCGCAAAGAGGAATATTTCGTCAAAATATTGAACAATTATGAAAAGCTGGTCTTTTCGATTTGTTTCCGCATGACACAGAATTATTTTGATGCGGAAGACTTGACACAGGATACATTTCTTGCGTTTTACAAAGCATTGCCAGAGTTTGATGGGGAGAATCCAGGAGGGTTTCTGACAAGGATTGCAACCAATAAATGTTTGGACTATCTGAAAAAGGCAGAACGGCGGACAGTTGTGGCAGAAGATAAGGTGTTTGCGGCTGTGCCGGCAGAGGGAGCAGAACCGGAAAAGCTTTTGATGGAACAGGAAGTGGAGTCTTTACTGGAACAGGCATGCAGGAATCTGAAACCGCCATATAATGAGGTGGCTATGGCATATTACTGCAGAGGCCAGACAGGGGCGCAGATTGCAGAGGCATTAGATAAAAAGGTAAAGACGATACAGACACAGCTTCGCAGAGCAAAGGCAATGCTGCAGAAACAATTAAAAAAGGAGGGGATTTCATGGCACACATAAGCGAAAAGATGTTACAGGCATATGTAGGAAACAGGCTGCCGGTAAAAGAGGAACAGGCAGTTATGGAACACATAGCAATGTGTGATAGCTGCGCCCGTCGTTTTGCTGTTCATATGGAAAAAGGAATATTGTTGCCGCCGCCGCCTGATTTAAAGCAGGAAATTCTGGATAAAACCGTTGACAGGAAGGATTTTGTTTTTCTGATTAAGGATTTGTCAGAGAAAAACAGCAGACAAAGGAAAGAATTGCTGGCATATAGCATGAGGGTTGTTTTTGCAATGGCTGCTTCTATTATGATATTATTGACGATGTCTTTTCAGAATGATGCAGGACAGTTGCCAAAAGAAATTGTGCAGACACAGGAGAAAACGACATTTTTGTTTAAGAGGGGCAGCATAGTAAGAAAGACAGTCTCAGAAAAGGATTCAGAAGAGGAAGAGGGGAAAGAGGATTCCGATAAAGAGGAAAGAAAGAAGTTTACCAATTCTTTGCAGGAGGCGTCTGGAGCGGTTGGGGATACCCTGGCTGATTTTTGGAAGAAACTATGGGATGGGGATATTAGGTAGCAGGCAGGACAAGAGGGGTAATAATCGTATGTAGAGTATTTGAATGAATGGAGGAAAGTGTATGCCGCATAAAAAGAATGGATTTTGGAACTTATGTTTTTCAATGATTCCGGGAGCTGGGCAGATGTATCAAGGATATATGAAAAGAGGCGTCAGTATTATGACAATATTTTTTTCCTGCCTTGCAGTATGTGTATTTTTGCAAATGGATGAATGGTTGTTTTTGGAGCCGGTAATCTGGTTTTTTGGTTTTTTTGATTCTCTTCACCGCAATTCCCTGACTGATGCAGAAAGAGAATTATTAGAGGATGAATATATTTTTATTTCTAAAAAGGAAATGAATAAAGTTTCTCTGAAAGGATTCCGGATTCCGGCAGCAATATTGCTGATTTTCTTTGGAAGCTTCAGTCTTTTGCAAATTGCGGTTGACCAGTTGGTGGATGCCGGGTTTCTATTCTGGGATTCAACAATTGTTATTATGGTACGTTACAATCTGCCTAAAATGGTATTTTCATTTGTTATTATCTTTTTGGGTATTCATTTGATTATGGGAAAAAAAGAAGAAATTATGGGTGGCGATGGGAAGCAGGAAGAAGAAAAGCTTCCATGGATGGTGCAATACCATAAGGAAGAAAACGTGATGGGGCAGTTTGATAAAGAAGGAAAGGAAGACGCACAAGAACAGCCTGATGAAGGAGAAGAGGGTGTAGTGGAATACTCTGATAAAGAGGAAGCAGATGTCGGAGGTCAGTCCGACAAGGAGAAAGATGAGGGGGAGCAGGCATGAAACAGAGACGGGTAGGGGCAATAACGCTGGGCAGTGTGCTGATTTTATATGGAGTAGTATCTTTTCTGCAGATGTTTATTAAGGAGATACCCTATCATTTGATTTTCAGAATGTGGCCAATTGTTTTTCTGGTACTGGGAATTGAGGTGCTTGTTGCGGCAGTCCGACGGAAGGATTCACAGTTTAAATATGATTTTGCTGCCATTATCATGATCTGTATATTGCTGCTATTTGCGATGGGAATGGCAGGAATGGACTGGATGTACACAAACAGGATTATAGAAGGTTGCTGGTGTTGGTAAGAGGAGCAGGGAAAATGAGGTGCGTAACTTTTTTAAAAAGTTACGCATTTTTTGCGTCATTTTTTTATTTTGTTTCGTTACAGTATAATAGAGGGTGAGTCGGAAAGGGGGTGCAGTATTTGAGGAGAAAAGAACAGGTATGGGAACAGCGGGCGAAGCAGAAATTAGAGGAAATCTACCGGATTCATGGCAGTCTGATGCTGTGGGTGGTAATGGATGTCCTGCATCAGAGAGAAGATGCAGAGGATGCGGTTCAAAACAGTATTATTTCTATGGCAAGGCATATGGATGCACTTGGCAAAGTAGAAGATTATCGGACAATTTCTTATATTTGTACAGTCGTGCGCCATGCTGCGATTGATATTTACCGAAAAAAGGGGAAAGGAGATGCTTCTTATGATGAGATGGCGGCAGAACCGGCAGGGATTCTTGATATAGAACAAAAAATTTGTGAGGAAGAGGGGATTAACTATATTGTAGCGGCAATTAACAAGTTGGATGAGGGATATCGGGAGGTTCTTTCTCTTTTTTATCTCAATGAACTGTCACCAAGAGAAATTGCGGATGTGCTGAATCGTCCGTATAATACGATTCGCTCTCAAATTAATCGTGGAAGAAAAATACTGCGTCAAAGTCTGAAGGCTGTATGAAGAAGAGAGGAGGAGTGCAGGATGCGAAAAAAGGACCAGATAATTAAGGAAGCTTTTGAAGTATATCAATCTGCAGGCTGGGGGATTATGCAGATGGACAAAAAAGAGGAGGGGAAATAGAGTATACAGAGGGGTTTGAAGACAAGATTTACCATTGTATTAGGAAAATGCATATTGTAAATCCGCACCAGAAAGCGAGAAGGCTTTATCTGGGGATTCTTATGGTTCTTGTAGTATGCATTTCTGGTGGTTTTCTGACATACTATTATAAAGAAAGGCCAGTCAGGACAACAAAGGAACTTGAAAAGTTATACCAGGATGGACAGGAATGGCTGGAGAATGCTGGTGCTGTGCCAGAGATTGTATATGAAAAAGGAAGCAATCTAAAATATGAAGTGATATATCTGAACACAGAGTTGTCAAACAGACTGGAAGCCTCTGATATTCCGTACCGAAAGGCAGAGGCTGCAGAAGGTGTGAGGCTTATGAAAACCCAGAAAAGACCCTTTTTGCGGGAAGAGGAGGATATAGGGGGTGTAGAATGGGAAGTCTACTCTCTGTCAGACAGGGAGTCAAGATATTATTATGTGTTGAAAAATGGGAACAATGATTACGCACTGGCACGTTATGCTGGTGTCAGACTGGAAAAAGACGGGGAAGAGCGTGCTGATGTGGAAGAAGTCTGTAAAGAGATTTACGGTATTACATCAGCAAAGGATATCCGTTCTGTTACACTGGAACGTTACGAAGGGAAAAGTGAGGCGGAACCGGATAAACTAATAGCAGTTTATACGAAAGAAAAGGAAAAAGAAACGATATTATCTCTTTTCCAGCAGGAGAATACCATTTATGGAGCATGGGAAGGATATCAGCATGGGTATGTGGACGAGAGCATTCAGCCGATTAAGGAGCTTCAAAAAGTGGGTTGGAAAGAGGCAATAGAGTATATGCCTGAGAATTGTTATTTGCTTGCGATAGAAAATAAATACCATGAAAATTTTCTGATGGGCATTGTGAAAGAGGGGGATCAGGTGCAGATTTTTGTGGATACACAGCAGCAGAGGGGAAACAAGGAATATTATATGGCAAGTGATGTTGTTGCAAACGTGGGGTCTGACACAGATATATATTGTGTACAGCTTTTTGAAAAGGAACAAAAAGAAATTGCAAAATGGATTCGCAGGGCAGAGGAACGATAGATATCAGAGCCTGGGTATGTTTGAAAAATGTGGTTTTATTGAATATACAAAAATAAAAAGGAACATCATATATGATGTTCCTTTTTATCCACAATATAACATACAATAAAGAAAGGAGTAGCCACTAGTAGAGGGAGCTACCAGTGGCTAAAATGAAAAAAATGAAAAAGAATCTATCTCAAACAATAGTCAATTAGCAATATAAAGAAATATAACGATATTACCAGTATTTCCCTTTTGATAATATATATTCATTATATAGCAAAAATGTGAACGAAGTTTGTACTGTTTATAAAGTGTTTCTTAAGTTATGAAAAGAAATCTAAATTAAATGTAAATTATGAAACAGAAAATAGTATCTGCTCCTTTTTCTAAAGCTGACCATATTTTCTTAAAATATCATGGATACGTTCTGTTGGATTTAATAATTCACTGATTGACTGGTCATGGTTTAAAGTGTCAATCAAAAGAGCAACATATTTGCTCATGTCAACATTGATATAGTAATCCCGGTCAAGCACTTCTAACGGCTGGTAGACAAGATTTGTCGTTAGGACTTTGTCAATCAGTCCCGTTTCATGAGCGTGGTCAAACTTTTTCATGCCATTTGTGAAAAGTCCAAAGGTGGCTGCCACAAAAATTCGGTTTGCTTTTCTTCGCTTTAATTCTGTTGCGACATCAATCATGCTTTCGCCTGAAGAAATCATGTCATCAATGATAACAACGTCTTTTCCTTCTAAATCAGATCCTAAAAATTCATGGGCAATAATTGGGTTGCGGCCATCTACAATGCGGCTATAGTCGCGGCGCTTGTAAAACATACCAACATCAATGCCGAGAACATTGGCAAAATATACGGCACGGCTCATAGCTCCTTCATCAGGACTGATAATCATGAGATGGTCAGCGTTGATGGTAAGGTCGTCTACATTTTTTAACAGTGCCTTGATGAATTGATAGGTCGGCTGTACTGTTTCGAAACTTTTTAAAGGAATTGCATTTTGTACACGAGGGTCATGCGCATCAAAAGTAATAATACTTTCTACGCCCATCTGTGTCAATTCCTGTAAAGCAAGTGCGCAGTCCAAAGACTCTCGTGCGCTGCGTCTGTGCTGTCTGCTTTCATATAAGAAAGGCATAATGACAGTGATACGGCGTGCTTTTCCACCGACGGCGGCGATAATGCGCTTTAAATCCTGATAGTGATCGTCTGGTGACATATGATTTGTCTGACCACATACAGTATATGTCAGGCTGTGGTTACACACATCTACTAAAAGATATAAATCATCACCACGGACAGATTCAGATATGATTCCCTTTGCTTCGCCAGAGCCAAAACGAGGGCAGGAAGAGTTGATTAAAAATGAGTTTCTGTTGTAACCAGCAAGGGAAGATGCGGTAGTATGCTTTTTGGCGCGCTCTGCTCTCCAGTCTACGATGTAGTCATTAACTCGCTTACCCATTTCACGGCTGCTCTCTAAAGCAAGAATGCCAAGTGTGCCAAAAGGAATTGTTTCTACTAATTTGTCGTGTCGTTTCATAGTATCCTCCAATATAGATTATAAATTAAGTGCTTTTTGAATACGAATATCATTTCCGATAATCTGCTTAAAATCGTAGTACCCTGTAAATCTGGAAAAGATTCTTTCACTGTAACGCTCCCGCAGGTCAGAAAAAGAAAGATTCGTAGAAATAATGGTAGATTTCTGGTTGCGGTGTCTTTCTTCTATAAAATAGTATAGCTGCGAAATGGTAAAAGAATTGGAAAGTTCAGTTCCAAGATCATCAATAATTAGCAAATCACTGTCTAGCATATAAGAGATCTGTTCATTTGCTGCATAGGCGTCCTCCCTCTGAAACTTATTTTTTTCTAACATATCAAAAAGCTGCAAGGAAGTCAAGTAGACAACCGTATGGGCTGTATCTAACAGCTCTTTTGCAATGCAGTGCGTAATAAAAGTTTTCCCAACACCAGTAGGACCATACAAAAGCAGGTTTTCGTATGCTTTATCAAAGTGTCTGATAAAGTCGAAGCAGGCTTCCCGGATGCGGCGAATGTTTTCGCGCGGTGTAATCGAAAGGTTTTCGTGAATCGTGGTATTATCGTAGAGTTCTTCGCAAAAAGTATCAAAATTTTCGCATTCCAGAGCGTCTGCCAGATTCGAATTTTCATATAGGGCTTGCAGTTTTGCCTGCTTAAAGCAGTGGCAGGGGGTGTTGTTTTTCAGAAATCCAGTGTCTTTGCAGTCTGCGCAGGTATAGACCGGATTCAGATAATCTGCCGGATAGTGATTTTCTTTTAAAATAGCGGCTTTCCGTGCCAGAAGAATGTCCTTTTTTTCCAGATAAGAATATCTTTTTTCTTCTGCCTGCTCTGGTGTTAAAATCTCATTTGCCGCTTGTTTCATGGAAAGTTCTATGATTTTGTTATGGATTTCTTTTAACTCCGGAAATTTACGGTACAGAGATTCATAACGTTTATTTAAAAGGCGTTGGTTTTTCATACGGGTCTGGTCGTATTGAAAAATAATATCACGATATTGCATGTTTGAGATTCCCATTTTTACACCCTGCCTTTCTTTATTTTTTATTTCTAAGCAATTTTTGTTCTAGTTCATCAATTTCTGCTTTGGAAGTGCTTCTTTGCTGGAACGCCTGAAATTGTGTTTTTTTCGATGACGCATTTTTCGTTGCGGCCATGTTTGCGTTTTGTCTCTGGGTTTCTTCTTTTTTGCGGTTATGCTTTTCATCGCAGATTTTTATATCCTGTAAAGTATGTACGTTTTCTTTGTGCCAGTTACTTAAAATTCCATCAATATATTTAAAATCTGCCTTTTGAATGGCAAGCATTGTACGGTTACAGGCTTCTAAAATCACAGAAAGATCCATATGCCACTCGTCCTGCCATCTTTTGGCGTACTCACATTCAATCTTTGCCAGGGGGCGTCCAAGGGCAAGTGCCCTGGCAATCGCAGCGTGTGCGGTGCTGTAGACAACGGACTGGCGCTGTGCCTGCTCTGGTGTGGTGATATTTTGCTCCGCCCAGGAAAGAGCCACCGCCTGCACATATTTTACGTTGGTTTTATTTAAGGAACAGCAGTATTCATATAAATGAAGTAACAGTTCTTTGGAAAAGTGAAGTGTATCAAAAAGATATGTCAAAAGCTGTACCTCTGTTGGTTTTAATGTACGTTTTAAATAATTTTCCACTATCAGGCAGACCCATGAAAAATCTTCATTTTTCGAAAGTCGGAGAATTTGTTCCTCAGTCACCGTGATTTCCTGGCTGGCAGGGGAATCTGATGCTGTTTCTTCTGTTCTTTTTTCAGGAGGGGCAATCGGTGGCAGAGTGTTCGCATGGGGAGGAACCTGTGCTTTTTTTTCTTTTGGAGGATTCTCTTTCTCTGGATAGGCAATGGTTTCTTTGGCTGCCAGAAGGTTTTGGTCCGAAGCAGGCAGGTCAGGGTTACAGATTTCGATACTGGTTATGCTGTCTGTATCGCCCTTTTGTAAAATCATAAGCCCCTTTTTCTCCCAGTAGTGAAGAGCTCGGATAATGTCTTTTTCTGTATTATCCATCATATCAGCAAGTGAAGTGATGGAAAGCTTTTTTTCACCTGACTGAATGCACATGGATAGATATAAGTAAACCTTTACATAGCTTCCATTAGCATCTGGCATATATTTCTGAATAAATGTGTTGTAAATAGATGTAGTAAGCGGAATTTGGTTTGAACAAAGTAAAATCTGTTCCATCATCTGGCCTCCTTTCACAATGGCTTTAAGTTATTATTCATGGCTGATTTTAGCACAGTTTGGAAGGCTTGAAAATACCCTGTGGAAGGCAGCAAAATGTTAGTAAAAAAATGTGAATAATGTGGAAAAATCTGTAAAGGAGCTGGAAATCCTTTTCCAATCGCTTTTTGAGGCAAAAAATTATCCACAATTTTTTGTTGAGAAAAAAGGCAAAAAATTGTGGATAATGTGGATAAGTTATTTTTGAAGCAAGCTTTCGCCGATATTTACGACATTTCCGGCTCCCATAGTTATCAACAGGTCACCATTGGTACAATTTTTTATTAAAAATTTTTCAATTTCTTCAAAACTAGAAAAATAGTAAACATCTTTTCCTAATTTTTTTATTTCTTCCTGCAGGGTATGAGAGGAAATGTCGCCAGGGTCGGTTTCACGGGCAGCATATATATCAGTAAGGATAATGTTGTCTGCCAGAGCAAGTGTTTTGGCAAATTCTTTTAATAAAGCACGGGTACGGCTGTAGGTATGCGGCTGAAATACACACCAGAGGTGTCTGTGCGGATATTTCTGTGCTGCCTGTAAGGTGGCTTCTATCTCCGTTGGATGGTGTGCGTAGTCATCAACTATGGTGACACCCTGGAAACTTCCTTTTACTTCGAAACGGCGTTCTGTACCAGAAAAGGAAGCGAGGCCGTTTTTAATCTGTTCCATTGGAATATCATAGTAAAGGGAAAGTGCAATCGTGGAAAGTGCATTGGAGATGTTATGTATTCCAATTACATTCAAATGAATGGAATCTCCTGTTTTCGTACCATTGTGTAATAGCTCAAAGTCAACACAGCCATTTTCGTCAAAAGAAATGTCTGCGGCACTGTATTCTGCATTTTCATCAAATCCAAACGTAATAACTTTTCCTGAAAATTCCTCTATGATTTCTTCGTATTTTGGAATTTCAGAGTTAATAACTAAAACACCATCTTCTGGTAGAAGTTTTGCGTACTCTCGAAAAGAGTGGCGGATGTCATCAATATCTTTGAAAAAATCCAAATGATCCGCATCAATATTCAAAATAATTTCTGCGGTCGGGAAGAATTTTAAAAAGCTGTTAGTGTATTCGCATGCTTCCGTGATAAAGTGCTCAGAGTGGCCGATTCGGATATTGCCCTTTATGGCATCTAAGATTCCTCCCACAGAAATGGTAGGATCTTTTTTGGCACTTAAAAATATGTGGGAAAGCATAGATGTCGTGGTGGTTTTGCCGTGGGTACCAGAGATGCCAATTGCGTTTTTGTAATTTTTCATGACCTGCCCTACCATGACGGCACGTTCCATCATAGGGATTTGTTTTCTTTTTGCTTCTGCAAATTCTGGGTTATCTGGGTGAATTGCCGCAGTATATACAATAAAGTCAATATCATTTGTAATATTTTCGGCGTTTTGTCCATATATTATATGGATACCTAAAGAGGTAAGGTGCTGTGTTATTTTACTCTCCTGGGAATCAGAGCCTTTTACAGTAAAACCATTTTCATGGAATAATTGGGCAAAACCACTCATGCTGATGCCGCCAATCCCAATAAAATATACAGTACAAGGCTTGTTAAGGTTAATTTGGTACATAATATCCACCGTCCTGTCTTTTTTTGTTTTCTTTTTAGTTTCATTATAAACAAGGAATGAAAAATTACAATGGGGAATTTTTGATAATATTTTTTTGTTACTATATATGAAAAAGGTGTATGAAAAGTACCAGAACGGGAAATTACAATAAGTGAATCATATCAAATCAGCAGAATGACGATGAAAATGCCTTAAAAAGGATGGCTGATAGGCAAAAAAGCGATTTTTTGGCGCAGAAATAGGGCAGTATTCTTCCTTTTTGGTCGAATTGTCTAAAAAATGTAAAAAAATGGAATAAATTTCGTTAAAATTTGTTCACATTTTGATTCTTCTATGATATAATTAGATTACTTTATTTCATTGATAAGGGGTGATAACGTGATTAAAAAAGAGATGATAGCAATGTTGTTAGCTGGAGGACAAGGTTCCAGGCTTGGAGTTCTTACGGCAAACGGGGCAAAACCCGCAGTTGCGTTTGGTGGAAAATACCGTATTATTGATTTTCCATTGAGCAATTGTATTAACTCCGGCGTAGACACAGTAGGTGTGCTGACACAGTATCAGCCGCTTCAGTTGAATACGCATATTGGTATTGGTATTCCGTGGGATTTGGACAGAAATGTTGGAGGTGTTTCTATTCTTCCACCATATGAAAAGAGCGCAAGCAGTGAATGGTACACAGGTACTGCAAATGCAATTTTTCAGAATATGCGTTATATGGAGCGCTATAATCCAGAGTATGTTCTTATATTAGGTGGAGACCATATTTATAAAATGGATTATGAAGTAATGCTTGACTTCCATAAGGCAAATCATGCGGATGTTACTTTGGCTACAATTCCTGTACCAATAGAGGAGGCAAGCCGTTTCGGCGTTGTTATCACAGATGACAAGAAACAGATCCATGAGTTTGAGGAAAAGCCGGCACATCCACGCAGCAATCTGGCATCGATGGGAATTTACATTTTCTCCTGGCCGGTGTTACGGGATGCATTGCTCAAACTGAAAGATCAGCCGGCATGTGATTTTGGTAAGCATATTATTCCATATTGCCATGAAAATGGTGGACGTATTTTTGCGTACGAGTTTAATGGATATTGGAAGGATGTAGGAACACTTGGCTCTTACTGGGAGTCCAATATGGAATTAATTGATTTGATTCCTGTGTTCAATTTGTATGAGGAATTTTGGAAGATTTACACAAAGACAGACCGTATACCACCACAATTTATTGCGCCAGAGGCAATTGTAGACAGGGCAATCATTGGGGAAGCAGCAGAAATTTATGGCGAGGTACATAACTCCGTCATAGGAAGCGGCGTTACGATTGAACCTGGAGCTGTTGTCAGGGATTCCATTATTATGAGTTCTACCGTAATTGGTGCGGGAACAATTGTTGACAAGGCGGTTATTGCAGAAGATGTCACAATAGGTTCAAACTGTAAGTTGGGAGTTGGGGAGGAACTGCCAAATAAGGTTAAGCCGGATGTTTATGCGTTTGGTCTTGTTACAATTGGAGAGCAGAGTGTGATTCCGGATAGTGTTGAAATCGGAAAGAATACCGCTATTTCTGGTGAGACAGAGTTGTCTGACTATCCAAATGGGAAGCTTGCAGGCGGTGAAACATTGATTAAGGTAGGTGACAGATAATGAGAGCGATTGGTATTGTGTTAGCTGGTGGTAATAACAGTAGAATGAGAGAACTTTCCAATAAGAGGGCTACAGCGGCTATGCCTATTGCCGGTGGCTTTCGAAGCATAGACTTTGTACTGAGTAATATGAGTAATTCCCATATTCAGAAAGTTGCTGTATTGACACAGTACAATGCAAAGTCTTTAAATGAGCATTTGAATTCGTCCAAATGGTGGGACTTTGGACGTAAGCAGGGTGGGTTATATGTCTTTACACCTACTACAACGCCGGAAAACAGTTACTGGTATCGTGGAACAGCAGATGCAATGGCACAGAATCTGGGATTTTTAAAGACCAGCCATGAACCATATGTTGTAATCGCATCAGGAGATGGGGTATACAAGATGGATTATAACAAAGTTCTGGAGTACCATATTGCGAAGAAAGCTGATTTTACAATTGTAACGGCAGATATTGAAGAGAAAGATGATCCAAGCCGTTTTGGTATAATCCGTACAGATGGGGATGGACGGGTTACAGAATTTGAAGAGAAGCCAATTAATGCAAATGGATTGCAGGTGTCTGCAGGAATTTATATCGTAAGGAGAAGGCTTTTAATAGAGCTGATTGAAAAATCAGCAGAAGAAGAGAGACACGATTTTGTTAAAGATATTTTGATTCGTTATAAAAATGTAAAGAGAATCTACGCATATCCAATTCAGACATATTGGAGAAATATATCTTCTGTAGATTCGTATTTCCGCACAAATATGGATTTCCTGAAAAAGGATGTCCGCGATTACTTCTTCAAGGAGTATCCAGATGTTTACTCTAAGGCGGAGGATTTACCGCCAGCAAAATATAATGCAGGTTCCAGTGTAAAGAACAGTCTGGTATCAAGCGGTTGCATTGTTAACGGAGAGGTTCAGGACTCTATCCTGTTTAAGAAAGCGTTTGTTGGCAATAACTGCGTGATTAAGAATTCTATCATTTTGAATGATGTGTACATTGGGGACAACACGTATATTGAAAATTGTATCGTAGAAAGCAGGGATACGATTCGTGCAAATACCAAGTATATCGGAGAAAATGGTGAGATTAGGATTGTTGTTGAGAAGAATGAGCGTTATGCGCTGTAAATGATAAGATACTTACAGGCTGCAGAGTAAAAGGTGGTGGGGGATAAAGCCCTATAGGGTAGAGGTAATGCAGTATTATGATGAGTTTCTTCCTATATAAGTTATACTTTCCTGTAGGCGAGATTAACATAACAACACCAAAGGAGGTTATAGCCGTGCAAGTAACAGATGTGAGAATTCGTAAAATCACGAAGGAAGGAAAAATGAAAGCGGTAGTATCAATTACATTGGACGATGAATTTGTCATTCATGATATTAAGGTGATTGAAGGCGAAAAGGGATTGTTCATTGCAATGCCAAGCCGGCGAGCCGGTGATGGAGAATACCGTGATATTGCTCATCCGATTAATTCTGAAACAAGGGAGAAGGTTCAGAATATTATATTAGAGAAATATTCTGAGGTTCATGATGAAGAGCCGATGAATGAGTTACAAAGTGAATGAGGTGTATTTGATGGCTGCAGGAGAAATCCTGCAGCCTTTTGGCGTTACAGGGGATTTTAATTCAAAGTTTTTTGTGTTACAATAGTTTATAGTAAACGCATAAAATACATGCGTTTACTATAATGGATGCGCACGGATACACATAGGAAGTTATGCTGCTTTGCAGCGTGTATCCGGCGCTGTAAACGAAGCAAAACGCAAGCGTTTTTTTCGTTTACTATAATAGGGGATTTCAAGCATATTTTAGGAGGGAAAGTATGGCAAGAACAGCTGCAATCGGTGTTCAGGATTTTGAAACGATTATTTCTAATAACTATTTTTATGTGGATAAAACTGATTTTATCAGGGAGTGGTGGGAGAACGGGGACAGCGTGACTTTACTTACCCGCCCAAGGCGCTTTGGCAAGACGCTGGCAATGAGCATGACAGAACGTTTTTTTTCAGTAAAATATAAAGGACAGGGAGAAATTTTTGAAGGGCTTAAAATTTGGAAAAAAGAAAAATATCAGGGTTTGCAGGGAATGTATCCAGTTATCAGCCTTTCTTTTGCATCAGTAAAAGGAACAAAAGATTTTTCAGGGATGCAAAAAATGATTTGCCGGCTGATTTTTGAGCAGTATGCGGAGTATAATTTTCTTTTAAATGTGGATGGTTTGATGAGTGAGGCAGAAAAAGAGCTTTTCCGTGCAGTGTCAAGGGATATGGAAGAGGATATTGCCGGAATGTCCTTGAATATGCTTTCAAAATTATTAATGAGATATTATGGAAAAAAAGTGATTATTTTATTGGATGAATATGATACACCGATGCAGGAAGCATATGTAAATGGATACTGGGATGAAATTGTGGCGTTTACAAGGAGTTTGTTTAATGCTACTTTTAAGACGAATCAATGTCTGGAACGTGCTATTATGACGGGGATTACGAGGGTAAGTAAAGAAAGTATTTTTTCGGATTTGAATAATTTAGCTGTAGTAACAACAACCTCACATAAGTATGAAGAGTCTTTCGGTTTTACACAAATGGAAGTGTCAGATGCTTTGCATGAGTTTGGGCTATCTGATATGGAGTGGCATGTGAAAGACTGGTATGACGGTTTTACATTTGGTGGAAAAACAAATATTTATAATCCATGGTCAATTATTCATTTCCTTGGAGATAAAAAATTTTCAACATACTGGGCAAATACCAGCAGCAACAGCCTTGTTGGGAAGTTGATTCGTGAGGGCAGCAAAGATGTAAAGGTTACAATGGAAGATTTGTTAAATGGTGGTATTCTCCATACGAGAATTGATGAACAGATTGTTTTTAATCAGCTTGACCATAATGAATATGCAATTTGGAGTTTGTTGCTCGCAAGTGGCTATTTAAGGGTGGAAACTTATACCCTGGAAGAGGGAATTGAGGAATACGATTTAAAGCTAACCAATAAAGAGGTCAGGCTGATGTTTCGGAATATGATTGAAAGCTGGTTTAAGCAGAGTATACCTGAGTACAATGATTTTATCAAGGCATTGCTGCTGGGAGACCTTGAGGCGATGAATGAATATATGAATAGTGTTGCGCTTGATGTCTTTAGTAGCTTTGATACAGGCAGGAGGTTGTCTGAACGGTCGCAGCCAGAACGTTTCTATCATGGTTTTGTGCTGGGGCTGATGGTGGATTTGTCAGACAGATATACGGTTACCTCAAATCGTGAAAGCGGATTTGGGCGTTATGATATCATGCTTGAGCCGTTGAAAGGTAATGAAAAGGATGATGCTATTATTATAGAGTTTAAAGTACATCGCCCCCAGAAGGAGAAGGATTTGGAGGAAACAGTGAGGATGGCGCTTCAGCAGATAGAAGAAAAACGGTATGCCGCTGCTTTGGAGGCAAAGGGGATTCCGGCAGAACGTATCCGAATATATGGGTTTGCTTTTGAGGGGAAAACTGTGTTAATTGGCTGAATTACCATTTGGCATTATTAGAAATAATTATGATAAGTCTGCGAATGCGGTAATTCAGCAGATAAAGGACAGGCACTATACACAGGCATTGGAAGGGTATGTGGGTGAAATTTTGCTTGTTGGGATCAATTATGATAAGAAGAAAGCAAGTAAACCACATAGCTGTATGATAGAACGGGGGACTTGATATTGAGAGTATGATGTTTTATTTGCTACATTGAAAATTATAGTGCATTTTTGGAACAAACCTTTTTACATTCAAAACATAAAATGCATTCTGTCCCGTTTTTGCGTTTTCTGGAGTTATCAGTTACATCAACATTCATAGGACAAACTTTTTTGCATTTACCACAGGAAACACATTTGCTTTTGTCACATTTAATATGCAATAATGAAAAATAGGATGCAGGTTTCAAAAATACTGTAATCGGACATATATATTTGCAGAAAGCACGATTATCCTTTAACGCAAAAGCTAAAATAATTCCAACTATGTAATATAAAACGTTGCCAATCAAAAACAACCAGAACATTATTTGTTCCATATTCTGTACTTGTGCAAGGAATAACCCACTAACAAAAATAAAAGATAGTACAAAAGTAAGATACCGCACCCACCCCCATTTTTTCCGTGGCTGCTGCGGTATCTTATATGGAAGCAAATCAAGAATCATTGCTGTCCAACAGGCGAATCCACACCATCCACGTCCGAAAATTAAAGGACCAAATATTTTTGCAACTGCATAATGAATAGTTGCCGCCTCAAAAACACCAGTAAACAAGTAGTACCAAAATCCCTCTATCTGCATATTCTCATTACAAATCAATCCAAGATAAACAAACATATATGTTCCAACCAAAAATTGCGCTATTCTGCGAGCGTATTTGTATTGAAGCTGGAACAGCAAAAATCCTATTGCTACTGATGTTCCGATATAGCTAAAATTAAATAGATAAAATATATTCTGCATTGTAAGCCAAAGTGTAATGGCTATAATTTCAAAAATCAGCCACATAATGGCAGGTAACATGAATTTCTTCAGTACTTTAAACTTTGTCATCATATCTCCATTTCTCCCCATAAATTTTCTCTACGATGTTAGAGCGTGTTTCCTGTTCTTTAATATCAAGCACCTGTAAATTTTGTGCATTATAGTAAACGAAAAAAATGCTTGCGTTTTGCTTTGTTTACAGCGCCGGATACACGCTGCAAAGCAGCATAACTTCCTATGTGTATCCGTGTGCATCCATTATAGTTAACGCATGTATTTTATGCGTTTACTATAATTAGACTTTTTTGTCTGCATTTTTTGCTCTTTTCAAAAAATTTTCCGCTTCTTGGGCTTTCTTTATATCTCCACCCGCTTGTAGCAAAAAAGCACAACACGCATTATGAACTTTTTCTTTTGCAGTTTGCCTATTTGCTTTTATGGTACCCGAAACTATTGCTGTGAGAAGTCCATGTGAATATACTATGGTATTTGTAAGATAGTCCAGTGCTTTATCATTAGGTATACAAAAAAAGTTCGATATTTCGGCGACTAAATCCTGATTATTTATTGCAGAAAGAATCATTTCAAACGTACCAGCGCAATAATCGCTTCCTTCATTTAGGTAAAGATATTTAAATAAATAAGGCATATCAAAAGCAATATCAACATAGGCATTGCCTATTTCCGAAAACGCACTAACAGCATTTTTGGATGATGGTTTCAATTTTTTATTTGCGTAAGATATAGCATATTCGGCAAGGGCTTTGCGAAAACCCTCCATGTTACCAAAATGCCAGGAAATAGGCTGTGTGGAACTATTCAATTTTTTTGCAACTGCTTTTATTGTTACATTGCCATAGCCGCTCTCAATCAACAATTCTAAGGCGGTTTTTAGTATCATATCTTTTGGAATTTTAGGATTACTTGGCACTATATTCCCTCCTTTTTACTATAAACCGATTTACTGTAAATTCATTTACTATAAATTGATTTACAGTATAGCAAAATTAATTCTATTTGTCAATCCTGATATTATGATTCCGCTTTTTCTGGAAAGGTCAGGTTACTATTCACGGCTGGTTTTTCGCATGATGTTAAGAACAGCCGTGAATAGTAACAAGGTCAGCTTTGCTTTTTACGTAAAAACTATTTTTTCTGATTCTTAGACATAAGAAGATAGAGCAAAAATCAGCCTGCACAATGAACGGTAAGGATGGCGATATCTTTACCTGCGGTTGCCATACCGCCATTTGCCAGATCCATAACTCCCTCAAAAGTTGCACTGGACGGGATAAGGTAGCAAATGTATGAGAGTGCTTTGTTTTTCGCTATCGCTAGATATTTTAGCAGGGGAAAGCAGGAAACAGATTGCTGCCGTGACAATCGCAGACAGACAGCCAAATACAAAGCCAATAAAAATTTTCTGAACAACATATTGCCTGGATGTCATAGGCAGTATTTCATTGACCAGTGCAACACCACTTTCTTTTTCAGAAATGATGTTCATCGCATTAAAGGTACAGCCCATGAACATAGCAACGATCAGTGTTATTGCCATAAAAATATACTGGATTCCTTCCAGCACGTCGGGCTGCTCCAAAGTCTGTATGCTGACCTTTGCCGCCGCTTCCCGCTGTTCATAGAGAGACGGAAGTGTGGCTGCTGCCTGTTGCCACAGCGGCAATTCATCACCAGATAAAATTGTTTTGATCCCCGTTCCATCCATCTCCACGCCGATCAGATTGGTAGACGGCTCCTTGATTGCCAAAAGCCATTCTTCTCTTGTCTGACAAACCGTAACATCGCCGTATCCCATAAGCCACTTCTGCGTTTCATCAGCGACTTTGCCATCAACCACACAAAAATAATATTCTCCTAATGAAGAAAGGTCAATGGAGCCGACAATATTTAGCGCTATAGCTACCACAATAGGCAGGAGAAACGACATGATACAAAACTTATCTTTCCTGGCGCTTTTTAGCTGATAGATTAATCCTTTCATAATCAGCCCTCCTTTCCCATCTCTTTACGAAACGCTGCTCCAACAACAGCAAAGAGTACGATAATGACACATACTACGCAGATATAATAAACTGGGTTTGTAACAGGCATACCGAAAAATGCATTTTTCAGCCCCATATACACGTGATAAAACGGATGGTAATCAATCCAATCCATTTTAATTGCAGTGTTGGCCGATAGGAAAACCGGTGTTGCCGTAAAGAGCGCAATCACCAGATAGGCCAGTGAAAATTGTTTGAAATCTTTTAGCAGCATCGTGCAGCCGAAGCCTGTGAGAGCCATAATCAGGGACAAGATCCCTGTCTGTATCAGTACAGCAGGCAAAATGTTTCCTGCTTCTGCCAGTCCCACATTGAACAGGGTCATCAAAATTGCGAATACTAAATCTGTGATTAGAAAAAGAAAGACTTTGGAAAATACAAACAGGTTCTTTTTCATTGGCATAATGGCAATGGACACGTATGCCTCCCATCTGTTTTTCTTTAAACAGTACAGACGCAATCCCCAAAAATCCTACAAATGGATAAGCGGCGACACCTGTGTATATGTTCCTGCCGGATTATAGAGATATACATTGTAGATATTGGCATTATCTCCCATGAAATTCAGATAGCCAAGGTTAATGAATAACGTATAGAGCAAAAGCGATCCCAGCGCTACAAGGAAGAATTTTCCTGACGCCATCATCCTGCAGTCTTTTTTGAATAAAGAAGAAAGGCTTTTCCACATTAAGACATCCTCCTTCCTGCATACTGGATAAAGATATCCTCCAAAGTTGGCTCCTGAGAGTGAATGCTAATCAGTTCATCATAGGGAAAAGGAATACCTGATTCCAGCTCTGGCGCTTCTATTATTTGTTCAATTCTTCTGCCCTGATACAGATAGTCGACAGCAATGCTGTGGCTGCTGTTTTGCTCTTTCAGATTTTTTGGCGTATCAAGTGCAACAATGTTCCCATTAGAGATAAAAGCTACTCTGTCACAAAGCAGATCGGCATCCAGCATATTATGGGTTGTTACAAATACCGTCGTTCCTTTCTGGCGCTCGTTCTCTATGATTCTGCGGAAGAGGACGGCTCCAGTAGGATCAAGGCCGCTGGTCGGTTCGTCCAGAAACAGGAGTTTAGGATTGCTGATCAAAGCCCTTGCCATGCTGATGCGCTGGCGCATCCCCTTAGAGTATGAGGAGACTGGTTTCCTTAAGAAATCTCTCTTAAATTCTAATTCATCAAGTACTTCTTCTGCATCCCGCAGCTGTTTTATGGGATAGAAAGAGGAAAAATAATGCAGGTTGTCAAGGGCGCTTAAGTTGGCATACAGGTAGGGAAACTCAAATAGAACACCAATTTTCTGAAAGAAATCTTGTGTATATGTGTTCCCTAGAGCTTTCCCAGACAGGGATACCATACCGCCATGTCCTTTTAGGATGCCGGTTAATATCTTTTGGGTTGTAGACTTCCCAGAACCGTTTGGCCCCAGGAATCCCCAAATTTCCCCATCTTCCACCGTGAAGTTCAAACCGTGTAATGCCTCTTTGTCTTTCCCATAAGAAAAAGTCAGATTCTTTACTTCAATCATTCGTCATCACCCCCATTTCCCATGTTGTTCTTTTTTTCTGTCCTGCTCTCGTCTGCTCCACCATTTCATAAACCTTACTTTCATCGGGATAATGATGATAAGTGCCGCCACAATCACAAGCCGCCAGTACCATTCCAAACCTAAAAACATAAGCACACCTCCTTGCATTTTGAGGAAAGTTTTTTCCTCTTGATGGGTTAAGGAACTGTAAATAATTAAATGGAACAACTTACTCGCCTGTTTTTTCGATTGCTGCATCAAAAAGCCTCGCCGTAGCCCGTTACTCTTACGTTTTTTTCTTTGCACTCAGAAAAACATTCTTCGTAACTTGTTCGTTTAATTTATTTACTGTTCCTAAGAATAAAAAAGTGCGTTGAAGTCCATGTGAAGTTGGTGTGAAATCGTTACTATTTACGGCTGGTTTTTCGCATGATGAATAGAATATTACTCCGTCCTGCCGGTTTAAAACGCCATATGTTAAATGCTGCATGGAAAGAATTTGTGCCACAATCGCAAGCCCTAATCCTGAACCGCTGTATTTTGTATTTTTATTGCGATAAAATTTCGTCCAGATTTTAGAAAGATTTTCCTGTGGGATAGGATGTCCTTGATTATAGATGGAAAAGTCCAGCATGCCATCCCGTTCTGTAAGTGAAAGCTTCAGAATGCCGCCTGGCTGGACATTTCGTTTTGCATTGACGATCAGATTGTTAAGTACCTGCTCCATCCTGCTCTTATCAGTATTGACATAGACAGGCAGTTCTGGTAGTTCATATTGCAAATCAAAATCAGCATCCGGGGTATCAATCAGTAATCGTCCGGCAATGGTTTCCAAAAATTCAACAAATTCGAAGCGTTCTGGGTGAAGCCTGGCAGCTCCGTTTTCCAGTGCGGATAAGTCAAGCAGAGTGGTAATCAGGCTGCTCATGCGCTCTGTTTATTTTATAATGACTTCGTAGTAATCCTGCCTTTTCCTTTCATCTGTTTCATCCTGCAATCCTTCTGTATAAGCCCGGATCACACCCGGCGGAGTTTTCATTTCGTGTGAAAGGTTGTCTGCCAGTTCTTTGCGTTCGGCCAGCAGGCGCTTTTTTGCTTCACATCCTGCTCCAACTTTCTGTTTGCATTTTCCCGTTCCTCAAATGCCTCCTGCAAATTTTCGGCCATAACGTTCAGGCTGTGGGAAAGTTCCCCAAACTCATCGTGCCCTGTTACCTCACAAAAATGTGAGAAATCTAAATTTGCCATACGGCTGGCGGCTTCATTCAGTTCAGACACGGGTTTTGAAATAAACCTAGACATCCATAGATCAATTGCACAGATTAAGACAGCAACAAATACCAGCCAGATCATAAGAGAAACATCTGCGTTTAAAGGCAGCCTGGTAGAAAATACATAAGATAATACCAGAATAACTCCCATCAGTTTAGTAGCCAGTAGTATTTTTTTCCGAATGGTAAAAACATTCATTTGCTCACTTATTTTTATGCTGTCACCTCAAATTTGTATCCAGACCGGATAAGCGTAACGATATGCCTGCCTTCGTCGCCTAATTTCTGACGGAGGGTTTTAATATGCGTATCTACTGTTCTGGTCGTTCCCTCAAAGTCATATCCCCATATCCGGTTAAGTAATTGTTCACGGCTGAAAACCTGGCCTGGATTTGATATAAAAAAATGTAGCAGCTCATATTCCTTGTAGGTCAGAGTAATTTCCTTTCCATCCAGAAAAACTTTATGCGAGGCTGTAAGGATAGAAATTTTTCCGGCGTTTATGGTATCTGCCGGAAGGACAGAAGAACGGCGCAATAAGGCATTTGCTTTTGCAAGCAATACTTTAGGGCTAAATGGTTTTGTTATGTAATCATCTGCGCCTAAATCATAGCCTTTCAATTTATCGTTCTCATTACTTTTGGCTGTCAGCATGATAATAGGGAGATTGCTCATTTCTCTTGCGATCTTACAGACAGAAAATCCATCAAGATGTGGCATCATAATATCCAGTATCATCAAATCCATAGGATTATTTTTCAACGCCAGCAACGCATCCATGCCATCCTCAGCTGTAAAGCAAGTATGACCACCACGCCCCATATATTCAGCAATAATATCCTGCATATTCTTTTCGTCTTCGACGATTAAAATTTTTGCCATAGGATTTGCTCCTTTGCTTTTTCTTATAAGTTCTTCAAAGTCAGGGAATTGTGCAATTCTGCCATCCTCCTTCTTTCTATACAAAATACATATTTAATGCTTAAAGTATACGTGATTCAGATAGGAAAAGTAAGAGACAGCAATTAGCAGTTTTTTTCAAGTCTGATTTCTGATAAAATATAGGTATCGGAAATATTGTTCGTTTGATTGAAGGCTGAACTGTAACAAGGAATGATTTTTTTGGTAAAGATTTTATGAAAATAGGAGGGGCATACTTGTGGGAATTTATTTAAATCCAAATAATAAAGGTTTTTTACAGGCCATCCGTTCTGAAATTTATGTGGATAAGACAGGATTGATTGCGTATACCAATAAATATATGAATACGGAACAAAAATATATCTGTGTCAGCAGACCACGGCGTTTTGGAAAGTCAATAGCATTGAAAATGCTATACGGGAGAAATTTTGCTAGTTGGAATTAACTATGATAAGAAGAAAGTAAGGAAACCACATAGCTGTGTGATAGAACGGGTGGAAAAGGCAGCGGAATGAAAAGAAAATAATTCTGGTACGAGGAGGTATTATTAGAGGATGGTATGAAAACTATATATCGATATGGGATTGTATGTTATAAAAAACGCTGTAGGGTTATTTCTGGATAGGCGCCGTTTTCTGTTCTTTTAAGGTTTGACATAGTTCCGCTTAGCATGTTTTTTTGGCGATAGAGGAATTTCAAACCTTTTTTTGTGTGCGCTTATGTTGAAGTTGTATATTATGAAAAGAAAAAAAGCCCAAGTTTGTTAGATATTACTAAATAAAATCATAAAAATTTCAATGTAAAACAAAAAATATTCTATGTTTTCTTCGGAAGGAATTGAATATACTGTCAATATCAACAAGAAGCATACGTCAAGTGTGTTATCGGAAGGGAGAAAGCATATGAAGAAAAAAATTATTTCAATGATAATGGCACTTGTACTTGGCCTTTCGCTTACTGCATGTGGAGACGGGGGTTCTAATGAAGCAACATCTGGCAGCAAGTCAGGCACATCATCAGAGAAAGGTTCATCAACTGTGGCAAATAAGGATAAACCTTTAGTATGGTTTAACCGCCAGCCATCCAATAGTTCTACTGGGGAACTGGATCAGACAGCTTTGAACTTTAACAAGGATACTTATTATGTAGGCTTTGATGCAAATCAGGGAGCTGAACTTCAAGGTACGATGGTCAAAGAGTATATTGAGAAAAATATTGATAAAAATGACCGTAATGGTGATGGAGTAATCGGTTATGTACTTGCTATCGGTGATATTGGACATAACGATTCTATTGCCCATACAAGAGGCGTTCGTAAGGCGCTTGGCACTGGTGTTGAGAAAGACGGCGATATTAACAGTGAGCCAGTCGATACAAATACGGATGGTTCCACATCAGCGGTACAGGCTGGCAAACTGGAAATTGGGGGAAAGGAATATGCCGTTCGTGAACTTGCTTCTCAAGAAATGAAAAATTCTGCAGGTGCAACATGGGACGCTGCTACTGCTGGTAATGCAATTGGTACATGGTCTTCTTCCTTTGGCAAGGAGATAGACATTGTGGTATCAAATAATGATGGAATGGGAATGTCAATGTTTAACGCATGGTCTAAGGAGCAGGATGTGCCTACTTTTGGCTATGATGCAAACAATGATGCTGTAGCTGCCATCGCAGATGGTTATGGCGGAACAATCAGCCAGCATGCAGATGTGCAGGCATATCTGACACTTCGCATCCTGCGCAATGCCCTGGATGGAGTAGACATTGATACGGTTATGGGGCTGATGGGCGAAAATGGCGCTAGAAAATCAACAATGATGAAGTGTCTTTTTGGAACGTATCAAAAAGATGAAGGAAAAATCTTGCTGGACGGTAAGGAGGTAAGTTTCTCCGGGCCTAAGGATGCTCTTGAAAATGGTATTGCAATGGTTCATCAGGAATTGAACCAGTGTTTGGAAGGAAATGTAATTGATAATTTATTTTTAGGGCGTTATCCTGTGAATTCCATGGGCGTGGTGGATGAGGGCAGGATGAAAAAGGAAGCTTCTGAGCTTTTCAGAAAACTGGGTATGACGGTGAATCTTACGCAGCCTATGAAAAACATGTCTGTATCACAGGGGCAGATGTGTGAAATTGCAAAGGCAATTTCTTATCATTCCAAGGTGATCGTACTTGATGAGCCTACTTCTTCTTTAATGGCCCAAGAGGTAGATAAGCTGTTCCAGATGATGCGTATGTTAAAGGAACAGGGGATTGCTTTGATTTATATTTCTCATAAAATGGATGAAATTTTTGAGATTTGTGATGAGGTATCGGTTCTTCGTGATGGAAATCTGGTTATGACAAAGAGCAGCAAGGAAACGAATATGAATGAGTTAATTGCAGCGATGGTTGGTCGCTCTCTGGAAAACCGTTTTCCTCCAGTTGATAATACGCCAAAGGATGTTGTTCTATCTGTCCAGCATTTATCTACAAAATTTGAACCTTATTTGCAGGATATTACCTTTGATGTAAAAGAAGGGGAGATTTTTGGACTGTACGGACTGGTTGGCGCTGGGCGTACAGAGCTTTTAGGAACGATTTTTGGCGTCCGGACCAGGGCAGCCGGGCGTGTTTATTTCCGCAATCGTCTTATGAATTTTGTGAATGCTAAAAATGCTATGGATCATGGCTTTGCTAGATTACAGAGGAGCGGAAGGCGAACGGGCTTTTTTTGAAAGGGGATCTTACTTTCAATACGACGATTGCAAATCTGGAGCAGTATAAGTCTGGAGTGGCGCTTTCTGATTCAAAAATGGTTAAGGCGGCAGCAAAAGAAATTAAAGTCATGCACACAAAGTGCATGGAGCCGGATGATATGATTTCAAGCCTGTCCAGAGGGAATCAACAGAAGGTTATTATGGGGAAATGGCTGGAACGCAGTCCACAGGTTTTTATGATGGATGAACCGACCAGAGGAATTGATGTTGGTGCGAAGTATGAAATCTATGAGCTGATTATTGAGATGGCAAAAAAGGGGAAGACAATTATTGTTGTTTCTTCTGAAATGCCGGAGATTTTAGGAATCACGAACCGTATTGGTGTAATGTCAAATGGACGTCTTTCTGGAATTGTTAATACGAAAGAAACAAATCAGGAAGAGTTATTGCGGCTCAGTGCAAAATACCTATAATGGGGGAGATGAATAGATATGGCGAATGGAAATAGTAAGATTCTTACGGCTGAACAGGAAAAATAGCTTCGCCAGCCGATTGAGGATTATATTGGAAAGATTCAGAAAAAAATTGACAGTCTTAGGGCAGAGGGAACAGATAAAGTTCTTGCTGTTCAAAATGAGATTGACGGAATAAAAAAGGATCATATTCTTACGAAAAGTGAGAAAGAAACTGCACTTGCAGAAAATAGAGTGAAGCTGGAAAAAGCAAAAGGAATAGAGGAAAGAAACAAAGGTGAGATTTCAAAGCTGGTTTCTGATGCGGAAAATTACCTGAAAGCACATTTTGACCAGGAGTACTATCAGCCGGTTAAGGAAAGCTGTGCTTTGGAAAAAGCAGATGTAAAGGAAAGATACCAAAAAAAGGTTGCCAAACTGAAACAGGAATATACCGAAGCGATTGCAAAGCTTTCTGACTATCAGGAAATTAAAGATGAAAAGTATGTATATAAGAACCGTTTATTTGATGCTAAAATGAAACGGGATAAGGAACTTCAGGAGGTTAAAGATAAAAGGCATAATGCCTATACTTATAAATATCATTTAATTGACCTGCTTCGTATGTCGAAGTTTACCTTTATAGAATCACAGGCACAGGAGTGGGAAAATTACAGGTATTCCTTTAACCGCAGGGCGTTTTTTCTGCAGAACGGCTTATATATTGCAATTCTTTTGATTTTTATTGCGCTCTGTATTATTACACCAATAGTAAAAAATGCACTATTGCTTACTTATAATAATGTATTAAATGTCCTTCAGCAGGCTTCGCCAAGAATGTTTCTGGCGCTTGGGGTGGCAGGGTTGATTCTCCTTACTGGTACGGATCTTTCCATTGGGCGTATGGTTGGCATGGGAATGACGACTGCGACGATTATTATGCATCAGGGGATTAACACAGGTTCCGTATTTGGGCATATATTTGATTTTACAAATATGCCGATTATTGGCAGAGTGCTTTTGGCATTAGTTATGTGTATCCTTTTATGTACATTTTTTACAACGATTGCAGGATTCTTTACTGCAAAGTTCAAGATGCATCCGTTCATTTCAACGATGGCAAATATGCTGGTGATTTTTGGTTTGGTTACTTATGCGACGAAAGGTGTTTCCTTTGGTGCAATAGAGCCGGTAATTCCGAATATGATTATTCCAAAGATAAATGGTTTCCCTACAATTATTCTCTGGGCAGTTGCTGCTGTCGTAATTGTATGGTTTATCTGGAACAAAACAACATTTGGTAAAAATCTTTATGCGGTAGGTGGAAATCCAGAAGCTGCGGCTGTTTCTGGTATCTCTGTATTCCGCATAACGGTAGGCGCATTTATTATGGCTGGTATCCTTTATGGATTTGGTTCATGGCTTGAGTGTGCAAGAATGGTCGGCTCCGGTTCTGCAGCTTATGGGCAGGGTTGGGAGATGGACGCAATCGCTGCCTGCGTAGTAGGTGGTGTATCCTTTACTGGTGGTATTGGTAAGATTTCTGGTGTAGTGGTTGGTGTATTTATTTTTACGGCACTTACCTACTCTTTAACGATTCTGGGAATTGATACAAATCTGCAGTTTGTATTTTCTGGTATCATCATTCTTGTAGCAGTAACACTGCACTGCTTAAAATATGTACAGAAAAAATAGTGATAAATGTACTCAGAGGGGTCGGAACTTGTTCCGGCTCTTTTGAGGATTTGTGTTGTATTGGGCTAAAATATGTGATAAGCTTCCTTTGGATGTTGCTAAGGCTGCATCTTTGTAAAAAATTATACAATTTATTGGAATTTGTCAAATCATTTTTGCCTTTGATTTGCTTTTCTTTTTTTCTCATATCTTCCCAAAATGTTACTGCTTCATAGTTCCTTAATAATACAGAGAGTTATTTTATCAGATTGTAAAGTTTTAGGGTGAATAGTAATATTTTAAGTTGGAGGTATGGACGAATAGCAGGGAGAAAAAGTATGGATAAATATAAAGTGCTTTTAGTGGATGATGAAGAAGAAGTGATACATGTCATCATGAAAAAAATTAATTGGGAAGGGCTTGGCTTTTCTGTTGTTGGATATGCAAACAATGGAATCAAGGCGTTTGAAATGGTGGAGGAGTTTCAGCCGGATGTTGTTATGACAGATATCAAGATGCCGTTTATGGATGGGATGGAGCTTGCGAATCGTATCAAGGCAGAATATCCGGCAACCAGGATTTTGTTTTTTACTGGGTTTGATGAATTTGAATATGCAAAAGGAGCAATTCATCTGGAGGCAGAGGGATACATTTTAAAGCCGGTGAATTCTGTTGAATTAACAAATGTATTTACACAGCTTAAGATAAAATTAGATCAGGAAATTAGTGAAAAACGTAATGTAGAAACTTTGCAGAAGTATTATATGGAGTCGCTGCCGCTTATGCAGGCAAACTTTTATTCTTCGCTGATAGAAGGGAGGATTCGGGAAGAAGAGATTCCCGGTTATCTTTCAGATTATCGGCTTTCTTTTTCTGGGCCGTTTTTGTGCTGTCTTGTTATCCATACCTCCTCAAGCCAGGTGCCAGACAATATGAATCCTTTGCTTTTGGCTACTTCTGTCCATAAACAGGCAAAGGAACGCTTGGCAGAAAAGTGGGGTGCAAAATATTTTTCCTATCTGGGAAATATGATTTTGATTTCGGAACTGAAGGCAGAAAATGAAGTTTCAGATCTGACAGATGAATGTGACCGTTTTTGCAAATATGTCCGCAGTATGATTGGAGCGGTTGTTACTATTGGAATTGGCCAGGTTTGTAATAATATACTTGCATTATCACAATCTTATAACAGTGCAAGGGAGGCAGTATCCTATCGTGCGATTTATGGTGCCTCCAGGTCAATTAATATGAAAGAGGTAGTTCCGCAGAAGATGGAAAAATCCACTTTGACAAAGGATGGGGATTTATCAGAGCTGCTTAAAATGATTCGTCTTGGCTCTGAAAAAGATGTTGCTGAAGCAGCAGGCCAATTTTTGAATCATACTTCTTATCCAAATAAGTCATTGCAGCAGCACCATATAGATATGATGGAGTTAATCAGTGCATTATATCGTTTTTCGATGAATAATGATATTAAGAAAGAGACAGGGGATTCTTTTATTAGTTATTTAACAGATTACCGGATGGAGCGGGCTTCCAGCCAGTTGATTGAAACCAATGAGAAAAGTTATATTATCGCAAAGAATGTAGGATATACAGATCCTAATTATTTTAGTTATGTATTTAAGAGACGGTTTGGCGTCTCTCCTTCAAAATACAGAAGGGAGCATGCGGAAGTTGAAAATTAAATATACAGGCTATAGAGAGAAATTAAGGCCAAAGGGAATCCGGTCAACGATTGTGCTTGCATTTTCTGCGGTTTCTGTTTCCGTTATGCTTATTCTGGGAATTGTGATTTCGCTTGCCTATTTTCCTGATGACACTACTCCCCAAGCCTCGACGTAGCCACCGCTACGCCTACGTTTGTGAAGTGGCGCCCTCAGAAAAATATTCTGCGCCAAACATTAAGATATTTAGTGCGAGTTATACTAGGAACTGTTAAAGAAAAATCCGCTCTGTGCAAAATGCAAAGTTATTTTTTAACAGTTCCTTAGCTGTGAATGGCAGCTTTCTGGCAATGAGCCTCTAACCATTTTGCAACCCCATCCTGATTATTCCCTTCAATTACGTCTGTAGCAAAAGCTTTCAATTCTGGTGCTGCATTTTCTACGGCGTAGGCTTCGTCTGCCACTTTAAACATTTCGATATCATTGACTCCATCCCCAAATGCAATCACATAATCGCAATTTAACATTTTCTTTAACCGGTTAACTGCACTCGCCTTCGTTGCATTTTTTGGCATGATTTCCAGCCATTGCTCCCCTGAATAAATATCCTTCTGGTAAACACAGTGATATTGTTCACGATACTTTTTATAATGTGGCAGCAATTTATCTGCATCATCAATACATGTAATATAAAATAGATTTCCGGCAATAAGGTCTTCTTCCGTATGAACCATGCGCTTTCTGAAGTCATTTCTTGACGCTGCAAAATCAAGAGTACCTTTAGAACTCTTTTCTGGAATATTTGAAAATCTTTCTTTGCCATCTATTATTGAATAAACGGTGGGATAAATATCATGTGAAAACAAGTCATCTAATAAATCATAAATATGATTATCAAAGTAACTTGCATCCAATATTTCCGCTGACTGGTTATCCATAATAAACACGCCATTATATGTGATTAGCGGAATCTTTGCTTTTAATCCCCCTGTAACTATTCTAGCTGTATGTATGGACCGTGCAGTCGCATATGAAAATAATGTTCCCTGCTCCGTTATCTTGTTAATAATTTCATTGGTATACTCTGAAGTTATTTGATTACTTCTAAGTAGGGTGCCATCAAGATCAGATACATAAAGAATTTTCTTATCCATCAATTTTTTTCATCCTATTCTTTCTGTTGTATTGGAACAATCGGAACCTGTCTCTTTACCAGTGCCTGAGAAAAGAGTATCATTTATTTTTCTGTTTTGCAAGTGATTTATAGTGTATTAAGTAATTACGTTATTTGTAGTTATTTGTGGCTGGAATTTCCTAAGTGTGGTATACTGTTATTGTTTAAATAGTACAGTCCGGCAGGGGTGTGAAATGGAGGAACAGAAATGACGAGAACAATTAAGTCCATGGAAAAGAAATATTTGTTGCCATCACTTGACATGGTTGAGGATGTATTTGCAAAGTGGGATTCCCCGGAAGAAGGGAAGACCGTGCGGCGGCTTGTGGAAGAAATAAGGTCAAAAAAGTATTATATTCCGGAGCTGGAATTGATTATGACAGATGAAACTGATGTGGTTATTGGATATGCCATGTTTTCCGGATTTCATTATTGAAGGGAAGTATGAGGACGAGCTGCTGCTCTTAACGCCTGTTGCTGTGAAAACAGAACTGCAAAGACAGCATATTTCCAAAGAATTAATTGAATATGGATTTGCAGAAGCGTAGGAATTAGGCTATAAAGCTGTTATTGTTGAGGGTGACCCCAATAATTATAATCCAAGAGGCTTTAGAACAAGTGCAGATTATGGAATAATAGCGGATGAAGGTATTCATCTGCCACATGTAAGCTGTTTGATGGTAAAGGAATTGGTTGATGGGGCTTTGGCTTATATCAATGGTGTTGTGAATTATTCGTTCTATGATTCATTGAGATAAATTTATTATCAGGATAATTTGAGATGTTGAAATAGTAACAAAATGTAAAACAATAGAAGAAAGCTGGAGCAGAAGTACTCTTGTTGATTGTATTAAAGCCAATTGTATCCTTGATTTCAGGAAAAAGAAATACAAATTATAATGAAAATTTAACAATAAATTATCAAACCTCATAGTTGTTTTTTATTAATTACTGTATATAATAAGAGTAGAAGAAAGCATTGGAGGTGTTTGTTATGGCAATTACAGCAGATCTTTTGCAAAGTTTGGTTCCTATTTCACAGTTTAACAAAGGTCAGGCAGCGAAGATATTTGACAGACTTCATTCTGAAAGAGAGTTAATTGTTTTAAAGAACAATCAGCCTTCTGCAATTATTTTGTCACTTGAAGAATATAGAAGACTGACAGAAATTGAGGAAGATTATTTCCTTTTGTTAGAAGCAAATAAACGGATGGAAGATAATGGAAATGATAAAACTATTTCATTTGATACTGTAATCAGTAATTTGGGAATCAGTGAAGATGAACTATTAGATACGGAGGATGTTGATATCGAATGACATGGAGTGTTGAGTTTTTAGAAGAAGCAGAAAAAGATATGAAAAAACTCGATCATTCAGCTCAGGTACAAGTGCTAAAAGGCATCCAAAAAGTTAGTCAGAATCCATTACCTACAGAAGAAGGCGGGTATGGAAAACCTTTGGGTAATAAAAGTGGGACAAATCTTTCGAATCTTATGAAAATAAAATTTAGAGGTTTAGGGATTCGAGTTGTTTATAAGATAGAGCGAGTAGATGGTATTATGAAGATTATCGTTGTTTCTGCTAGAACCGATGAACAGGTTTATAAGGAAGCAGCAAAAAGAAGAGAAAAACATGATTTATAACAGAATATGGGAGGAAACTGTTGTACAATGCCTGAGACATACGTGGAAGATACTTATGTGATTAAGTGTTAGATAGGAGTGATTAAGTGCAGTTGGGATGGATAGATTTTTCAAAAGAAGACAGGCAGAAGGCGCTTGATGTAATTAACCTTCTTGGTGAGCAGGGAGCTGTCGATGAACTTGGCATCGGCATTGTCCGTGATGCTTTTGCAAACTATTTCTTCCCGGGGACATCTACCATCCAGACTAGAGCGAAGTATTTTCTCATTGTTCCTTATGTTCTCAGAGAAGCGGTTGATGGCAGATATGGTAAAGATGTAAATCGCATTTTAAGAGCAATTGACTCGGAAGAAAAAGATTGTGGAATTAAATTGCTCAAAGCTAATCCAAAGGCAGAAGGTGTCATTGGGACTCGTGTTTTGCCGAAAGGATGGGTTGCGAGAAAACCATCAGATATTTATTGGAATGGTATTCGTACTTATGGAATCTTTTGTGATTATGGATTATCCATACCTGAATATGTATCGTTAGCAGTGAAACTAAATACACAGAAATCTTCTGCAAAACTTGGTAATAGAAATGACGAGGCAGGAGAAAATGAGAAAGATGATTCTGATGCAGGAGATATCATGAATGTTAGTTTTTGGAATTTGCCGATATACCATGATGATTGGAGAGATAATCTTACGATTGAACTTACAGGTGAGGAGGCATTTTATCTGGATAAGCAAATACAAAAAGGGGCAAAAGGAACATTACTTGAATATGTATTAAAAAATCGTATTGATATGAATAAGTATGAAGATTTTGCTGCCATGGCAACGGATTTGTCAGAAAAAGTAGAAGGGAAGCTTGCATACAGGATGAAACTTGCCTGCGAATTTAACAATCTTGTATATATGGCAAGGGTACGATTTAATGTGATGTTGTCAGAAGGGGAGAATGAAGCAGTAATTAGTGAGTGGGGCAGGCTTAAGCCACAAGTAAAACGAAGAGCAAATGTAGACCTAAGTGCTGTATTTCATGAATTAGAACTCCATAACCCGGGAACATATCTATTTCTTAGTAAACTTCAGGAAGCGTTTAAGGCATTAGATATAGAGGCAGCGGATGAACTTATTAAAAAAAGAGAAAGACGACTAAAAGGCATTAACAGGGCAAAACTTAATAGAACAAAGGAATTTGACCATTCAAAATGGATTGGTGGCAAGGAACTGGACTACAGGTTCTCAAATGCCAGAAGGATTATCAATGATATCTATTCCGGGGAGGTGGGTTCTGATGTTTAGGCCAGATTCGGATTGTGACAGGACTGATTATAACGGTATCCTGATGCCGCCGGATGGATACAAGCTTGATAAGGCAATAGGAACTACATATTCCCTTGACTTAGAAGCACTTACAGCAGCAGCTATCTGTCTCGGCTTATCTGAGGAGATAGACAGCAAACTTATGCGAAACTCCATCAGTATGCTGAATGCATTGCAGAAAGTGTCTGATAAGATAATTCTGTTCTGCGAAGCCGGGCAGATAAAAGTGCCATCGAAGCCAACAGCACTATCTGTTCTTCTGGAAAAAATGGTTGTGGAAGTTGCATTGCCAAAAGACAGGCAGCTTGGAAGATATCCGGTATTCCATCCGAAAACTTGGGTATTATCCTATGTGGATAAAGATGGAGATAAGAAGTATCGCTTTGTAGTAATGAGCCGGAATTTAACCTTTGACAGAAGCTGGGATGTCAGTTTTGCCATGGATAGCAGCAAAACAGTACGTCAGAAGAAAAAGACGAAGCCGATTATAAGTTTTCTGGATTTTTTGTCAGGAAATGTATTAAACACTAGGAAGGATGCCGGTAAGAAGAGAAAAATTATTAGAAATTTGCAGGCAGAACTGGCAGATGTATCGTTTTGGCTTGACAGCAAAGAATTTGGAGAGAGTTTTGAGATACTGCCGCTTGGCATAGGAAAAAGCGCATATCAGATGTCAGATGATGTGTTATTTTGTACAGATAGAAACAGTGCTGACTCTACATTCCATGAACTTGTAGTGATGTCACCATTTCTTTCAGAGAGTGTTATTGCAGATTTCAACATTGCTGAAAGAGGATTATCGGGCAGTAAGAGGATACTCATAACGAGAAGATCAGAACTTAGTAAGCTGAAGGCAATAGATACTGACAATTTTGCAATATATGTATTGAAAGACGAGATTGTGGATGGAGAAGATGCAATTTCTGATGAAATGATAGATAAAAAGAAACAGGATATTCATGCCAAAATTTATATCAGAAGAAAAAATGCAGATGTAGACCTTTATCTAGGTTCTATGAATGCATCTTATTCTGCTGTCAATAAGAATGTGGAAATGATGCTGTGGCTTGGAACAAAGAATAAGTATCTGAATCGAGAGAAGTTTCTGGAGGATATTTTTTGTGGTTCGGCGGATGATGTAAAGAATCCCTTTGAAAAAGTAACAGTAATGGACGCAGTTCAGGATATAGATAGCGATAATAAAAATGCCCTGGAACAGAAAATTAAAGAACTGTGTAGAGTAAAGAAAACAGCCGCCATTACAGAAGATAATTACGGAAAATATAAGGTAACAGTAGAATTTCCAGGTGTCGCAAGTGATAAAACGATTATGGTATCACCATTTAATTCAAAGCAAAAGCACACTTTATGTGAGCAGATGGAGTATACAGAACTTGAGACTCTGCAATTATCTGAGTTCTATGAGCTTACAGCAAAAGCAGGTGAAGATGAAATTCATAGGATTATTATGATTCCGACAATAGGCTTTCCAGAGGATAGGGAGAGTGCAGTTGTAAATAGTGTAGTAAAAGACAGGGCATCATTCGTAGAATATATCGCTTTTGTACTTGGCGATGATTATTTGGCTTCTATGCTTGAGAAAAAACAGATGGGGGAATCAGGGATTTTTCAGCACTCAAATGGTGCAATGCCAGCTTTATATGAGAAGATGTTAAAAACATCTGTAGAAGAACCGGAAAGGCTTAAGGATATTGGATATGTGCTTAAGATGGTAACGGATAAAGAGATTATACCAGAAGAGTTCCGTGTACTATACGATACGTTTTGCAATACTTTGAAAATCAGAAGAAAAAGAGATTAGCGAGGTGATTTTGTGTGCCACAGTTTTAATATAGATGATGTTGAAAAGCGTATCTTGAATGGACTGAAAGATTTTCAAAGAGCTACTGTAGACAGAGTGGATTTTCTTTTCCGGAATGGGCAGAACAGAGTGCTTGTGGCGGATGAGGTTGGAATGGGAAAGACCCTTATTGCCCGGGGAACCATTGTAAAGACTGTAAGATTGCGTATGGAGGAAAAAGATGAGCTGTTCAAGGTTATTTATATCTGCTCAAATCAGAATATAGCGAATCAGAATATCAGAAAACTGGATGTTACGGGAAATAATGCGATTGGTTCTGTATCAGATACCAGATTGTCTATGCAGCATCTTAGAATTACAGAACAGGAGAATGATTCATCTGTAAAAGAGGGATTTATTCAGTTGATTCCACTTACTCCGGAGACTTCATTTCGTATGACTTCTGGTGGTGGGGGTGTGCGGGAAAGAGCATTGATATATGCCATTTTAAAGAGAATACCGGAGTTTAGAAAACATAAGACATTACTTGAAAAATTTATGATTATGGATGCGGTAAAAGCATGGAACACCGGGGCGAAATGGAGTTTTGAGAACAGAGTATCTGAGTGTGAAAAGAAATCCGGTGGAAAATATCCTGCTAATGTGATACAGAAGATTCTTGACTATCCGGAGTATCCGGTTATTAGAGATATGCTGCTTAATCATTTATATGAGAGAAGGTATGGAAAACAGCTTACCTATTCCAACTATTATGTAATGAATAAGCTCCGTGTGATGTTTGCTAGAATTAGCGTATCAATGCTTGAGCCGGATCTTGTTATTATGGACGAATTTCAGAGGTTTAAGTTCCTGCTCTCTTCGGATGACAGCGAACTTGGAATACTGGCACACAGCTTTCTTGGCGGACATGACACAAGAGCGTTGCTTCTGTCGGCGACTCCGTACAAATTGTATTCAACACTTGAAGAAATTGATGAAAATCAGTTGGATGAGCACTATGCAGAGTTCTACCAGGTGATGGACTTTTTATTTGATAATGCCGATAAGAATGTCAGGTTTAAAGAGATATGGAAAAATTATTCGATTGCATTAAGTGAACTTAAAGCAGGTGATGGAGCAATTATCAATATGAAAGGGCAGGCAGAAAATGCCATGTATCAAGGGGTTAGCAGAACAGAGAGGATTTCTGTCATGGATTCCGGAGATTACACGGATGATAGCAGCGTAAAAAATCATTTGCAGGTAGATGAGAATGATATAAATTCCTACATACAAATGGCAAAGTTATTGTCATCTGCAGATTCCAGATATTCCCTCCCAGTAGACTATGTAAAGAGTTGTCCATATCTTATGTCTTTTATGAAAAAGTATAAGATAAAGGAACTGATTGAAAAGTATTATACGAATCATCCGGGGAAATTCGGTAATGAGAGAGGGCAGAACCTTCTTTGGTTAAGCCGCTCTAAGATAAATAAATATGACGAGCTTCCAAAAACAAATGCGAGGCTGGAAGCATTGAAGGGAAAAGCATTTATAAATGGTGCGGAAAAATATATGTGGATACCACCATCGAAGCCATATTATGAAATGAGAGGTGCTTATAAGAATAGTAAAGGTTTCTCAAAAATACTTGTATTTTCTGCATGGGAGATGGTTCCGAGGATGGTAGGAGCCATGGTTTCATATGAAGCTGAGAGGCTCACTGTTGGAAAACTGGTTCATCAGAGCAAGAATCAGGATAAGAAGAATACAGGCTATTTTGCAGAAGGTTTCAGAAGGTATCCGGTTGCAAGGCTCCGGTTTAATGTGTCAAATGGAGAAGTAAGGGGGATGAGCCTGTTTGTCTTATTGTATCCGTCAAAAGCCTTGGCGGATATGTATGCACCAGTTACATCGCTGAATAAAAGAGAATCATTAGAGCAAATTGAAAAGTCTGTCAGAGTGGGATTAAATGATAAGCTGAATCAGATAGAAGAAAAATATGGATACATAGAAAGCAACAAAGAAGATAGAAGATGGTATTACCTTGCTTCTATGCTCATGGATGGTGTTATCTATGCCAAGAATTGGCTTGATGATATTGTATGGGAAATGAATTTGGATGACGAGGATACTACATCTGAAAGTAGCAGTTTGTCCAAAGGCAAGAGAAATAAAGGATTTCTTGCGCATATTGACAAGCTGAAAGAATACTTAAATGCACCAGAAGAAATCCATTTGGGAAGAAGACCGAATGATTTAGTAGAAACTCTTGTAAATATGGTGCTTGGTTCACCGGCGGTATGTATTTATCGTTCAAATGGAAAAAGTACAGCTAGGGCTACGGCACTTGCTAAAATATTTGTGAATAATTTTAATCTTCCGGAATCTACAGCTATTATTGATTTGACTTATGGAAGATGCCAAGATGACAATTCTCACTGGCAGAATGTATTAAAATATTGTAAAGATGGTTGTTTTCAGGCAATGTTTGATGAGTACATTCATATGCTTGGGGAGACAGTCGGATTTCAGATTGAAGGAGACAAAAATGAGGTAGTACATGAGATGATGATGGATTCTCTGAGGATACACACTGCAACCTATATTGTTGATACATATCAGTCATTTAAGAAACGGATTAACGGATTGGATAAGGAAAGTGAGGGCTGCCGAATCAGGTCTAGTTATGCTGTTGGTTTTACAAAAGATGCCGGAGACAATTCAAAGGTAGTCATGCGTAAAGAGAATATCAGAAATGCATTTAACTCACCGATGCGGCCATTTGTGCTCGCAACGACATCAATCGCTCAGGAAGGGCTTGATTTCCATAATTATTGTCGTGTGATAATGCACTGGAATCTACCAAGTAATCCGGTTGATTTAGAGCAAAGGGAAGGAAGAATCAATCGGTTTAAGTGCCTTGCAATCAGACAGAATGTTGCAGATAAATATGGAGATATTGAATTCAAAAAAGATATTTGGAAAGAAATGTTTGAGGCTGCAAGGGCAGAGAAACAATCAGAACAATCAGAACTTGTACCATTCTGGTGTTTTGGAAAAAATCAGAGAGTAAAGATTGAAAGGCTTGTACCGATGTATCCTATGAGCAAAGATGAAGTCAAATATGAGAGACTCATTAAGATACTTTCCCTCTATAGATTGACATTGGGACAAGCCAGGCAGGAAGAATTGCTTGAATATTTATTCAGAGAATTTGCTGATACGAGTAAATTAAAAGATTTGTTTATTGATTTAAGCCCATTTTCTAAAGAGAAAGAAGGTTGATGTGTTGAGAATATTATTTTGTAACATTGCGTGGATGGATTATTATAAGGGAATTGTGCCAGGAAAAGATGAGCCTAAAGGTGGTGGTTCTTATGTTAAAGAGAATCTTGATGCCCATGAAAAATATAATTTTGATATAGTGTTTCTTTCAAAGGATGCGGGATATCCAGAAGGAGAATATTGCCTTGGATTTGTAGAAACAAAATCTACAAACGGTAAGACAAGGAATCAATTAAAGATTGAAAAGATTGATGGATGTGAAGCCTGCAAGAATGAAACTCAGGTAGACGATGTGCTTGTAGTTTATTGTGCATTATATCCATATGCAATAGAAAAAGAAACTTATGTTGTTGGGTGGTATAAACATGCAACGGTGTATAGGGATTACGAGGTGATTAGGTTTCCGGTTGATAATGATAAATATTATGAGCAGGCGTACAATGCAATAGCAAAGAGGGAGGATTGTGTACTCTTGCCAGGATCAGCCCGTAGAAAAGCAACTGAATGGAAAGTGCCAAGAAAAATTTGATAAAAACAAAGAAAAGCTTCTTTTCTGTAAGCGTGCAAAAAATCCGTATAAGGGATTGCTTAATTTCGTTGGTGGAAAAGTGGAGCCAGGAGAGACCAGTGAGCATGCGGCTTATAGGGAACTTTTTGAAGAAACTGGTATTGTAAGAAGAGATATAAAGCTACATAGACTTATGGATATGACATACTATCAGCAGCAGTTTGTTCTTGAAATGTATGTTGGCATTTTGGAATATGATGTGCCTCTCATAGAGGAAGTCAATTCTTTGGAATGGATTAATATTGAAGATAATTTTGCAGATTCAAACAGATATGCTGGGGATAAAAACATTGCCCATATTGTGGAAATGGCAAAGATGTTTGATTTAAATCAGGAAGGAGACGAACAGATTTTAGGTAAAGGATTATTTGTTGGGGTTGACGGGTGCACAGGTGGTTGGGTAGCTGCTTCTATTAATAACGGAGAGCTTTATTTGAAGAGATATAATGGTTTCCCGGAAATGGTTTTTGATAACACACAATTTGATGGCATGCTTGTGGATATGGTGATAGGACTTCCAAGCAATAAAGAGCAGTATGAGAAAAGACCTGATAGAGATGCCAGAAAGATTGTAACGCCTAGAACTCCAACCGTATTTGCGGTTCCTACGAGACAGGCAGTGTACGAATCTACAAAGGAAAAACAGAAGGAAGCAAACTTATTAGCTATTGAACGAAGTTTATCAAAGCAGACGATAGGTATTATTCCTAAAATTAGAGAAGTAGATGAGTTTTTATTGGCAAATGAAGAGTACATGAATGTAATCAGAGAAAGCCATCCGGAGGTGTGCTTTGCACGACTGAACGGGGAAGTTCTTATGAATAAAAAATTGGAGAAAGGTATCACTGACCGGGTACAAGTATTATCCATGTTTTTGCAGGATTTATCAAAGGATTATGTGGAAAAATCTGCAGAAAAGTTAGTGTGTGAACCAGATGATATTTTGGATGCAGTCTGTCTTGCAGTTACAGCAAATCTTGATGCACAGGGTAGGACTGGGATAATACCGGAGAACCCGTCTACAGACGATAAAGGGCTAAAAATGCAGATGGTCATTCCTAAAGGATAAGAAGTATGCATGAAAGATTATAATCATAACGGTAGAATTGATTCTGAGGATGAATTACTTTTACAAGAGATGGTTAAAGATAGGTTGGATGAATTCATTGAAAAACATTCCTTTAGCTGCGGGCGTTGAGCTGCTGCTGGGAGCAGGAGGATTTTGAATGTTTTACTGAAGAGGAAACAATATATTGTAAACATGAATGATTTTTTGTATAATTGGAACATAACAGGAGCAGCGTATATCTTGATTTTTTACTAATTTGTCAGGAGTGAGGTGGTGTAATGGCAGAAGGTATGCCAAAGCGTAAGATAAAAGACAGCGTATTCACAAATTTATTTCAGGATAGAAAGTATCTGCTTCAACTATACAAGACACTCCATCCAGAGGATCGCAACGTGACGGAAGATGCGATTGCAGATATTACAATTAAGCATGTATTAGTTGATGCGGAATACAACGACTTGGGTTTTTCTGTTGGAAATCGGCTGATGATACTGGTAGAAAGTCAGTCAACGTGGACATTGAATATCATTATTCGTGCGTTGATGTATCTGATACAAACTTATCACGATTATTTTAAGCGCACTACTCAAAATTTGTATGGAAGCAAAAAAGTGAATATGCCAACGCCTGAACTTTACGTAATATTTACGGGCGAAAGAAAAAATATCCCTGATACAATATCACTTTCTCAGGAATTTTTTGAGGGGGCAAAGATTGCCATTGATGCGGAAGTGAAAGTCCTATATCAAGAAAATGAGAAAGATATTATCGGGCAGTATATAATCTTTTCTAAAGTATATAATGAACAGAGAAAATTATATGGGAACACGAGACAGGCAGTAACCGAAACAATCCGTATTTGCAAAGACAGAAATGTGCTAAAGGAGTATCTTGAAAGTAAGGAACAGGAGGTTGTGGATATTATGATGACATTATTTGATGACGAGCAGATTTTAAAGGCTTATGCAAAGGATATTGATGATAATGCTACTCATAGAGAAGCAAAAAAAACGGCGGAAAAGTTGATTAGGAAAGGTAAAATGTCACTTGATGAAATTGCGGATTGCGTTCCGGCATTGACATTTGATGAATTAAAGAAACTTGAAACTGAGGTTATGCAAATGGTATAGGCAAATGGCAAGCAATTTAATACCAAAACAACAGTGTAAAGGCGCATGGAAAAGATGTTTAGAAAAGTCTACACGCTGTTTTCAGAAAATATCTATTCTCTTACGTGCAAGTACGACGAGTCTGAATATTTTCTGAAATCAGCCGTAAATAGTAATAAAAGTTGATGAAAAATGATGAATACGTCCTTGACAAGTTATAATAGGCGCTGCATGGGGGATTTTATGATAATAATAGAAAAAGAGGTTTGGGTAAAGGATTTGGTAACGAAATCCAGTTTGCCAGCGAGTGATTTTGTAATTAATCCTTATGTGGGTTGTCCACATGGGTGCAGGTATTGTTATGCTTGTTTTATGAAACGGTTTACAAATCATAAGGAAAAATGGGGAAGCTTTATTGATATTAAGCGGTGTGACAAGGTGATTAGCAAAAAGAAGCTGCATGGAAAATCTGTTTTTCTTTCGTCGGTAACAGATTGCTACAATCCATATGAAGAAAAATACAAGAGTATGCGAAAGATATTAGAGCAATTACCTTGAATTCCTAATATAAAATGGTAACTACAATAGCGTATATGGTATCTTCCATT